>NZ_JBEYYJ010000005.1:0-357957 GCF_040645475.1 Streptomyces sp. NPDC046759 | reverse complement strand
AACAGGATGCCGCACAGCACCTTGCGGTCATCCAGCGCCTTCCGGCCGGGGTACCGATGCCGGCGCTGTCGGACAGGCAGCAGTGGCTCGATTCGCGACCACAACTCGTCATCGACCAGCCACGGTTGGGGATCACGCTTCCTCACACCCAACCAACTGCGTCACCCAGCCAGAGGTCACAACTCAACCGCATTCCGTTAGGACCTCTAAGACGCGCCGGGGCCGACGGTCCGCGACCGTCGGCCCCAGGGGATCGTTTCGGCGGAACCCCGCCCCGACCCTGCCCCTACAGCACCGGCAGGTTCTTCCGCAGCTCGAACGCGGTGACCTCGGAGCGGTACTCCTCCCACTCCGAGCGCTTGTTGCGCAGGAAGAAGTCGAAGACGTGCTCGCCGAGGGTCTCGGCGACCAGATCGCTGCGTTCCATGAGGGTGAGGGCCTCGCCGAGGTTCTGCGGGAGGGGTTCGATGCCCATCGCGCGGCGCTCGGCGTCGGAGAGGGCCCAGACGTCGTCCTCGGCGCCGGGCGGGAGCTCGTAGCCCTCCTCGATGCCCTTCAGCCCGGAGGCCAGGAGGAGGGCGTAGGCGAGGTAGGGGTTGGCACCGGAGTCCAGGGAGCGGACCTCGACGCGGGCGGAGCCGGTCTTGCCGGGCTTGTACATCGGGACGCGGACCAGGGCGCTGCGGTTGTTGTGGCCCCAGCAGATGTACGACGGGGCCTCGCCGCCGGCGCCTGCGGTGCGCTCGGAACCGCCCCAGATGCGCTTGTAGGAGTTCACCCACTGGTTGGTGACCGCGGAGATCTCCGCCGCGTGCCGGAGCAGACCGGCGATGAAGGAGCGCCCGACCTTGGAGAGCTGGTACTCGGCGCCCGATTCGTAGAACGCGTTCCGGTCGCCTTCGAACAGGGACAGGTGGGTGTGCATGCCGCTGCCCGGGTGCTCGGAGAAAGGCTTCGGCATGAAGGTCGCGTGCACCCCCTGCTCCAGCGCCACCTGCTTCATGACCAGGCGGAACGTCATGATGTTGTCCGCCGTGGAGAGCGCGTCGGCGTAGCGCAGGTCGATCTCCTGCTGGCCCGGCGCGCCCTCGTGGTGGGAGAACTCCACCGAGATGCCCATCGACTCCAGCATGGTGATCGCCTGGCGGCGGAAGTCCATGCCGACGTTGGTGGGCGTGTGGTCGAAGTAGCCCGAGTTGTCGGCCGGGATGGGGCGGGAGCCGTCCAGCGGGCGGTCCTTCAGGAGGAAGAACTCGATCTCGGGGTGGGTGTAGAAGGTGAAGCCCAGGTCGGAGGTGCGGGCCAGGGCGCGCTTGAGCACATACCGGGGGTCGGCGAAGGACGGGGAGCCGTCCGGCATCAGGATGTCGCAGAACATGCGGGCGGTGCCGGGGGCCTCGGCACGCCAGGGCAGGATCTGGAAGGTGGACGGGTCCGGCTTGGCGATCATGTCGGACTCGTAGACCCGGGCGAAGCCCTCGATGGCGGAGCCGTCGAAGCCGATGCCCTCGTCGAAGGCCTGCTCCAGCTCGGCGGGGGCCACGGCGACGGACTTGAGGAAGCCCAGCACGTCCGTGAACCAAAGGCGTACGAACCGGATGTCGCGCTCCTCCAAGGTCCGGAGCACGAACTCCTGCTGCTTGTCCATCTTCCGCTTCCCCATCCTTGCTGGTCAGGCCGCTTCCCCGGTGTCGCGGGAGGCGGTCGGGCACCTGAGCATCCCACCACAACACCATTTCATGCGCGTTGCGGACCTTGATCGCCCGAGCGTCCTCGGCCTGAACGCCTCTCGTACGGCGGGTGTACTGCTGTCTTCCGCCCATATTGCCTGCTCGGACCGACATCCGTAATGGCCGGTTCGTACGGGAAGTGAGGGACACCACGCCCAGATAATTTGCATCTCAGATGCAAGTTTTCATAGCGTTCCGATCAGTCGAGTCCGAGGAGTTCCGATGCTGTCCGAGCAGTCCGCGGCCACGGTCCGCGCCACCCTTCCCGCCGTCGGCGCGGCCATCGGCGAGATCACCGAGCGCTTCTACGCCCGCCTCTTCGCCGCCCACCCCGAACTGCTGCGGGACCTGTTCAACCGCGGCAACCAGGCCTCCGGCGCCCAGAAGCAGGCCCTCGCGGGCTCCATCGCCGCCTTCGCCACGCATCTGGTGGACCACCCGGACCAGCGGCCCGACGCGATGCTCGGCCGGATCGCCCACAAGCACGCCTCGCTCGGCATCGCGCCCGGGCAGTACGACGTCGTCCACGAGCACCTCTTCGCCGCCATCGCGGAGGTCCTCGGCGAGGCCGTCACACCGGAGGTCGCCGTCGCGTGGGACGAGGTCTACTGGCTGATGGCGAACGCGCTCATCGCCATCGAGAAGCGGCTGTACGAGGAGAGCGGCAGCACGGTGCGGCGGCCGTGGGAGGTCGTGGAGCGCGTCGAGGAGACGGCGGAGGTCGTCACCTTCCGGCTGCGCCCCGCCGACGGCGGCCCGGTGCGTGACTTCCGCGCCGGCCAGTACGTCTCCGTCCAGGTCGAGCTGCCCGACGGCGCCCGGCAGATCCGCCAGTACAGCCTGTCCGGGGCGCCCGGCGACGCGCTGCGCCAGTTCAGCGTCAAGCGGGTGCAGGGCGAAGCCCCGGCGCCCGGCGGCGAGGTCTCCCACCACCTCCACGCGCGCGTGCGCGTCGGTGACGTTGTGGACCTCTCCGAGCCGTACGGTGACCTCGCCTTGGACGCGGGCGCGGACACGCCGCTGCTCCTGGCCTCCGCCGGCATCGGCGTGACCCCGATGATCGCGATGCTGGCCGGCCTGGCGGCGGCCGGCCACGGCGGCCCCGTCACCGTCGTCCACGGCGACCGCTCCCCCGCCGACCACGCCCTGCGCGCCGACCACGAGACGTACGCCGGGAAGCTCGCGGACGCCTCCGTGCACTTCTTCTACGAGCGGGACGCCGAGCCGGGCACCCGCGCCGGCCTGGTCGACCTCGCCGGCCTCCCCGTTCGGCCCGGCACGCGCGCGTACCTGTGCGGTCCGCTGCCCTTCATGCGCGCGGTGCGCGCCCAGCTGATCGAGCAGGGCGTGGCCCCGGCCGACATCCACTACGAGGTGTTCGGCCCGGACCTGTGGCTGGCCCAGCAGGGCAGCTGAGCGCTCATGCGCGGTCGAGCGCGCCGGCCTCCTTCTCCGCCTCGTCCACGAGCGACCGGACGTTGACGACCGGTGCCGGGTGGTCCTCGGCCCCCATCGTGCGCGGCCGGGTCATGCGGGCCACCGGCAACCCGTCGTGTCCGGCGAAAGGCGGCACGGCCCGCTGACCCTTGTCTGCCGACCGCTGCCCCCTGTCTGCTGACCGCTGCTTGCTGACCCTTGTCCGCTGACTGCCGTCCGCTGACCGCCGTCCGCCGTCCGCCGGCAACGTCCTCGGGCCGCGTCCTGCGGACGGTGTCAGCGCCGGCGTCACGGACGCTCCGTGGCGGCCCGGGACTGCCGCTCAGCCGCACCGGGTCCGCGGCTCCCCCGGCCCTGCCGGACTGCGAGAGGAACCCGTTCCGTCCGTTCGCCGTCCGCTCCCTGGCTCCCCTCCGCCGCGCGAGCACCACGACGCCCGCCGATGAACGCGGTGCGGCGTGAGCCGTCAACCGGCCTGCGGCCCCCGGGAGATGCCCAGCAGAAGGGGGCCCGTCGGATCGGCGATGATCTCCGCGACGGTGATCGGGTCCAGCGCCGCGTAGAACGCCTCCTGAGCCCGCCGCAACGCGCCCCGCAGGCGGCAGCCGGAGCTCAGGGGACAGGGAGTCGGCCCCTCACAGTCGACGACGTCTCCGTCGCCCTCGAAGGTGCGCACCACCGCGCCGACCGAGGCCGCACGGCCCTCCGCGGTGAGGGTGAGCCCGCCGCCCCGGCCCCGCCGGGCGTCGACGAGGCCCAGGTGCTGGAGTTCGGCGACGACCTTCGCGGCGTGCGTGTAGGGCACGTCCATGTCCGCCGCGACCTGACGGGTGGTGGGCGTGCCGTCGACGGCCACGGCCAGTCGCATCAGGACGCGCAGGGCCAGGTCGGTGGAGCGCAGGAGCCGCATACCACGAGCGTAGGTAATACGCATCCGCGGTTCAAATTATCCGGGTGCCGCTCCTTGCCACGCCCTCCCTGCGGATGGCACCCCCTTCCCCACTACGATCAGCGGGCCCCACCCTTCCCGTTGCCGGCCCTTTCCCCCAGAAGGACACCTCATGGGTTCCGCCAAGATCAGCTCCCCGACGCGCAAGGCGCGCATAGAGGAGATGCGCCGTGCCGAGCGTGCGCGCGAGCGCCGCAGCCGTGGGTTCACCATCGCCGCGAGCGTGGTGGTCGCCGCCGGTCTCGTGGCCGGCGGCGTGTTCCTCGTGAACTCCCGGTCCGGCGACAAGAACGACGCCAAGGGCTCCGTCGTCTCCGGGCGTTGGGCCACCGGCAAGGACGGCGTGAAGGCCTGGACCGGCAAGCTGTCGCGCACGCACGTGACGGCCAAGGTGTCGTACCCGATGCACCCGCCGGTCGGGGGCAACCACAACCCGGTCTGGGCGACCTGCGACGGCACCGTCTACACCAAGCCGCTGCAGGACGAGAACGCCGTGCACTCGCTGGAGCACGGTGCGGTCTGGGTGACGTACACCAGCAAGGCGGACAAGGCCGACGTCGACGCGCTCGCGGCGAAGGTGAAGAAGACGCCGTACTCGCTGATGAGCCCGTACGAGAACCAGGCGGCGCCGCTGATCCTGTCGGCGTGGGGCCACCAGGTGACCGTCAAGAGCGCGAACGACCCCGAGGTGGACAAGTTCTTCAGCACCTACGTCCAGGGTCCGCAGACCCCGGAGCCGGGTGCCGCCTGCACCAGCGGGGCGATGTAGTGGGGCGGCAGCACGTCGGCTGGGTGGCGGGGGCCGCGGCGGCGGTCCTCGTGGCGGCCGGCGCGATCACGTACGCGGCCGCCGAGGATTCCGGCGAGCCGGTCACGAAGACGCCGGCCGCACAGTCGGCGGACGCGGGGTTCGCGCGGGACATGGCCGTGCACCACCAACAGGCCGTCGAGATGTCGTACATCGTCCGGGACCGCACACAGAACGCCGAAGTGCGCCGTCTCGCCTACGACATCGCACAGACGCAGGCCAACCAGCGTGGCATGCTGCTCGGTTGGCTGGATCTGTGGGGACTGCCGAAGGTGTCGGCAGAGCCGCCGATGACCTGGATGGGCATGGGCGACATGGCCTCCGGCAAGGACGGCGCGCTGATGCCGGGCATGGCGACGAACACGGAGCTGAAGAAACTCCAGTCGCTGAGCGGCAAGCAGGCCGAGATCCTCTATCTGCAGCTGATGACGGACCACCACAAGGGCGGCATCCACATGGCCGAGGGCTGCGTCGCCAAGTGCACCGTCGGCGTGGAGAAGCGGCTCGCGCAGGGCATGGTCGACGCCCAGCAGTCGGAGCTCCAGGTGATGGCCCGCATGCTCGGGGAACGCGGCGCGAAGCCCCGTTCATGAACAGCCGCCGGGTAGTTCCGTTACAGAACCGTGAGGGATGAAAGGAGCAATTCGCCCCACATGACCGGGCAGTTGACCTTCTCTTGACCCTTTCGTTCCCCTGGCATGAACGGTTCATCGAAAGAGTGACCCCCATCGTGTGATCCATTCGCCGGCCGAACCGCCGCGGGCCGGTGCGCGGAGCGCGTGGCGTACCAACCACTACATGCATGCGAATCGCATCGCAGGGGGTTCTATGAGATCCAACCGCGCCAAGCTGCGCGCCGCGAGCATGGCAGCAACTCTGCCCATGGTCGCCGGCGCGCTGGCGCTGGGCATACCCGCGGCACACGCCGCGGGCAGCCCCGCCCGTGACGCACTGAAGGGCACCAAGCCGCTCTGGGCCACGGCCAAGGCGGACAAGGGCGCGACTGCGAACAGCGCCCCGGTGAACGCCCGGGTCTATCTGGCCGGCAAGGACGCGGCGGGCCTCGCCGCCTACGCCAAGGCCGTCGCCGACCCGAGCTCGCCGCTGTACGGCAAGTACCTGAGTGCCAAGAAGGCGCAGGCCGCCTTCGGGGCCACCAAGGCCCAGGTGGCCGCCGTCAAGTCCTGGCTGACGTCGGCCGGTCTGAAGGTCACCGAGGTCACCCAGCACTACGTCTCCGTCTCCGGTGACGTGGCCGCCGCCGAGAAGGCGTTCGGCACCCAGCTGCACAACTTCGCCAAGGGGTCGAAGACCTACCGCGCCCCGGCGCAGACGGCCACCGTCCCGGCCGCCCTGAAGGGCACCGTCCTGACCGTCACCGGCCTGGACAGTGCCCCGCACAAGGCCAACCACGACGACCAGCTGCCGCCGCCGGACGCCGTGTTCAAGAACGCCGGGCCGTTCTCCTCGTACTACGGCTCGAACATCGCGAGCTCGCTGCCGGACGCGTACGGCCAGAAGATCCCGTACGCGATCAAGGGCTACACCGGCAAGCAGCTGCGCGCCGCCTACGGCGCCGGCGACTACACCGGCAAGGGCGTCCGCGTCGCCATCACCGACGCCTACGCCTCGCCGACCATCGCCTACGACGCGGGCACGTACGCGGTCAAGCACGGTGACGCGGCCTGGAAGACCAGCCAGCTGCACCAGGTGCTGCCGAAGAACTACACCAAGACCAAGGAATGCGGCGCGGCCGGCTGGTACGGCGAGGAGACCCTCGACGTCGAGGCCGTGCACGCGGTCGCCCCGTCCGCCGACGTCACGTACGTCGGTGCGGCCTCCTGCTACGACGACGACCTGCTCGACTCGCTCAGCAAGGTCGTCGACAACCACCTGGCCGACATCGTCTCCAACTCCTGGGGCGACATCGAGGCCAACCAGACGCCGGACCTCGCGGCGGCCTACGACCAGGTCTTCCAGCTGGGCGCGGTGCAGGGCATCGGCTTCTACTTCTCCTCCGGCGACAACGGTGACGAGGTCGCCAACACCGGTACGAAGCAGGTCGACACCCCCGCCAACTCCGCCTGGGTGACCGCGGTCGGCGGCACCTCGCTGGCCGTCGGCAAGGGTGACGCGTACCAGTGGGAGACCGGCTGGGGCACGGAGAAGGCCACGCTGTCGGCCGACGGCAAGAGCTGGACCAGCTTCCCCGGCGCGTTCACCTCGGGCGCGGGCGGCGGCACCAGCAAGACGGTCGCCGAGCCGTACTACCAGAAGGGCGTCGTCCCGGACTCGCTCGCCAAGGCCAACAGCGCCGACGGCAACCGCGTCGTCCCGGACATCGCGGCGATCGCCGACCCGAACACCGGCTTCCTGGTCGGCCAGACCCAGACCTTCCCCGACGGATCGCAGCAGTACAGCGAGTACCGCATCGGCGGCACCTCGCTCGCCGCTCCGGTCATCGCGGCGGTCCAGGCGCTGGCCCAGGAGGCGCGCGGCGGCAAGGCGATCGGTTTCGCCAACCCGACGATCTACGCCAAGTACGGCAAGGAGGGCGTCTTCCACGACGTCACGGACAACCCGACCGGCTCCGGCCTGGCGGTCGCCCGTATCGACTTCGCCAACGGCTACAGCGCCGCCGGCGGCCTGCTGACCTCGGTCCGCAGCCTGGGCAAGGACAGCTCGCTGTCCGCGGTGAAGGGCTACGACGACGTGACGGGCGTCGGCTCGCCGGCGGACGGGTACGTCCAGTCGTACGCGAAGAAGCACTGAGGCGCTGACGCGCTGATCCGCTGAGCGGCAGGGGGCGTGGGGTCCGAGGACCCCACGCCCCTTCGTCGTGTCAGGGAGCCGGACGCTCCTCAACTCGTGCGGGGCACCCGCCACTTCGGAAGGGTGGTGGCCAAGGGACGACGCCTGAGGGAGGGGGGTCCGCCTGCCGGGCCGATGTCCGGCCGCACGCGGCGCGAAGGCCCTGGGGCGGCACCGGCGGCACCCGAGCCCCGCCACCCCTCTAGCACGCCCCGTTTCCTGGTGTCCGCAGCGACACGCTGTGGCGACGCGGAATGAGCAGGCGTCAGAAGATCACCCCAAAGGCCTAATAGTATGCCAATCTTCTCTTCAGACCGGTTACTTGATGCACCGTCAGCACAACGAAAAAGCCGCACCGGGGGCCGCAGATGTCCCCGATCGGCCCTGGCGACGGGCTTCCGGTATGACTGATATGACCGGTGTGGGTATGTTCGCTCTCGAGCCGGCTGACGGGTCGGCAGCCTCTTGAAGAGAACAGGAGAAGCGACATGAAGTTCCCCCGTTCCACTGTGGTGACCGCCGCCGTCGCGGGTGCCGCAGCAATGGCCGCGACCGGCATCACCTACGCCTCGGCCGCCCCCGCTTCCGCCCCGGTACCCCAGGCGGCTGCGGCCACCCCGACGGCTCCGGCTCCGACGGCTCCGGCCCCTGTGCCCTTCGGTAACAACGCCGGGCCGGGCAAGGGCAACGAAGGAGGGGGCCCGGGCCCGTTCCGCGGCGGCGGCGACTGGGGCCTGATCCAGGTCAACGAGCGGTCCTACTCCCCCTTCCCGGGCGACTGCATCACCGTGGTCAGCGGCCTGGGCGCGCGGAGCCTGAACATCCGCAACGACAGCCACCGGGCCGTCGAGGTGTTCCGCGGCGCGGTCTGCGACAACGGCGCTCCCATCGCCACCGTCGGCCCGCACAGCTCCGCCAACGGCGTGCGCACGCGCTTCGAGGACGAGCACGGCGACGAGCACGGCGAGCACGGCGACGAGCACGGCGACGAGCACGGCGAGCACGGCGACGAGCACGGCGAGCACGGCGAGCACGGCGACGAGCACGGCGAGCACGGCGAGCACGGCGAGCACGGCGAGCACGGCGAGCACGGCGAGCACGGCGAAGACGGCGTCAAGATCAAGGACGGCGTGCTCGCCAGCTTCCGCGTCGTCGGCCACGACGGCGGCTGGGGCGGCTGGGGCGGCGGCTGGGGCGGCGGTTGGGGTGGCGGCTGGGGCGACGGAGGCGACGGGGGGCGGTAACCCGGAAGCCACCGTGTGACAGGGAGCCCCGGCCTGCCGGAATCGGGCCGGGGCTCCTGCCCCGATTGTCCAGCAACGACGCACCGTGCACCCCTGCCTGGGCCTGGTCCGCGGCGCCGCACGCGTCGCGCCCGGGCGGTCGTGCTCTCCTTCACCGGCCGACCCACCTGGTGACTTCCGCCCGGACGCCTCCCCTCGGCGCGTGCCCGGCGCCATGGCCGCCGGCCTCCCTCCCGCCGTTTCCCCGCTCCCCCGAACGGGTGAGGAAACGGCTGGGCGGTCCTCCCGGCCTCTCCCGCCCGGTGACCGGCGGCGGCCCCGGCGACCGCACGTGCACGCTGCCGCCGGGCCGGGCGCCCGGCTCCCTGAGTGACGCTTCGCCGACGGGTCCGGCGGATGCGCCGCAGCGACATCCATATCCCTGACATCCCCGGGGTGAGCGAGATGAGTATTCCTCTGGTGGAGGACATGAGCGACGACTCGTATGTCCTGGACATCCACGACATCACGTTGACCCCCGCCTGGCCGTCGCTCGGGCGTCAGGTCCGCTGGGAGATGGACGGCCACCTCAAGGAGTCCGTCGACCTGACCAAGGTCGTCTGCGACGTGGTCATGAAGTTCGGTCCGGTGAAGATGCTGGACACGAAGTACAGGCTGCCCGATCTGCTGGCGCGCATGGGCGCGAGGCTGTCGGGCGACCCCCGCCCGCCCGCCGGCCCGTGGAAGCAGGCGTGGGACCTTCAGCTCCCCGAGACGGTGCCGGTGGCCGAACAGCGGATCCGCCTGCGCGCGCGGACGGGGACCGGGAAGAACTTCTTCGCCCTGGACATCCCCTTCGACTTCCGCCGCCGAACTCATCGGGCCATGACGGGCGGTGGCGCGGGCTCACGCGTGCTCGGCCCGACACACTGCCGCTGTCAGGACTCCCTCTCGTCGTCCCCCGTGGCCGAACTCCTCTGACACGGCCGGGGACGACCGCCGGCTCCTGCCGCCGAAGGCGACTCGGCCGCCGGAGCACCGGCCGGCCGCACCGGCCGCCCCCTTCCGTCCGGCAGGCCGGCCCCGGCAGCAGCCGCTTTCCGCCCGGCCGGGCCGGGGGGGGGCAGGGGGCCGGACCTCCCGGTCAGTGGTGCAGCGCGCTCGACTGCTCGGGGACATGGGAGGCGACGAGCCTCTCGCGCCCGGCCGACGGGGTCACCCGGCGCCTGTCCACCGCGTACGCCACGCCGGCCACGCCCAGCCCGAGCACCGCCAGCATCGCGCCGGCCGGCGCCGGGGACGTCGCACCGAAGCCCGCCGCGAGGGCCAGGCCGCCGATCCAGGCGCCGCCCGCGTTGGCCAGGTTGAAGGCGGCCTGGTTGGCGGAGGAGGCCAGGGAGGGGGCCGCGGCGGCCTTCTCCATGACCATCAGCTGGAGCGGGGACCCGGTGACGAAGGCGGCCGTGCCCAGCAGGGTCACCGCGAGGGCCGCGCTCCACTCCGTGCGCATCAGCAGCGGGAAGAGGAGCAGCACCGCGCCCAGAGCGGCGAGCCCCCCGAACAGCGTCCCGCGCAGCGTGTGGTCCGCGAGCCGGCCGCCCAGCAGGTTGCCGACCGTGGCACCGACGCCGAACAGGGCCAGCAGGAGGGTCACGCTCGACTCGGCGTAACCGGCGGAGTCGGTCAGCATCGGCGTGACGTAGCTGTAGGCCGCGAAGAGCGCGCCGAAGCCCGCCACCGTCGTGCCGAGGGCGAGCCAGACCGGCAGGGACTTCAGCGCGGCCATTTCGCCGCGCAGGCCCGTCGCCGGCGCGTGGGTGTGGTCGTGCGGGATGAGCAGGGCCAGCGAGGCGATCGCCGCCAGGCCGATCACGCTCACGCCCAGGAAGGCGGCCCGCCAGCCGAGGTGCTGGCCCACGAGGGTGGCCACGGGGACGCCCGCGATGTTGGCGACGGTCAGGCCGAGGAACATCAGGGAGACGGAGCGGGCCTTGCGCTCGGGCGGGACCGTCGTCGTGGCGACGACCGCGCCCACGCCGAAGAAGGCGCCGTGCGGCAGGCCGCTGAGGAAGCGCGCGGCGAGCAGGGAGCCGTTGCCGGGGGCGAACGCCGACAGCGCGTTGCCCGCCACGAACAGGACCATCAGGGCGATCAGGACCGTACGGCGGGACATGTGGGCCGTGAGCGCGGCCAGCAGCGGGGCGCCGATGACGACGCCCAGCGCGTACGCCGAGACGAGGTGCCCGGCGGTGGGGATCGAGATGTGCAGGTCGTGCGCGACGTCGGGGAGCAGCCCCATCATCACGAACTCGGTCGTACCTATGCCGAAAGCGCCAACGGCCAGAGCGAGCAGGGCCAGGGGCATGAAGGGCCTGTGCCTTTCAGGGGTTCAGGGAGAGCAGGTTCCGTACCAGTCTATGTTCAGCAACGGAACAAAGTCTCTCAGGCCCGGAATTCCAGCGGGTTACGACGACGTGTCCAGCTTCACACGGGCAGCCACCGGAAGGTGGTCGCTGCCGGTGCGCGGCAGGGTCCACGAGCTCTCCGGCTCGATGCCCCTGACCATGATCTGGTCGATCCGCGCCATGGGGAACGACGCCGGCCAGCTGAACCCGAAGCCGCTGCCCGCCGCACCCTGCGTGGAGCGCATCTGAGAGGTGACGGCGTTGAGCGAACGGTCGTTCATCGTGCCGTTCAGGTCACCGAGCAGGACCACCCGCTTCAGGGACTCGCCGGCGATCGCCTCACCGAGCGCGTCGGCGCTCGTGTCGCGCTGCCGGGCGGTGAAGCCGGCCTCCATCTTCACCCGCACCGAGGGCATGTGGGCGACGTACACCGCGATCGGGCCCTTGGGAGTGGTCACGGTGGCCCGCATGGCGCGCTTCCAGCCGAGCTTGATGTCGACGGCCTGGACGTCGGTCATCGGGTACTTGCTCCACAGGCCGACCGTGCCCTCGACCGCGTGGTACTTGTACGTCGGGGCGAGCGCCTGCTCGTAGGCGGACACGGCGCCGGCCGGGACCTCCTCCAGGGCCAGCAGGTCCGCGCCGGAGGAGGCCACGTCCCGCGCGGTCCCGACGGGGTCGGGGTTCTCCGCGTTGACGTTGTGGGTCGCCACCATCAGGTCGCCGCCCGAGCCCGTCTTGTCGGTGAGCAGCCCGCCGAAGAGGTTCAGCCACACGGTCGCCGGGAGGAGCACGGCGATCAGCGCGGTCGCCGACCTCCGGATCAGCCCGAGCACCAGCAGCACCGGGATGGCGAGGCCCAGCCAGGGAAGGAACGTCTCGGTGAGGCTGCCCAGGTTGCCCACCCGGTTCGGGATGCGCGAGTGCAGCAGCATCACCAGGGCGAGCAGCAGGGCCAGCACTGCCAGGACGATGCCCCGGCGCCAGATGCGGCGGTCGTCGCGCCAGCCGGAGAGCAGGCGGTGCAGCAGGCGCCGAAGCCGGGATCCCGGTCGCTCGGGCCCCGAGCCGCCGCCCACCGTCTCCGTCCTGTACGCCTGCTGCGCCATACCGCCTGCCTCACTGCCTGCCGTGCACACCGTTCTTCCCCCGTGCTCTTCCGACCCTAGGGGATGATCGGCTCCGCTCCCGCCGTCCCATGACGGCCGTACGGAAGACGAGGACGAACGAGTGGGGCCCGGGAGTTCCGGTCAGAGCCGGGACAGGTGGGGTCTGTGACGAAACGCGTACATCCGTGCTACGAGGCTGTCGACCTGACGGGCCGTAGGCCTTCCAGCACCGTGTCCACGATCTGCTCCGCGAGGCCCTCGGGCAGGTCCGCGTCGGGACGCAGGACGGATCGCACCAGGATGGGGCCGACGAACAGGTCGTTGGCCAGCTCGGGGTCGACGTCCGGCCGGAGTTCGCCGTCGAGCTGACCGCGGCGCAGGACCTCGACGACCATGTTGCGCCGGGGTGTGATGACGGTGGCGTGGTAAGCGGCCCAGATCTTCGGGCTCTTCTTCATCTGGGCGTGGGCGTTGTGCAGCAGCGCAGAGGTCCTGCTGGCCAGTCCGCGCTGGCGCAGGTTCTCCAGCAGGACCACGAGGTCGTCCCGCATGGAGGTACCGGGGAGCTCCGGGTCAGGGGGTTCGGCGGCGCGTACGACGTCGATGAACAGTTCCTCCTTGCCGCTCCAGCGGCGGTAGATGGTGGCCTTGCCGACGCCGGCCGTGCGCGCGACCTGCTCGATGGAGAGTTCGGCGAGCGGTACGCCGTCCTCCAGGAGCTTCATCACGCCTTCCAGAATGGCCCGTTCCACGGCCTCGCTGCGGGGGCGTCCCCGCACGGGCCCGTCCGGTCGCGGCCGGCTGTCGGCAAGGCTCACGTCGTTCCGTCCTCTCGGTGTGCTGCGGGAATTGTCCCGCAGCGGCCTCCTCCCCCCGTGGTGCCGCGGTCGGACCTCCCTCGAGCAACCGCGGTCGATCCGTCGTCAGTCCGCGGCCGCGACCAGCTCCGCCTCCTGCTCGCCCGTTCGGGCGGCCGGCGGCTTGCCCGGCAGGAACAGGCCCGTCACCACGGCACCGATGAGGGCGACGCCCACACCGCACAGGGCGGTGACGTGCATGGCGTGCAGGAACGCGTCGTCGGCGGGGGCGACCAGGGCCTTGCCCTGCGGGCCGAGCCTGCCGGCGATGCCGAGGGTGGCCTCGATGGACTCGGCGGCCTTGTCGCGCAGGGCGGGCGGCAGCATGCCGAGCTTGCCCTCGATGCCGTTGCGGTACGCCGTGGCGAGCACCGAGCCGAGCACGGCGATGCCGAGCGCGCCACCGACCTGACGGAAGGTGTTGCTGAGCGCGGAGGCGGAGCCCGCCTTCTCGCGCGGCAGCGCCTGCATGATGACGACCGAGGTCGGCGTCATGATGTGCGCCATGCCGGTGCCCATCAGGAAGAAGACGACCTCCAGCAGCCAGATCGGCGTGTCCGCCTCGAAGGTGGCGAACATGGCCAGCGTGGCGGCGATCAGCACCAGGCCGGCGGTCGTGGTGACCTTGTTGCCGAAGCGGTCCACCACCAGCCGGGCGCGCGGCGCGAAGATCAGCTGGGCGCAGGCGAGCGGCAGCATCAGCACGCCGGACTCCAGCGGGGAGTAGCCGCGCACGCTCTGGGTGTAGAAGACACCGAAGAACGTGACGCCCATCAGCGCGAAGAAGACCAGCGCGATGGCGCTCATGGCGGCCGAGAAGACCTTGTTCTTGAAGTAGGTGACGTCCAGCGACGGGTGGTCGCTGCGCTTTTCGAAGACGACGAACGCGGCCAGGACGACGAGACCGGCGATGATGGTCGCCAGCACCTTGGCGTCGGTGAAGTCGGCCAGTTCGCCGCCCTTGATGATGCCGTAGACCAGCAGGACCAGGCCGACGACGGACAGGACGACGCCGACGGGGTCGAGCCGGCCGGGCCTGGGGTCACGGGAGTCGGGCACGAGCCAGGTCATCAGGATCAGCGCGACGATCACGATCGGCACGTTGACGAAGAAGACCGAGCCCCACCAGAAGTGGTCGAGGAGCGCGCCGCCGGTGATCGGGCCGATGGCGATGGCGAGGCCGACGCCGCCGGCCCAGATGCCGATGGCCTTGGGCTGCTCCTCGCGCTCGAAGACGTTCATCAGCACCGCGAGAGTGGCGGGCATGACGAAGGCGGCACCGAGGGCCATCAGCGCGCGGTAGGCGATCAGCTGGTCCGGCGAGCCGGATTCGGCGGCCAGCATGGAGCCGATGCCGAACACCGCGATGCCGCCGAGCAGCACCTTCTTGCGGCCGAGGCGGTCGCCGACGAGGCCGGCGGTGAACAGCAGGCCGGCGAAGACGAGGGTGTAGGCGTTGATCGCCCACTCGATCTGGCCCTGGGAGGCACCGAGGCCGGTCGGTGCGGGGCTGGAGATGGTCTTGATGGCGACGTTGAGGATCGAGTTGTCGAGCACCACGATGAGCAGGCTCAGCATCAGCACGCCGAGGATCGCCCAGCGGCGCCTGTGCACCGCTTCCGGTATCCGGGAGGCAGGAACGGGACTTGTCATGTGTCCGACCCTACGGCCATTTCGATACGGAACCGTCTCGTATCTTATTTTCTTTACCAAGGCCTTACACAGGTTCGGTTTCGGCCATGGGTGGGGATCACAGGGACCCCCTCTGGCCCTGAGTGGCACCAGGTGCCACCATGGAGACGATCCGGGGACGCCGTCAGGGCGCCTCGAGATGACTGAAGGAGCCGTTGCCATGACGCAGCTTTCGGCTGCCCAGAGCGCGCAGACCGCGCAGACCGCGCAGCACAAGTCCTCCGACGGCAGCAAGGCGCTGTACGGGGGGAAGGGCACCCGCCGCATCACCGTCCGCGACATCACGCTCGCCAAGGAGCGGGGCGAGAAGTGGCCCATGCTCACCGCCTACGACGCGATGACCGCGTCCGTCTTCGACGAGTCCGGGATCCCGGTGATCCTGGTCGGCGACTCCGCCGGCAACTGCCACCTCGGGTACGAGACGACCGTGCCCGTCACCCTCGACGAGATGACGATGCTGTCCGCGGCCGTGGTCCGCGGCACGCAGCGTGCGCTGATCGTCGGCGATCTCCCCTTCGGCTCCTACCAGGAGGGCCCGGTGCAGGCGCTGCGCTCGGCGACCCGGCTGGTGAAGGAGGCCGGTGTCGGCGCGGTCAAGCTGGAGGGCGGCGAGCGCTCGCACGAGCAGATCCGGCTGCTGGTGGAGTCCGGCATCCCGGTCATGGCCCACATCGGCCTGACCCCGCAGTCCGTCAACGCCATGGGCTACCGGGTGCAGGGGCGCGGCGAGGAGGCGGCGCAGCAACTGCTGCGCGACGCCAAGGCCGTGCAGGACGCGGGTGCCTTCGCGGTCGTCCTGGAGCTGGTTCCGGCGGAGCTGGCGGCCGAGGTGACGCGGGTGCTGCACATCCCCACGGTCGGGATCGGCGCGGGTCCTCGGACGGACGCGCAGGTGCTGGTGTGGACGGACATGCTCGGCCTGACGTCCGGCCGGGTGCCGAAGTTCGTCAAGAAGTACGCGGACCTGCGTGAGGTCATGGGCGACGCGGTGCGGTCCTTCGCCGAGGACGTCGTCGGCGGAACGTTCCCGCTGGAGGAGCACTCCGTCCACTGAGCCATTGCGGCAACACCCGGGCAGCCCGCCGATCTTCCCCCGTCGGCGGGCTGCCGCTCCGTGGTGCGCCGATGCCCCCGCAGGTCCGCCCCCGGGGGGTGCAGGCGGGCTGTCGGTGCCTTGTCGGTGGTCTGTCGGTGGGCCCTGGCACTGTCTCCCTCATGACACGCATCGATGACAACCCCGTCGGCGGGGGCCACGCCGTGACGGTACGGGGACTGGTCAAGCACTACGGCGAGACCAAGGCGCTGGACGGTGTCGACCTGGACGTGCGCGAGGGCACCGTGATGGGCGTCCTCGGCCCGAACGGCGCCGGCAAGACCACCCTCGTACGGATCCTGTCGACCCTGATCACCCCGGACGCCGGCCGGGCCACCGTGGCCGGGTACGACGTCGTACGGCAGCCGCGGCAGCTGCGCCGGGTGATAGGGCTCACCGGGCAGTACGCCTCCGTCGACGAGAAGCTGCCCGGCTGGGAGAACCTGTACATGATCGGCCGGCTGCTGGATCTGTCCCGCAAGGACGCCCGCGCCCGCGCCGACGAACTGCTGGAGCGGTTCTCCCTGACGGAGGCGGCCAGGCGCCCGGCGAGCACGTACTCCGGCGGTATGCGGCGGCGGCTCGATCTCGCCGCGTCCATGATCGGCCGTCCGGCCGTCCTCTATCTCGACGAGCCGACCACCGGGCTCGACCCCCGCACCCGCAACGAGGTGTGGGACGAGGTGAAGGCGATGGTCGGCGACGGCGTCACCGTGCTGCTGACCACCCAGTACATGGAGGAGGCCGAGCAGCTCGCCTCGGAGCTGACCGTGGTGGACCGCGGGAAGGTCATCGCGACCGGCGGGATCGAGGAGCTGAAGGCCCGCGTCGGCGGGCGCACCCTGAGGGTCCGGCCGGTGGATCCGCTGCAGCTGCGCCCGCTCGCCGCGATGCTGGACGAGCTGGGCATCACCGGGCTCGCGACCACCACCGTGGACCCCGAGTCCGGCACCCTGCTGGTGCCCGTCCTCAGCGACGAGCAGCTGACGGCCGTGGTCGGCGCGGTCACCGCGCGCGGCATCACCATCTCCTCCATCACCACCGAACTGCCCAGCCTGGACGAGGTGTTCCTGTCGCTCACCGGCCATCGCGCCGGTGCGCCGAAGGACGCCGCGCCCGCCGACTCCCGCGAAGAGGTCGCCGTATGAGCGCCGTCACCAGCACCGCCGTACCCACCGCCGACGCCCGGATCCCGCTGCGTGGGCATCTGCGGCACACCGGCGCGCTCATCCGCCGCAACCTGCTCTGGATCCGCCAGGACCCGGAGTCGATGTTCGACGCGCTGCTGATGCCGGTCGTCTTCACGCTGCTGTTCGTGTACGTCTTCGGCGGCTCCATCGGGCAGGCGCTCGGCGGCGGCCAGGGGCAGTACGTGCAGTACGTCATCCCGGGCATGATCGCGATGATGAGCATGACGCTGTCCCAGGGGGTCGGCACCGGGTTCAGCCAGGACTTCAACAGCGGCGTCATGGACCGCTTCCGGACGCTCCCGATCGGCCGCGGGTCGGTGCTCTTCGCGAAGATCGCCGTCGAGCTGGCGCGGATGCTGTTCGCCACGGCCGTGCTGATGGTCGTCGCCGTGCTGGTCGGCTTCCACATCCACCGCTGGGGCGGCCTGTTCGCGACCGTGGGTCTGTCCGCGCTGTTCGCCTCCTCGATCATGTGGGTGTTCCTGACCCTCGGCGTCGTGCTGAAGAACGCGCAGTCCGTGCAGGCGATGGGCTTCCTGGTGCTGTTCCCGCTCCAGTTCGGCTCGTCGATCTTCGCGCCGACCAAGTCGATGCCGGGCTGGCTGCAGCACTTCACCGACTACAACCCGCTGTCCACGCTCGCCGACGCGGCCCGTGGTCTGATGGTCGGCGGACCGGTGGCGCACGACCTGTGGGTGACGGTCATCTGGTCGGTGGCCATCACGGCGGTCATGGGGCCGGTGGCGATCCACAAGTTCCGCACGAAGAGCTGACGTTCGCCGCGCCTCACACCAGGGCGGTGGCCTCCGCGAGGGAGAGGCCACCGCCCTCGGCGTACGCGGCCCGGTAGGCCGGCTCGTCCAGGGACTCCCGGATCCGCTCCTCGACCATGTCGTGGCACCGGCGCTCGACGCCGGAGGGGATGTGGCCGGGCGACAGCAGGGCGTCGGCGGCGCCCAGGCAACGGGCGGCGTCGGCGGCGCGGCCGCCGCCGTCGAGGCGGGCGAGAGCCATGGCCGCGACGCCGAGGCAGAGGGAGTCCATGTGCGGGGAGATGGCCTGGACCAGGGGGTCGCGGGCGAGGTCCAGCGCCCGCGTGGCCTGGTCCAGGGCGTCCTCGGGCCGGCCGTCGAGAGCGTCCAGCCAGGCCTCCTGGGCGAGGATCATGGAGTCGAAGACGGCGAAGTACGCGATGGTGAACTCCTCCCGCAGCAGGCGCAGCTGTTCCCGCGCCTCGGCGGTGCGGTCGGTCAGGCCGAGCCAGCAGGCGAGGAACAGCCGGGCGAAGGGCATCGCCTCGTTGAGGGAGCCGTCCTGGGCCGCGATGACGTCCCGGAGCAGTCGCTCACCGTGCTCCAGGTCCCCCGCGTCCATGAGCACACTGCCCAGGCGCGCCCGGAGGACGGCCGTCTGCCCACGGGCGCCGAGGCGTTCGGCGCACTCGATGGCCTCCCGGTAGTCGGCTGCGGCCTCCCGGTGGGCGCCCTGGCGTTCATGGGCCTCACCGCGGGCGGACAGGGCCTCGGCGGTGCCCCAGGCATCGCCGAGGCGGCGGAAGATCTCCAGCGACTCGTCGGCGTCCCGGGCGGCGTCGCCCGCCCAGGCGGTGCGGTTGGCGAGGATGTTGGCGCGCATCTGCAGGGAGCCGGCCAGCTCCCATTCGAAGCCGGGGGTCTCCCGGCAGGTGAGCACACAGGCGTCGATGACCGTCCGCATCCTGTCCATGCCACCGGTCAGCATCACGGCGAAGAACCACAGCATGCCGGGCGAGCGGCAGACCTGCGGCAGACCGGGCTCGTAGACGCGGGCGACGGCACGCAGCTTGGCCTGCGCCTCGGGGGTCTGCCAGGAGTGCAGTTCGGTGTCCATGCAGGCGAGGTGGGCCAGGTGGATGCCGCGCCGGGCTTCGACGAGGATCTCGCCGGTGTACGGGGGCGGGGCGTCGGTGCAGCGCTGCCACACCGGTTCGGCGCGACGGACGGGTTCGGCGAACGGGTCCGGGCCGAGCGCCATGACCTCCTGGCACCAGGTGCGGGTCTCGATGCGCTGGTCGCGCATCTGCCAGAACCACAGCAGGGACAGCACCAGGCACAGCGCCTCCTGCTCGGCGCGGCCGGCGACGGCGTGCCGCAGCGCGGTGCGCAGGTTCTCGTACTCCAGCTGGAACCGGTCGATGGCGGCGCGCTGTTCGGGGCCGCGCAGCAACGGGTCGGTGGTGCGGGCGAGTTCGCGGTAGTACGTCAGATGGGCGCGCTCGGCCCCGGTACGGTGCCCGGCCTCGTCGAGCCGTTCGCCGGCGTACTCGGCGACGGTCTCCAGCAGCCGGTAGCGCATCCCGCCCTCGGCCGAAGGCGCGGCCACCACCAGGGACTTGTCGACCAGCGAGCCGAGCGCGTCCAGGGCGGCCGGACCGCACACGGCCTCGGCGGCGGTCAGGTCGCAGCCGCCGGCGAAGACGGACAGCCGGGCGAGGACGTCCCGTTCGCCGGCGTCGAGCAGCTCCCAGGACCAGTCCACGACGGCCCGCAGGGTCTGCTGCCGGGGCAGCACGGTGCGGCTGCCGGAGGTGAGCAGCCGGAAACGGTCGTCGAGCCGGTCCGCTATCTGGCGCGGGGACAGCATCCGCAGGCGTGCCGCCGCCAGCTCGATCGCGAGCGGAAGCCCGTCGAGCCGCCGGCAGATCTCGGCGCAGGCCTCCGGATCGTCCCCGACCCGGAATCCGGGCCGGGCCGCCACGCCCCGGTCGGCGAGCAGTCGCAGCGCGACCGGCTCGGGCAGTGGCTCCACCGGACGCACCACCTCCCCCGGCACACCGAGGGGTTCACGGCTGGTGGCGAGGACGGTCAGCTCCGGGCAGCGGGCCAGCAGGCGCTCGGTGAGATGCGCGGCGGCCTCGACGACGTGCTCGCAGTTGTCCAGGACGATCAGCATCCGGCGCCGGGCGCAGTGCTCCACGATCCGCTCGAGGGGGTCGTCGTGCCGGTCGGTGACCGCGCGGATGCTCTCGGCGCCGGCACCGTGCAGCACGGTGTCGCGGGCGCCGATCGCGGTGAGCACGGCCTGCGGCACGGCCTCGGGGTCGTCCACGGGCGCGAGCTCGGCCAGCCACACCCCGTCCCGGACGGTGTGCCGTACCGCCTCGGCGGCCTCCTGGGACAGCCGGGTCTTCCCGGACCCGCCGGGCCCGAGCAGGGTGACCAGACGGGCGGCGGCGAGGTCGGCGCCGATGGCCTCGATGTCGGCCTCCCGCCCGACGAAGGAGGTGAGCCGGGCGGGGAGGTTGCCCAGGGCCGGCGGTCCGGGCGGCGGGGACGGGGGCGGGGGTTCGTCGGTGAGCAGTACGGCGTGCAGGGCGCGCAGTTCGGGGCCCGGGTCGGAGCCGAGCCGGTCCGCGAGCAGCCGGCGTACGTCCTCGTAGGCGGCGAGCGCCTGCGCCGGGCGGCCCGCGTCGCGCAGGGCGCGCAGCCGCAGCGCCTGCAGCGGCTCGTCCAGCGGGTGGTCGTCGCACAGCGCGGCCAGCTCGGGCAGTGACCGTTCGGCGTGCCCGAGGGCGAGGGCGGCGGTGTGCCGGGCGCGCAGCGCGTCGAGCCGGCGGGTCTCCCAGCGGGCCGCCTCGGCGGTGTGGTCGGGCAGGTCCGCGAGCGCGGGGCCGCGCCACAGGGCGAGCGCGTCGTCCAGGACGGCGGCGGCCTTGGCCGGGTCGCCGTCGGCGAGGGCGGCGAGGCCGTCGCCGGTCAGCCGCTCGAAACGAGTGAGGTCGACGTCGTCCGGCGCGGCGGCGAGCCGGTAGCCGCCCTCGGCGGAGGCGACGGCGTCCGCGCCGAGGGCACGGCGCAACCGGCCGACCAGAGCCTGGAGCGCCCCGGCGGCGTCGGCGGGCGGGTCGGCGCCCCACACCTCGTCGACGAGCACGCCCACGGGCACGGTCCGCCCGGCCCGGAGCGCGAGCACGCCCAGCAGGGCACGCAGCCGCGCCCCGCCGACGGGGACGGCCGTGCCGTCGGGGCGGAGTACCTGGGTGGTGCCGAGCAGCCGATAGCGCACGGGGACCATTGTCGCCGGTGCCGTCAGCGGTGGTCACCGGGTTTCGGCGGCGTGCCGTCCGGGACGTCCAGGGTCACGAGGGCGCCGACGGCACGGCGAACCCGGTACGGCACCTCTCGCGGCGGCTGCTCCTCGTCCTCGAACCGGCCGAACCACTTCGGGCAGGCGTCGGCGGGTTCCAGGGTCCGTGCGCCGGCCACGGCCTCCAGGGCGCGTCCGGTCGCCCGGAAGGTCACCGTCCCGGGTTCCGCGCCGGTGGGTTCGACAGGGCGCGGGTCGTGACGGGCCAGGTACTCCTGCCGCACCAGGTCGACGGCGCGCACGCGGCCGACGGTCTCCTCGTCGGGGCCGCCGTGGTTCTCCACCCACGCCTCGGCGCCGTGGCCGTCGCCGTCCCGGACGGCCCCGGACGCGTGGGGGACGAGCTTCCAGACCATCTCGTCGCCCACCGCGAACGGCGTGCCGCAGCATTCCATCTGCCAGTCCTCGTAGAACACCCTCATCCGTGGCATCCCTCCAGGGTCCAGGAACCACGGGGTGGGCACGAGACGTTTCCCCGACGACTGCGCGGCCGGTACGGTCGCACTTCCGACCGTCCCCACCGCACAGGAGCCCGCCGATGACCACCGCCACCACCCGCCGCGGCGAGCGCCGGGTCAGTCCCGTCTTCGTCGGGATCCTGGCCGTGACGGCGGTGACCGGCTGGGCCACCTGGTCGGGGTTCGCGGCGAGGCCGGGCGTCGCGGTCTTCCTGTTCGTGACGGCGGCCTGGATCGTCTCCCTGTGCCTGCACGAGTACGCGCACGCGCGTACGGCCCTGCACAGCGGCGACATCACCGTCGGCGCCAAGGGCTACCTGACGCTGAACCCGCTGAAGTACACCCACGCGCTGCTGAGCATCGTGCTCCCGGTGCTCTTCGTGATCATGGGCGGGATCGGTCTGCCCGGCGGCGCGGTGTTCATCGAGCGCGGCCGGATCAGGGGCCGCTGGCGGCACAGCCTGGTCTCGGCGGCGGGCCCCCTGACGAACGTGCTGTTCGCCGCCGTGTGCACGGCACCTTTCTGGCTGCACGCGCTGGACGGCGTGCCCACCGGCTTCCAGTACGCGCTGGCGTTCCTGGCCCTGCTGCAGGTGACGGCCGCGATCCTGAACTTCCTGCCGGTGCCGGGCCTGGACGGCTACGGCGTCGTCGAGCCCTGGCTGTCGTACCGGGTGAAGCGCCAGGTGGAGCCGTTCGCGCAGTTCGGCCTGCTGTTCGTGTTCGCGCTGCTGTGGGTGCCGTCGGTGAACAACGTCTTCTTCGACCTGGTCGACGCGCTGCTGCGCGACCTGGGCGTGGGTGACTTCCCGCGCTACTGCGGCCAGGAGCTGTACCGCTTCTGGCAGGGCACTCCCGAGATCTGCCAGGTCAGCCCGTGAGGGACTTGCCCTGCCCGGCGCTCCGGCCGCGCTTGACGTAGTACCAGGTCATGTTGGACGTCAGGCCCGCCAGCAGCACCCAGACGATCCCCAGCCAGCTGCCCTGGAGGAAGGAGACGACGGCGGCGGCCACGGAAAGGACGCAGACGACGAGGGTGTAGAGGGCGAGTCGCCGGGTCCGGGCGGGCGGGGGCAAGGCGGGCATTGCGGGAGGCTCCTGTCGGGGACACTGCTCGGAACTGCTTCGCCGACCAGTGTCCCCCATGGCCTCACACGTCCGTGACGCGGAGCCCGGCGTGTGCCTTGTAGCGGCGGTTGACGGAGATCAGGTTCGCGACGAGCGATTCGACCTGGTGGGCGTTGCGCAGCCGCCCGGCGAAGACACCGCGCATGCCGGGGATGCGCCCGGCCAGCGCCTGCACGATCTCCACGTCGGCCCGCTCCTCGCCCAGGACCATCACATCGGTGTCGATCTGCTCGATCTCAGGGTCCTGGAGCAGCACGGCCGACAGGTGGTGGAAGGCGGCGGTGACCCGGGAGTCCGGCAGCAGCGCGGCGGCCTGCTCGGCGGCGCTGCCCTCGTCGGGCCTGAGGGCGTAGGCGCCCTTCTTGTCGAAGCCGAGCGGGTTGACACAGTCCACGACGAGCTTGCCGGCCAGTTCCTCGCGCAGGGCCTTCAGCGTGTCGCCGTGGCCGTCCCACGGCACGGCGACGATCACGATGTCGCTGCGGCGCGCGGTCTCGGAGTTGTCGGCACCCTCGACGCCGTGGCCGAGCTCCTCCGCGGCGACCCGGGCACGCTCGGCGGCCCGGGAGCCGATGATCACCTTCTGGCCGGCCCGGGCGAGCCGGTGGGCGAGGCCCTTGCCCTGCGGTCCGGTGCCGCCGAGCACGCCGACGACGTACCCGGAGACGTCGGGCAGGTCCCAGGGGTCCTTGGCAGGGGCCTTGGCAGGGGTCTGTGCGCTGTCGGTAGAGGTCATGGGGCGAGCCTACGTCCGTGGCGGGAGGAGCATGCTCACGCGAGGCGGCGCACGGGCAGCCGGCGGAAGGTGATGGTCTCGTAGGCGCCGCAGTCCCCGGTCTCGTAGAGGAGTCCCACGGTGTCCCGGTCGACGCGGACCAGGTCGCAGTAGGCGGCGGGCAGCCCGTCGACGGTGAACGCCGGGCGCCAGGTGGTGCCGCCGTCGGTGGAGGCGCGGATCGTCATCCGCGCGCGGCGGGCGGGGTCGGCCGGGCCGGAGTACAGCAGCAGGTCGGGGTCCCGGAGCTGGAGGACGGAGGCCTGGCAGACGGGCGCGGTCAGCCCGGCTTGCGGCCGGAAGGGGGTGAGGAGCGTTCTGCCGCCGTCCTCCGAGTGGGCGTCGGCGCGGTTGCCGGGTGCCGGTGAGTCGTTGCGCGTGTTGAAGTAGATCCGCCCGTCGGGGAGTTCGGCGGCGGTGGTCTCGTTCACGTTGACGTACCCGTCGGTGTTCTCGTCGAGGTACCCGAGGTGCCAGGACTCTCCCCGGTCGTAGCTCAGCAGGCAGTGCCCGCTGTTGTAACGCGGTTCGGCGCCGGTGTCCGTGCCGGTGGGCGGCAGGGTGTGGTTGGCGGGGACGAGGACCCGGCCGGTGCTCAGCTGGAGGGCGTGCCCGGGGGTGGTGGCGTACCAGCGCCAGCCGGGCCGCTTCACCTGCGCGGTGATCTCCCGCGGCGCGGACCAGCTCACCCCGTCGTCGTCACTGTGCTGCACCCACACCCGCCGCCCGTCGGCGTCGTCGACCTGGCCGCGCAGGATGGCGGCCTCGGTGGCGGTGGCGGCGGCCCGGATGTGCACGAGCAGGACGCGGCCGGTGTCGAGGACGACGGGGGCGGGGTTTCCGGCGAGGTCGTCGCCGTTGCTCGCGGCGACCTGGAGCGGCGCCCAGGTGCGGCCGCCGTCCGTGGACCGCTTCAGCACGATGTCGATGTGGCCGTGGTCGGCGGCGGAGTCGACACGGCCCTCGCAGAAGGCGAGCAGCGTGCCGGTCCCGGTGGCGACGACGGCCGGGATGCGGAAGGCGGCGTAGCCCTCGTCTCCGGCGCGGAAGGGGACGGTGACGTCGGCCATCGGGCGGCTCCTCGGGGTCGCAGGGGGACGGGACGGCGACGGGGACGGCAGTAGGGCACGGGGGCCGGTGTGCGTGCGGCGACCGGTGCATGTCCCCAGAGCGGGCGAATTCCGGGTGAACTCCGCGTCACGAGTGACCGGTTGCGGCAGGATGCGGCGGCATGGACGCCGTACGGGTCGCGTTGCTGCGGGAAGTGCTCGCCGGGACCGAGTGGTTGGGGGCCACCCGGAGATTCGCGGGGGTGCTGCGCGGTTCGGTGGTCGCGCACGGGGGCGGGCTGCTGCTGGTGGGCACGCCGGAGTACGAGCCGTGGCACCTGGCGGCGCATCTGGTGGACGAGGCCGCGTGGTCCGGGACACCGGAACTGGCGCCGACCCTGGTACGGCAGCACGCGCGGCCGTCCGACCCGCCTCACCTCGCCGTGGGACCGGGCCGGCTCGAGGCGGCGCGACGCGGTGAGACCCTGCTGGTCGTGGCTCCCTCGGAGCCCGCGCCGCTGCTGGAGCGCGTCCACTCGGCCCGGCGGGCCGGGGCGACGGTACTGGCCCTCGGGCCGGGTGACGGCGACCTCGCGGCCATGGCCCATGACACGCTGGCCGTGCCCGACGGGGCGGAGCTGGACCTGGACACCGTCCAGCACCTGGTCAGCGCGGCGGCCGGCGAGAACGGTGGCTCTCCGAGGGTTCGGCGGGGATTCCGGGACAGGCTGGCAAGACTGGCGGAAGCCCTGACGGCACCGCCGCCGGCCCCCTGGTGAGTTCGCCCACCCACCCGCCCCGGCCGGCTGGACGCTGAACCGCCCAGCGGAGGCACGCACCGAGACCGAGGGAGCCCCACCGCAGGCCGGGCGGGAGCCAGACGGAGCCCGGAGCGCGGGCGAAACAGACCTCGAGGCGTACGAGAGGCGGAGCGCAAGCGGACGAGACAGACCTCGGGCGAGCGCGAGACAGAGCCCGGCGAGCGGACGAGACAGAGCCCGGGGTGAGCGGAAGACAGAGCCGTCGGGTCTGCCGCGCGGCAGCCAGGTTTTAGGGGCGCCCTCCAGCCGGCCGGGACGGGTCGGCGGGTGGGAATCGGGGGCTGCGGCGGGGCCCCGGGCGGCGTGGAGAAAAGCGGTTGCCCTGTGGTGCCGGGCCGCCCAGCATGCCTGGAGTGATCCGCGCCCTCCTCCCCGACCTCGCCCCCTGGAAGACCTCCGCAGACTTTCGCCGGCTCTGGAAGTCGGGGCTGATCAGCAACTTCGGCAGCTTCCTCGCCTTCGTCGCCCTGCCCGTCCAGCTGAAGGACCTCACCGGCTCGGCGGCAGCCGTCGGCGCTGTCGGCGCCGTGGAGCTGCTGCCCCTCATCGTGTGCGGCCTGTACGGCGGCGCCCTCGCCGACGCGCTCGACAAGCGGAAGCTCATCGTGTGGACGGAGGCCGGGCAGGGGGTGCTGAGTGCCGTCCTGCTGCTCAACGCCCTGGCCCCGCAGCCCACCGTCTGGCCGCTGTACGCCGTCGCCGCCCTCTCCTCCGCCCTGGTCTCCGTCCAGCGTCCGGCGCTCGACTCCCTGTGGCCCCGGATCGTCGCCCACGACGACATGCCCGCCGCGGCCTCTTTGAACTCCCTGCGGTGGACCGTCGGCGGAGTCACGGGACCGGCCCTCGCGGGCGTGGTCGTCGCCTACGCGGGCCTCGCCTGGGCGTACGCCGCCGACCTGCTGACCTTCGCCGTCTCGCTGGCGTACATCGTCCGGATCGCCCCCTCCCCCGCCTCCCACGAGGCGTCGAAGCCCTCCGTGCACGCCATTCTCGAAGGCGCCCGGTACGCCTGGAGCCGCAAGGAACTCCTCGGCACCTATGTCGTCGACCTCGCGGCGATGTTCCTGGCCATGCCGCTCGCGGTGCTGCCGTTCCTCGCGGACGAACTGCACGCCGACTGGGCGCTCGGCTTGATGTACGCCACCCTCCCGGCCGGGGCCATGCTGGTGAGCCTGACCAGCGGCTGGGCGTCCCGGATCCACCGGCACGGGCTGATGGTGCTGCTGTCGGCGACGGGCTGGGGCCTCGCGGTCGCGGCCGCCGGTGTGTGCGGGAACGTATGGCTGGTTCTGGTCTTCCTGACCGTCGGCGGCGGCTTCGACATGGTCAGCGGGGTCTTCCGGGCCGCGATGTGGAACCAGACGATCCCGGACGAGCTGCGCGGCCGGCTCGCCGGGATCGAGCTGCTGTCCTACTCGGTCGGCCCGCAGCTCGCCCAGGTCCGGGCCGGCGGCATGGCGGCCTGGGCGGGCGTACGGTCCTCCGTCGTCTCCGGCGGGCTTGCGTGCGCGGGCGCCATGGGGCTGCTCGCGCTGTGCCTGCCGGGGCTCATGAGGTACGACGCCCGCACCAACGAGCACGCGGTACGCATGCGCGAGCGGCGCGCCGCCCCCGTACCCACCGAGGCGTGATCACTCCTCGTCGGCCGGGCCCGCCGCAGGCGCGTCATGCCAGCGCGGGTCGTTCTCCCACTCGAGGTTGCGCTCGGCGGCGGTCTCCATCGCGCGCCGGGCCTCCTGCGGGGAGGCGTACGGCCCGAACCGGTCCTTGCCCGGGCAGTCCGGGCCCTCCTCGACCTTCTTGTGCTCCAGGCAGTAATACCACTCGCCCGGCTTGCCGACGGTGCGCTTCTTGAACAGGGGCATGACCAGCTCCTCTCGCCACGGACATGTTCCCCCATGTCCGCTCGATAGACTCACTGGCATGTCTGGCCAGTCGCTGCTCGTACCAGGGGAGCTGTCCCCCACCCGTCCGGTCCCCGGAAACATCCGCCGCCCCGAGTACGTCGGCAAGCCCGCGCCGGCGCCGTACACCGGGCCGGAGGTGCAGACACCGGAGACCATCGAGGCGATGCGGATCGCCGGCCGTATCGCCGCGCAGGCGATGGAGGAGGCCGCGAAGATCATCGCGCCGGGCGTCACCACGGACCAGCTGGACAAGGTCGCCCACACGTACATGTGCGACCACGGCGCCTACCCCTCCACGCTCGGCTACCGCGGCTTCCCGAAGTCGCTGTGCACCTCGGTCAACGAGGTCATCTGCCACGGCATCCCGGACTCGACGGTCCTGCGGGACGGCGACATCGTCAACCTGGACGTGACGGCGTACATCGGCGGGGTGCACGGCGACAACAACGCCACCTACCTGGTCGGGGACGTGGACGAGGAGTCCCGGCTGCTGGTGGAGCGGACCCGGGAGTCCCTGAACCGTGCGATCAAGGCGGTCAGGCCGGGCCGGCAGATCAACGTCATCGGCCGGGTCATCGAGTCGTACGCCAAGCGGTTCGGCTACGGGGTCGTCCGCGACTTCACCGGCCACGGCATCAGCTCCTCGTTCCACTCGGGTCTGATCATCCCGCACTACGACAGCCCGCACGCGACGACGGTCATGCAGCCGGGCATGACGTTCACGATCGAGCCGATGCTGACGCTGGGCACCCACGAGTACGACATGTGGGACGACGGCTGGACGGTCGTGACGAAGGACCGCAGGCGGACGGCCCAGTTCGAGCACACGCTGGTGGTCACCGAGACGGGTGCGGAGATCCTCACCCTGCCCTGACGCCGCCCGGGACCTCGGCCCGCTCTCCTCGGAGGGCGGGCCTTCTTCGTGCTCCGGATGTTTTACCGACGCCCTGTCGGTAAACTTACCGACAGGGCGTCGGCACATGAGGAGTGTCCATGCAGTCGTTCTCGGCCGTGATCCGCACCGCGTCCCACGAGCAGCACAGGGCGGCGGAGACGTCGTCGTTCATGACCGGCCTGCTCGGCGGCCGGCTGGGCGTGGCCGCCTACGCCCGCTACACGGAGCAGTTGTGGTTCGTGTACGAGGCACTGGAGAGCGGCGCCGAGCGGCTGACGTCGGACCCGGTGGCGGGACCGTTCATCCGGCCCGAGCTGTTCAGGCTGGCCGCGCTGGAGCGGGACCTGGCGCATCTGCGGGGGCCGGACTGGCGGGCGGGCCTGTCCGCCCTGCCGGCCACCAGGGCGTACGCGGACCGGATCCGCGAGTGCGCCGAGCGCCGGCCCAGCGGTTACGTCGCCCACCACTACACCCGCTATCTGGGCGACCTGTCCGGCGGCCAGATCATCCGCGACCGGGCGGAGAAGACCTGGGGCTTCGCGAAGAAGGGCGACGGGGTGCGCTTCTACGTCTTCGAGGGCGTCACCAATCCGGCCGCGTTCAAGCGGAGTTACCGGGAACTGCTGGACGGGATACGGGCGGACGAGCTGGAGAGGCAGCGGATCGTGGCCGAGTGCAAGCTCGCGTTCGCCCTCAACACGGGCGTCTTCCGGGCCCTGGGGGACGAGTTCCCGTTGAGCGCCTAGTGCTGCGCCCGGGAAGGTGTGCCGGAAAGCTCGCGGCGTCCGGTGCCGAGGGCACCTCCCACGCCCTTCAGGCAGCGGGGGAGCATCGCAAGGCGGAGCATCGCCCGCGTACGGGATGTACCAGGGTGAGGCGAGAACGCGGCGAGGTGCCGTGCCGGGCGTCGCGAGCCGGTGAACCCTTCCGGCCGCAGCACTAGCGCTCCAGGAACACCCGCCCGCCGACCTCCACCCATCCGTGCGGCTGGGGTGCGGTCAGGATCTGGGAGCCCTGGCCCTGGGTGATGTTCAGCGCACGGCCCAGCCGGTCGGTGAGGAGGAGGGCGGCCGCCCCGGTGGCCTCGTCCTCGTCGATGCCGTCGTTCCGGCCGGGGAAGGCGCGGGCGCGGATCCGGCCGGCCGCCTCGTCCTCCCAGGCCCACGCGTAGACCCACTCCCCCGGCGGCGGCACGTCGAGGGCGTCGACCTCGGCGGCGGTGCCGTACTGGCGCAGGGTGCGCGGCGGGGCCCACTCCGCCCGGGCCTCGATCCAGCTGAACTCGCCGTCCAGCCGGGCGCCCACCACCCCGGCGGGCGTGACCAGCTCGGGCACGTCGAGCAGCCAGGCGGTGCCGACGCAGGGGTGACCGGCGAAGGGCAGGCGGAGGGTGGGGGTGTAGATGTCGATCACGCCGCGCTCGGGGTCGTCCACGAACACGGTCTCGCTGAAGCCGAGTTTGGCCGCCAGCTCCTGCCGGTCGCTCCGCTCGGGCAGCACCGAGCCGTCGCGCACGACACCGAGTTCGTTGCCGTAGCCGCCGTTCGGTCCGCAGAAGACGCGGAGTACGTCGTAGTCAGTCACGGGGGAATTGAAACATCGCGGCGGCCGCGAACGCGTCCCCGGCGGGGGCGCCGCCGGGGAGCGGTCAGGAGCAGGTGCGGGCCGCTGCGCGGGACAGCGGGCGAGGGCTGCTCCCGATAGGCCGGCAGGAGGCCCTTTTCAGTGTCCCGCGAAGGCGTTTGAGATCTGAATCACGACCCCGGAGGGTATGAGGGAGGTAAGACTCCGGTAAGTTAGGCAAGCCTCACCACACCAGATGCGCGGGAGCCCGCATGCGAGCCGTCCGACTGACCGTCACCGCCGCCACCACCGTGGCCGCTCTGACCGGCCTCACGGCCTGCACCGCGAAGAGCGATGCCAAGGAGGGCGAGGCCATCCGGGTCACCGCGGCCGACTCCACGTGCGCCACCTCCAGCACCTCCGTGCCGGCCGGCCACGTCAGGCTCGAGATACAGAACAAGGGCTCCCGGGCCACCGAGGTCGAAATCCTGTTCCCGGACGACCGGATCGTCTCCGAGAAGGAGAACATCGGGCCGGGCACCAGGTACACGCTGACCGCCGAGGTGAAGGCCGGCTCGTACGAGATCGCCTGCCGCCCGGGCATGAAGGGCCACGGCGTCCGGCAGAAGCTCACCGTGACCGGCGCCGGCAGCACCGCAGAACGCGACCCCGGGCTCGACAAGGCCGTCGCCGAGTACCGCCGGTACGTCCAGGACCAGGCCGACGAGACGCTGCCCCGGGCCGAGACCTTCGTGGAGGCGATCAAGGCCGGCGACCTGGACGCCGCGAAGAAGACCTACGCGATCTCCCGCCTCGGCTGGGAGCGCACCGAGCCGGTCGCCGAGTCCTTCGGCGACATCGACCCCGAGGTCGACGTCCGCGAGGACGGCCTGGAGGACGGCCAGAAGTGGACCGGCTGGCACCGGCTGGAGAAGGCACTCTGGCAGGACAAGAAGATCGGCGCGGCGGAGAAGACCCTCGCCGACCGGTTGGTGAAGGATCTCAGGGACTGGCAGGGCCGGGTCGGCAAGGCCGAGATCACCCCGACCTCCATGGCCAACGGCGCCAAGGAACTGCTGGACGAGGTCGCCACCGGCAAGGTCACCGGCGAGGAGGACCGCTACGCGCACACCGACCTGGTCGACTTCAAGGGCAACGTGGAGGGCGCCCAGAAGGCGTACGAGCTGCTGAAGCCGATCGCCGCCAGGAACGACCGGGCACTGACCGCGGAACTGGACAAGCAGTTCACCTCTTTGGGCGCGCTGCTCGACAAGTACCGCTCGGACAGGACCGGTTACGACTTCGTCCCCTACGACAAGGTAACCGGGGAGCAGCGCAAGGAGCTGTCCGACGCGGTGAACGCACTCGCCGAGCCGCTGTCCAAGCTCGCCGCCGCGGTGGTGAAGTGACCGTGACCGACACCCACAGCGCTCCGTCGCGCCGGGCACTGATCGGCTGGGGCGGTGCCGGGCTCGCGCTCGGCGCCGCCGCGGCCGGCGGAGCCATGGCCGTGACCCGGGCCGGTGACGACATGGACCCGGCGGCCGCCGAGGCGGGTGGCGCGGTGCAGTTCCACGGCGCCCACCAGGCCGGCATCGCCACGCCGGTGCAGGACCGGCTGCACTTCGCCGCGTTCGACGTGAAGACCGACGACCGCGAGGAGTTCGTCCGGCTGCTGAAGGACTGGACGGCGGCGGCCCGGCGGATGACCGCCGGAAAGCCGGTCGGCGAGGGCGCCTTCGACGGGCTCGCCGAGGCCCCGCCGGCCGACACCGGCGAGGCGATGGGCCTCAAGCCGTCCCGCCTGACGCTGACCATAGGGTTCGGTCCGTCGCTCTTCGGCGGGTTCGGCCTGGCCGACAGGCGGCCGGAGGCCCTGGTCGAGCTGCCCGCGTTCCCCGGCGACAACCTGGACAAGGCCCGCACCGGTGGCGACCTGTGCGTCCAGGCCTGCGCGGACGACCCGCAGGTGGCCGTGCACGCCATCCGCAACCTCGCCCGCATCGGCTTCGGCAAGGTCGCCGTGCGCTGGTCCCAGCTCGGCTTCGGCAAGACCTCCTCGACCACCCCGGACGCGCAGACCCCGCGCAACCTCTTCGGTTTCAAGGACGGCACCCGCAACATCGCGGGCAGCGAGGCGGACCGGCTGACGCAGCACGTGTGGGTCGGCGAGCGGGACGCAAGCGCGAAGGACGCCTGGATGACCGGAGGGTCGTACCTCGTCGCCCGGCGCATCCGGATGAACATCGAGACCTGGGACCGGACCTCCCTGCAGGAGCAGGAGGACGTGTTCGGCCGGGACAAGCGCGAGGGCGCCCCGGCCGGCAGGGCCGAGGAGCACGACGAGCCGTTCCTGAAGGCCATGAAACCGACCGCGCACGTACGGCTCGCGCACCCGGACGCCAACGGCGGGATCACCATCCTGCGCCGCGGCTACTCCTTCACGGACGGCACCGACGGCCTCGGCCGTCTGGACGCCGGCCTGTTCTTCCTGGCCTACCAGCGCGACGTGCGCCAGGGGTTCGTCCCGCTGCAGCGCAAGCTGTCCGCGCACGACGCCCTCAACGAATACATCCAGCACGTGGGTTCGGCGGTGTTCGCGATACCGCCCGGTGTTCGGGACGCGGACGACTGGTGGGGCCGCACGCTGTTCTCCGAGGAGGCGTAACCCGTGTTCTCCAACTACCTGATCGGCCTGCGCGAGGGTCTGGAGGCGTCGCTCGTCGTCTGCATCCTCATCGCCTACCTGGTCAAGACCGGCCGCCGGGACGCCCTGAGGCCGATCTGGACCGGCATCGGCATCGCGATCGCCATCGCCATGGGGTTCGGCTGCGCCCTCGAATTCGGCTCCCAGGAGCTGACGTTCGAGGCGCAGGAGGCGCTCGGCGGCTCGCTGTCGGTGGTCGCGGTGGGCCTGGTGACCTGGATGGTGTTCTGGATGCGGCGCACCGCACGGCACCTGAGGTCGCAGCTGCACGGCAGGCTGGACGCGGCCCTCGCCATGGGCACGGGCGCGCTGGTCGCCACCGCCTTCCTGGCCGTCGGCCGGGAGGGCCTGGAGACCGCGCTGTTCGTGTGGGCGTCGGTGCACGCGGCCAGCGACGGCACCCCGCGCCCGCTGATCGGTGTCGCCCTCGGCCTCGCCACCGCCGTCCTGCTCGGCTGGCTGTTCTACCGGGGCGCCCTGAGGATCGACCTGGCCAAGTTCTTCACCTGGACCGGGGGGATGCTGGTGGTGGTCGCTGCGGGTGTGCTGGCGTACGGCTTCCACGACCTGCAGGAGGCCGACTGGCTGCCGGGCCTGACGAACCTGGCGTTCGACATCAGCGGCACCGTCCCGCCGGACAGCTGGCACGGCACGCTCCTGAAGGGCGTGTTCAACTTCCAGCCCGACCCGACGGTCCTTCAGGTCACGGTGTGGCTGCTGTACCTGGTCCCGGCACTCGCGCTCTTCCTCGCCCCGGTAGGGTTCGCCTCCGGAAAGGGGAAGGTGAAGGGACCCGATGAGCAGGGATCGCAGCCCGCGCAGGCTCCGCAGGCGTGACCGTAACGCACTCGTAGCGGCTTCGCTGACCGCTTTGTCGCTGACGGCGAGCGGCTGCGTGGTGGTGCACGGGGAGCGCGAGGTGCTCCCCGCCGCCACCCGCGCCGAGGCCGCCAAGGCGGTCACCGCGTTCACCACCGCGTACAACAAGGCCGACAAGGCCTACGACAACTCCCTGGACGCGCCCTATCTGACCGGCCCGTTCGGTGACATCACCGCCGCGCGGCTGAAGGCGGGGCACACCAACAACCCGTCGGGCAACCCCAACCACGTGCCGCTGAAGCTGACGGACGTGAAGATCACGATCCCCGAGAAGGCCGGCTGGCCGCGCTGGTTCCTCGCCGACGCCCGGGCCAACAAGACCGGCGACCAGCGCTGGCTGATGGTGTTCACCCGCAACGACCTCGGCGAGCACTGGCGGGTGGCGTACGTCACCCTCGTCGCCCCCGGCCGCGTACCGGAGTTCGAGACCGGCGAGGACGGCCGGGCCGAAACCGTGCCCGCCGAATCCCGTCAACTTGCTGTCGCGCCCGGGAAGTTGAGCGAGGACTACGCCACCTATCTGAAGAAGGGCACGCAGACCTTCACCGAAGGGCTGTACACCAGCCGCGAGCGCACCGACCGGGCCGCGCGGGCGCGCAAGCCGGGCCTGGTCACGCAGTTCATCGACCGGCCGCTGACGGGCGGGGACTACGCTCCGCTGGCGCTGCGTACGGTCGGCGGCGGGGCGCTGGTGTTCTTCACCACGCACCACTACGAGAAGCAGACCGCCGCCCCCGGCACCACCGTGCCGCCGCAGGGCAAGGACGTGCAGGCGCTCACCAAGGGCGAGGTCAAACAGTCCCTGACGATGGAGTTCATCTCCGCCGAGGCCGCCCTGGACCCACCGGGCGTCGGCCGGGTGGCGATAGTGGGCCGGGTACCGGGTCTGACGTCGGCGCAGGGGTCCTGAAACCCCCGGCAGTTTCTACTGATGCCGAAGCGGCCAGGCGGTGCCCGTGTCGGCACAGCGGGCGCACGCGTCGGTCAACGCCTCCAGCAGGGTCAGCGGGTCCGGCAAGGCGTGCTCAGGCCCGCGCGCCCAGCGCACCCGCTGGTCGTCGCCGGGCAGCCGGGCGGGCGGCACCAGCACGTACGACCCCCGGCAGTGCCAGCGCAGGCCGGGGTGCTCGTCCATGGTCTCGGGGTGGCAGTCCAGCTCGCACGGCCACCACTCGTCCTCGTCCTCGGGGGTGCCGCGGGTGAGGGTGAAGAACAGCATGCGGCCGTCGTCGCTCTCGGCGACGGGCCCCACCTCGATCCCGGAGCCGAGCAGCCGCTCCAGGGCCTCCCGCCCGGCTTGCAGCGGCACGTCGAGCACGTCGTGGACCATGCCGGTGGCGGTGATGAAGTTGGCCTGCGGCTGGTGCCGGGCCCAGCGCTCGATCTGGGCGCGGTCGGTGGTGGACTGGGTCTGCCAGGCGAACGACACCGGGTGCCGGGCCGGGGTGGGACAGCCGACGCGGTCGCAGGAACAGCGGTAGCCGGGCGCGGGGTGCGCGGCGGGGGCGAGCGGCAGACCCGCCGCGGCGGCGGCGAGCAGCAGGGACTCGCGGCCGCCGTCGTCGGCAGCCTCCTTCGGACGGCGTCCCCGCAGCCACTGGGAGAGCCTGCCCTGCCGACCGGACCGGCCGCCGAACGTCGCGCTCATCTATCCCCTCGCCTCGCTGGTGTGCGGACAGTGTGCCTTATCGTCCCATCTTCATGCGCTTCGGGGGGCCCGCCGGAGACGGAAGACCCACAGCCACGGGTGGGCGGGGCGGCGCGTCAACGGGGTGCGATTCCGTACAGCGCGTAGTCGACGAGGGTGTCCGTGTAGTCGTACGAGATCGGCCCGGTCCGCTGCAGCCACCGCTGCGCAAGCGGCGAGACGAACAGTTCCAGGGCGATGCGGGGGTCGATGTCTCCCCGTACCGCCCCACCCTGCTGTGCCGAGCGCAGCCGGGAGACGTAGAGCTGGAGCTGGGGTTCGAGCAACGTCGAGACGAACTCGCGGCCCACCTGCTCGTCGACGACGCCTTCGGCGGCCAGCGCACGCGCCGCCGGCTCGAAGCGCGGGTCGAGGAGTTCGTCCACGGTGGCCCGGAGCACCGCCTTGAGGTCGGCGGCGAGGTCTCCGGTGTCGGGGACGGTGTACGGTTCCTGCCCCGCTTCCCGGGCCGTCCGCGCGCCGAGGTCGAGGAAGGCCTCCAGCAGGACGTCCGCCTTGGAGGACCACCAGCGGTAGATCGTCTGCTTGCCGACGCCGGCTCGCGCGGCGATCCCCTCGACGGTGGTCTTCGGATAGCCCACCTAGCCGACCAGGGCGAGGGCGGCGGCGTAGATCGCTCTGCGGGACTTCTCGCTGCGGCGGGAGGCGTCGGGGGCCGGCTTCTTGACCATGGGGGACGCTGACAAGCCACGACGGCTACACGGGCGGCCACGCATCTCCCCAGTCGGCGTCCCGGGCCGCCTTGTACAGGTGGCCGTGGCGTTTGGTGACCGTCGTACGGGTCAGCCGTTCGTCCGCCTCGCACAGGTCGAGGAGCACTTGGCCCTTGCGGATCTGCGGGCGCCGGATCACACGGGAGGCGGCCGGCTCGGCGGGCAGGCGGGTGGCTGCGACGTAGGAGAACTTCTCGTCCTCGTACGGCAGGGTGCCGCCCTTGACCTGCCGGTGCAGGGAGGAACGGCTCACCCGGGCGGAGAAGTGACACCAGTCCCTGCCGGGCTCGATGGGGCAGGCGGCACTGTGCGGGCAGGGGGCGACGACGTGCAGGCCGGCCCGGATCAGGCGGTCGCGGGCCTCGATGACACGGGCGTAGCCGGCCGGGGTGCCGGCCTCCACGATCACCACGGCCCGCGCGGCGGCCGCGGCGGCATCGACGAGGGCGGCGCGGTCGGGCTCGGAGAGCTCGTTGAGGACGTACGACACCGTGACGAGATCGGTGTCGTCCAGGGTGAGGTCGGCGCCGATCCGGGCGCGCTGCCAGCGGGCCCCGCGCAGGGCCGGGTGGGCGTCGGCGATCTCCCGGCCGAGGGCGAGCGCGGGCTCGGCCCAGTCCAGCACGGTGACGGCGCGCTCGCCGGGCCAGGTCGCGCCGACGGCCCAGGTGGCGGCGCCGGTGCCGCCACCGACGTCCACATGGCTGCCGGGCGTCCAGTCGGGTACGGCGTCCGCGAACGCCTCCAGCGCCGAGCGGACGGCCTCGAAGGTGGCGGGCATGCGGTAGGCGGCGTACGCGACCACGTCGGCACGGTCGCGGAGGATGGGGGCGTGGGTGGGGGTGGCGCCGCGGTAGTTGGCGATCAGCCTGTCGACCGCCCCCGCCGCTTGCCTGGGCGGAAGTCCGTCGAGCAGCCCGGCGAGAGTCCTGCGCAGGGCTTCGGCCGGGGATACGGGGTCGTTCACCCGGAGATTCTAAGGCGGATTCCGGGGCGGGTTCCGGGGCGGATCCGGGACGGGCTCGGGGACGGGTCCGGGGTCGGGCTCAGGGACGGGTTCCGGAAGGGCCCGGGGGGCCGGGACGGGAACCGGAAGGGCCCGGGGCGGGCTCCGGGACGGATCCGGACGGGCTCGGCAGCGAGCACCGCGGCGAGCTCGGGGACGGACTCCGCGACGAGCCCCGGGACAGGCTCGGAGGCGGGATCCGGAACGGGCTCGGGCACGGATCCAGGGGCGGGTTCCGGACAGGCTCAGGGGCTGGATCCGGGACGCGGTCGGGGACGGATCCGGGGCAGGTTCCGGACTGGCTCGGGGGCCGGGACGGGGACCCGACGGTCTCGGCGACGGGGAGGATCGCAGCGAGCTCCGGGACGGGCTCGGCAGCGAGCACCGCTCGGTTCCGGGCGGATGGGTTCTGGGGGTGTCCCTCAGATCACCGCCCTTGCCAGACGCGTCGCCAGGGCTGCCCGCGGTGCGCTGTCCGTCGGTCGGCGTCTCGGGTGGACCGTGTTGGCCAGCAGGACCAGGAACGTGTCCGTCCTCGGGTCGAGGACGAGGGACGTGCCCGTGAAGCCCGTGTGGCCCGCCGCTCCGTGGCCCGCCAGTTCGCCCATGAACCACGACTGGTCGACGGCGAAGCCCAGACCCGGCGGGGTGAGCAGGAGCTCGACGAAGTCGGGGCCGAGGATGCGGGCGGGGCCGTAGGAGCCGCCCGTGAGCAGGGCGCGGCAGAAGACCGCCAGGTCGCGGGCGGTGGAGAAGAGCCCGGCATGCCCGGCGACGCCGCCCAGCGCCCAGGCGTTCTCGTCGTGCACCACGCCCCGCAGCATGCCGCGGTCCGCCTTCGCCCACGGTCGCCGCTGGTCCTCGGTGGCGGCCGCGCCGGGGCAGGGTCCGAACGTCGTGGACGTCATGCCGAGCGGCCGGGTGATGCCGTCCCGGACGAGGACGTCGAGACCGCGGCCGGTGATGCGCTCCAGCACGGCCTGGAGCAGGAGCATGTTCAGGTCGGAGTACAGATACCGGCCCGGCCGGCCCGTCGGGTGCTCGGCGCGCAGCAGGGCGAGCCGGCCGGCGTCGTCCGGGCAGTCGTACAACGGCAGTTCGGGGCGCAGCCCGGAGGTGTGGGTGAGCAGCTGCCGCACAGTGACGCGATGCGCGGCCGCGGCGTGGAAGTCGGGCAGGTAGTCGCCGACCCGGGCGTCCATGCCGAGGGTGCCGCGCTCGATCTGCTGCACGGCGGCGACGGAGGTGAACAGTTTGGTGAGGGAGGCCAGGTCGAAGGGTGTGCCGACGGTCGCCGGGACCCGGGCGGCGAGCGGCAGTTCGACACCGGTGTCGGTCTCGGGGTCGTAGGCGCGGTGGCGGACGGCCCAGCCCGCGGCCTCGGCCACGGCGATCACGGGGCCGCGCCCGGCCAGCACGACGGCGCCGGCCGCCCAGGGGCGGTCTCCGGCGGTGAGGGCGTGCAGCTCGCCGACCAGGTGCCCGAGTTCCTCGGGGTCGAGCCCGGCCCGTTCCGGTGTGTCGGCGCGCAGTCTCGGTGCGCTCAGTTCTCGTCTCCCTCCGAGCCCGCACGTGTGTTCCCACGCGCATCCCAGGGACGGCACATTCCCACGAAGCAGGCCACCGCGACCAGTGCTCCCGCCAGTTGGACCACCGCCATGGGGACGGCGGTGTGCTCCCCGGCGACGCCGACGAGCGGTGAGGCGACCGCGCCGACGAGGAAGGAGGAGGTGCCGAGCAGCGCGGAGGCGGAGCCGGCCGCGTGCCGCGTGCGCAGCAGGGCGAGGGACTGGGCGTTGGGGAGCGTGAGGCCCATGGCGGACATGAGGACGAAGAGCGCGGCGGCGAGCGGGGCGAGGCCCGTGTCGCCGAGGGCGCCGGTGGACATCAGCAGCAGGGCGGTCGCGGCGAGCACGATCACGGTGAGGCCGCAGGCCAGCACCTTCTCCAGGGCGACCCGGCCGACCAGCAGCTTGCCGTTGATCTGCCCGGCGGCCACCAGGCCGACCGAGTTGAGGCCGAACAGCAGGCTGAACGTCTGCGGGGAGGCGCCGTAGATGTCCTGGATGACGAAAGGGGATGCGCTGACGTAGGCGAACAGCGCGGCGAAGGCGAAACCGCCGGCCAGCATGTAGCCGGTGAAGGGCAGGTCGGCGAGCAGGCCGCGCATCGAGCGCAGGGCCTCCCCCACCCCGCCGGCGTGCCGCTCGGCCGGCGGCAGGGTCTCGGGCAGCCGCAGCCAGACGACCGCGGTGAGGACGGCGCCGACGACCGTGAGGACGGCGAACACGCCCCGCCAGTCGGTCACCCGGAGGATCTGCCCGCCGATCAGCGGCGCCACGATCGGGGCGGCCCCCGATATCAGCATCAGGGTGGAGAAGAACCGGGCCATGGCGACGCCGTCGTAGAGGTCGCGTACGACGGCGCGCGCGATGACGACTCCGGCCGCGCCGGACAGGCCTTGGACGAGGCGGAAGGCGGTCAGTGTCCCGACGTCCGGCGCGAGGGCGCACAGGGCGGTCGCGAGGAGGTAGACGCCGAGACCGGCCAGCAGCGGGCGCCGACGGCCCCAGCGGTCGCTCATCGGGCCCACGACCAGCTGCCCGAGCGCGAGCCCGGCCATGCAGGCGGTGAGGGTGAGCTGGACGGTGACGGCGGGGGCGTGCAGCGAGCGGGTGACCTCCGGCAGGGAGGGCAGGTACATGTCCATCGCGAGCGGGGTCGTCGCGGTGAGGCCGCCCAGGAGGAGGGTGACGAGCGGACCGGTGCGCCGTACCGCGCCGGCCGGCGCCGCGGTGGTGGTGGCGGACGCGTCCTGTGTCTTCGGTGCCGGCACCGCCGCGTGCTCGCGCATCCGTCCCTCCCCTGTCCGTGGTCCTGCCGTCGGGCCACCTGCCGTACCCGACCGGCCCCTATGCTCTCAGCCCGTACGGATTGCCGGGGCACACATGAGCGAGGGCGGGGCGATGGCGGAGCAGAGGGTGCGCTGGGGGATCCTGGCGACGGGCGGTATCGCGGCGGCGTTCGCCGCGGACCTGGTCGACCTGCCGGACGCGGAGATCGCGGCGGTGGCCTCGCGGCGGCGGGAGTCGGCGGAGGCGTTCGCGGAGCGGTTCGGGGCGGGCCGGGCGTACGGCGACTGGGAGTCGCTGGCGGCCGATCCGGACATCGATGTCGTGTACGTCGCCACCCCGCACTCGGCGCACCGGGTCGCGGCCGGGCTGTGCCTGCGGGCGGGGCGGAACGTGCTGTGCGAGAAGCCGTTCACGCTGAACCTGCGCGACACCGAGGAACTCGTCGCGCTCGCGCGGGAGCACGACCGCTTCCTGATGGAGGCGATGTGGATGTACTGCAATCCGCTCGTGCGGCGCTTGAAGGCGCTGGTGGACGACGGCGCGATCGGCCACGTCCGCACCGTGCAGGCCGACTTCGGGCTGGCCGGTCCCTTCCCGCCGGCGCACCGGCTGCGGGACCCGGCGCTGGGCGGCGGGGCGCTGCTGGATCTGGGCGTGTACCCGGTGTCGTTCGCCCAGCTGCTGCTGGGGGAACCGGAGGCGGTCGCGGGGAGCGCGCTACTCTCGCCCGAGGGCGTCGATCTGCAGACGGGCGTGGTGCTGTCCTGGGACAGCGGGGCGATGGCCTCGCTGCACTGCTCGATCGTCGGCGGCACCGGCGGCACGGCCTCGGTGACCGGTTCGCGCGGCCGGATCGACGTGCCGTCCGGCTTCTTCCACCCGGAGCGGTTCGTGCTGCGCCGCGACGGCCGTGAGCCCGAGGAGTTCACCGCCGATCCGGCCGACGGGCCGCGCACCACCCTGCGGCACGAGGCGGCCGAGGTCATGCGCGCGCTGCGGGCGGGCGAGAAGGAGTCGCCACTGGTGCCGCTGGAGGGCTCGCTGGCGGTGATGCGGACGCTGGACGCGGTGCGGGAGCGGATCGGGGTGCGGTATCCCGGGGAAGCGGTGACCGCTGTCACCGGATAACCGTATGACGGACAGTGGATTCCGCATGGCGGATGCGCCGCCTACGCTGCGGAGCCATGACTGACAGGGAATCGAAGATCGCGGTGGTGACCGGGGCCGGCTCCGGCATCGGCCGGGCCGTCGCCGTGGAGCTGCTGGGGGCGGGCTGGTCGGTGGCGCTGGCCGGCCGGCGTACGGGAACACTGGAGGAGACGGCGGCGCTGGCTCCGGCGGCCGCCTCGCTCGCCGTGCGCACCGACGTGTCCCGCCCCGAGGAGGTGGACGCGCTGTTCGCGGCGACGGTGGACCGTTTCGGGCGGGTGGACCTGCTGTTCAACAACGCGGGGACCTTCGGGCCGGGCGGGGTCCCGGTCGAGGAGCTGCCCTACGACGCCTGGCGGCACGTGGTGGACACCAACCTCAACGGGGCGTTCCTGTGCGCGCAGGCGGCGTACCGGCGGATGAAGGAGCAGGATCCGCAGGGCGGCCGGATCATCAACAACGGCTCCGTCTCCGCCCATGCGCCCCGCCCGCACTCGGTCGCCTACACCGCGACCAAGCACGCGCTGACCGGCCTGACCAAGTCGCTGTCGCTGGACGGGCGGCGGTACGGCATCGCGGTCGGGCAGATCGACATCGGCAACGCGGCCACCGACATGACTGCCCGGATGGAGACCGGCGCGCTCCAGGCGAACGGCGAGGTGCTCCCGGAGCCGGTGATGGACGTGGCCGATGTGGCACGGACCGTGCGGCACATGGCCGAGCTGCCGCTTGCGGCGAACGTGCAGTTCGCCACGGTGCTGGCGACGACGATGCCGTACATCGGGCGGGGCTGAGGACGGGAGCGCGGTCCCACTCGCCTTCCACACAAACGGAATTTGAACATCCGCGGTATTGCGGCCGTCCAGCACATATGCTCAACTTTCCTCCACAACTGCTTCACACTTGGAGCACGTGGATTCCGCAGCCATGGTGAGGGGGGAGGCGGCGGCCGTTCCACCGGACCGGAGTTGGGGGTGGACCTCGCGGGACGCGGGGTGCGCACCGGTCGGTGGAACGGCCGCCGCACGCTTCAGCGCCGGTGCCGTCCGCCCGCCTCCGCGGTCTCCATCACCTCGGCTGCCTCCTCGGACGCCGCCACGGCGGCCGCCCTGCGGCGACGCCGCTTCACCACCATCGCCGTGCCGGCCGCCACCAGCAGCGCGGTGAGCCCCGCACCCTCCGCCACCCGGCCGGCCGACGGCCCGCCGGAGCCCGAGGCCGACTTGCCGGCCGCCTGTGCCGCGTTGCCGGTGGGCGCCGGGCTCGCCTTCGCCCCGCCCTCGCTGAGCGGATCGACCAGCAGGCCCACGGCCTGCGCCGAACGCCCGCGTCCGAAACCCCAGTCGAGCAGCGCGGCGGTCTGCTCGTAGACGGCGTTGCTGCCGGTGGCCGGGTGCATCACGGTCACCAGCAGGGTGCGTCCGCCCCGGGTGGCCGCGCCGGTGAAGGTGTTGCCGGCATGGCTGGTGTAGCCGTTCTTGACGCCGATCAGGCCGTCGTACGCCTTCAGCCCCCACGCCCCGGTCAGCAGACGGTCGGTGTTCTGGATCTGGAAGGTCTTCTTGCCGCCGGCCGGGAAGTCGGCGGTCTTCGTGCCGCAGTACCCACGGAAGTCGGCGTCCTTCAGGCCGTGGCGGGCGAACAGCGTGAGGTCGTACGCCGAGGAGATCTGACCCGGGTGGTCGAAGCCGTCCGGACTGACCACATGGGTGTCCAGGGCCTGCAGGTCCTGGGCCTTCGCCTGCATCTCGGCGACGGTCTCGGCGATGCCGCCGTTCATGTGGGAGAGCACGTGCACGGCGTCGTTGCCGGAGCGCAGGAACACGCCCTGCCACAGCTGCTCCACGGTGTAGGTGATACCGGGCTTGATACCGACCAGGCTGGAGCCGAGCGGGACGTCGGCGACATCGGCGTCCTTGACGGTGTACCGCTCGGTGCGGTCGAACTTCTTCAGCACGGTGTCCGCGAACAGCATCTTCAGCGTGGACGCGGGCGGCAGCCGCCGGTGCGCGTCGAACGAGGCGAGCACCTCGCCGCTCTCGCAGTCGGCGATCAGCCACGAGCGGGCGGTGAGCTTCTCGGGCAGTCCGGAGGCGCCGCGCACCTGGACGCCGGTGCCGGCCAGCCGCTCACCGCCGATGACGGTGGACTCGGCGGCGGCCGGGGTGGTCATGGACACGGGAAGGGCGGCGGCCGTCAGTCCGAGGACGGCACGCCGACTGAGCCGGGAGCATTCGCGCACCTGGGGACGGTACACCGCGCCCAGCAGCGCACTCCGCACCGGACGGCCGCCGCGTCCAGGGAATTTGCAACCTTATGAGAATCTGATGAGTTACTCCGCCGCCCCCTCCCTTGCGCAACCCTTACCCAGGGTGGCTCAAAGGTTCCTGCCCAGCTTGTGACCGCGCCCACAGCGGGCGCCAAGAACCTTCGGGGAACGGGATGTTCTGCGCCTGTCTCGCCGACGACGGGCAGCCGCGCGGCGGTCACCGCCGCCGACCGGCTCTGGCCGGGGGCCGCTCACCTCCCCAGGATCCGGTCGATGTCGGCCATCTGCTGCGGGGTGAGCGGCCCCTTCTCCAGCGCCCCCGCGTTCTGCTCGGCCTGCGCGACCGTGCGGAAGCCGGGGATGGGGAGGGTGCGCGGGCTACGGGCCCAGATCCAGGCCAGGGCGCCCTGGGCGAGGGTACGTCCACCGCTGGTCAGGACGTCGCGCAGGGCGTCGACCCGGTCCAGCCACATGCCGTCGGCGCCGGAGCCGTCACCGTCGTACCCCTGCATCCAGGCGGGCGGCCGGCTCCGGATGTCCCCGGCGGCCAGGGGCTCCTTGCGCCGCCCGGCCAGCAGCCCCATGCCCAGCGGACTGCGATCGATGCTGGCGAGCTCCAACCGCTCGCACAGTGCGACGAGTTCAGGGGCGTCGTGGAGCACGTTGAGGGCGTGCTGCACGGCCGTGCAGTGCGGCCCCTCGGCGAACACGGCGGCGCGCTCGGGGTCGTCGGTGCTCCAGGCGTACCCGCGGACGAGGCCTTGCCGGACGAACTCCTCGCACTGGTCCCGGAGTTCCGCGGCCCGGGCGGCGTCGGCGTCGGAGATGTGCAGCTGGTACAGATCGATGTGGTCGGTGCCGAGGCGGCGCAGGGAGGCGGTGAGGCACGGCGGGCGTACTCGGGGGTGTCGTCCTGGCCGTCGGCGGTGCGGGTCTCCGGGTCGAAGACGTTGCCCCACTTGGTGGCGAGCACGACGTCATCGCGCCGTTTGTCCTTCGCGTCATGTGCGTCATGCCGCGGGACGCTAGGAGGTGAAGCGCACACGAGGGCAAGAGCCGCGACGGCCTTTCCCGCCCTGCCTGGTGCCGTCGGTCCGTGCCCGCGGTCCGCGTCTTATGCCTGTCCGGTCTCGAAGCGGGAGATCCGGCCGTCGTCCTCGACGGTGAAGGTCCACTTGGTGCGCATCTCGCCCCAGGTGTCATTGCTGTAGCGGGCCAGGAGGACGCGGCCGCCGGCCGACTCGTTGTCGACCTCCATGTGGCCGTGGGAGGAGAAGATCTCCTGGTCGGTCCACTCGGCGAGGTCACGGTCGGAGCCGTCGTCGGACATGGTCGCGCCGGGCGCCAGGAGGGCGAGGAACCCCTCCCTGTCATGGGAGTTGACGGCGTTGACGAAGGCACGGACGGCCGGGTCGCTGAGCTTGGCTGGCTGAATCGTCATGGCGCAAGGCTCACACCGCGCCGCCGGGCCCGCCACCCGAACGCCGCCCACGGCGGGCTGACGGGTGTGAGAGCTGCGACGGTGGAAACGCGGACGCGGACCCGCAAGGCACCCGTCCGAGTGTCCACCTGTCCGCATGTCTCTGCATGGGAGTCACCGTGAGCTGTTACGACCGACGTGATCTGGGCCTGCTGCTGCTCCGGCTGGGGACCGGCGGGGTGCTGGCCGCGCACGGCGCGCAGAAGCTGTTCGGCTGGTTCGGCGGCCACGGACTGGAGGGCACCGGCCAGTTCATGGAATCCGTCGGATACGCCCCCGGCAGGGCGAGCGCCACGGCGGCGGGTCTCGCGGAAACGGGCGGCGGCACCCTCCTCGCCCTGGGCCTGGCGACCCCGGCGGCGGGCGCGGCGGCGGCCGGCGCGATGGCGGGGGCGGCGGCGGTCCACATGCCCAACGGCTTCTTCGCCCAGGAGGGCGGCTACGAGCACGCGGCGAGCCTGGGCCTCGCGGCGGCGGGCCTCGCGGTGACCGGCCCCGGCCGCCTCTCCCTCGACCACGCCCTCGGTCACGTCTTCGACCGGGGGTGGATGGTGCCGGTGACCCTGGGCGTGACGGCGGCGGCCACGGCGGTGGTCATCGGGGCGCGGAACCGGCGGGTGCGGGTCAAGGCGGAGGGAGAGCAGGAGGTGCTGTTCGAGGAGTTCGAGGAGTAGTCGGTACGGTGCGGCGCCGGGGGCATGGAAAGCTGCCCGGCATGACCGATCAGGACGCTCCCGCCCTCTGGCCCACCATCGACGAACTCTGGTCCCGCCTGGAGGCCAGCCGCGCCCACCCCGGGACCGAGGGCCTCCTCCTGCGCATCCTCAAGCTGTCGGAGGAGGTCGGCGAGGTCGCGGAAGCGGTGATCGGGGCAACCGGCCAGAACCCGCGCAAGGGCGTCACCCACACGTGGGAGGACGTACAGGGGGAACTGTGCGACGTCGCCATCACGGCGCTGGTGGCGCTACGGACGCTGACGCCGCAGGCGCAGGGGGTGTTCGAGGCTCATGTGAAGGGGGTCGGGGAGCGTCCGCTCACACCGCCGGCGTAAGCCACTCCCCTGCCGCGCACGTCAGTCCCAGCCGCACGCACCAAAGCCCCGGCCAGGCTGTTTCCCCTGGTCAGAGCTTCGCTGGCAGACGAGTCGGGCTGTACGCCGGGTTCTGTTCCCCGGGGCCCTCGCGGGCCCCGGGGCGACGGCCATCCATCTAGGGCCGGTGTTGCCACCGGCCTCGTGCGGTCTACCCGCGGACTCGGGCGGGCAGCCCTCGTGCGTCCGCGCAGGGACGCCGAAGCGTCCCCTTTTGACCTTGCTCCGGGTGGGGTTTACCTAGCTGCCCAGGTCACCCTGGGCACTGGTGGTCTCTTACACCACCGTTTCACCCTTACCAGGGGCCGGAGCCCCGGGCGGTCTGCTTTCTGTGGCACTGTCCCGCGGGTCACCCCGGGTGGCCGTTAGCCACCACCCTGCCCTGTGGAGCCCGGACGTTCCTCGGGAAGCCCCCTACGGGGACTCCACGCGGCCGTCCGCCCGGCTCGTCTGCCGTGTCGACCATGGTACCGGGCGGCGGGAGCGGCGAGGACCGGCGGCCGCCGTCGCCAGGACGGAGCCCGCCAGGATCAGGGCGAAGGCCACCAGGACCGTCGGCGTCAGCGGCTCGTGCAGGAAGAACGCGCCCGCCGCCACCGCCACGGCCGGGTTGACGTACGTGATGACGGTGGCCCGCGTCGGGCCCGCCTCCTTGATCAGTTCCAGGAAGGCCACGAAGGCCACCGCGGTGCACAGCACGCCCAGGCCCGCCAGTGCCGCCAGGGCGGAGGGCGAGGGGACGGACGACGGGTGTACGGCGATCGCCAACGGGGCGTAGACCAGGGCGGCCAGGGTCAGGCAGGCCGCCGTCAGGTGCAGGGACGGGACCTCCTTCAGACGGCGTGCGGCTATCAGGGGGGCCGTCGCATAACCCACGACCGTCAGCAGGACCTCGGCCAGGGAGCGGTCGTCGCCGCCGGTCAGGTGGGGAAGGGTCAGGACCGTCACGCCGGTCAGGCCGAGCACGAGGCCCGTCAGGCGGCGGGCGCCCAGGTGTTCGGTGCCACCCAGGAGACGGGCCACGACCACGCCGACGATCGGCACCCCGGCGATCAGCAGGCCCGCCGTCGAGCTGGACAGGTGCCGTTCGGCGTCCGTGAGGGTCATCCAGGGGACCATGATCTCCAGGCAGGCGAAGGCCAGCATGGGGCGCCAGTGGGCGCGTACGGTCCGGGACAGGCCGCCCTGGCGCAGGGCGAGGGGCAGCAGCAGGAGCGCTCCGACCGCGCAGCGTGTGAACACCACCACCGGCGGGGACACCTCGTCCACCGCCACCTTGATCATCAGATAGGGGATGCCCCAGATCACTCCCATGAGGGAGAACAGGAACCAGCCGCGTGCAGTCATACGGCGAGTTTCGGCCGCTCCCTCAGGCCGCGTCTTGAACGCTGTTGCGGTACGCCGCCGGCGTCACCCCGAGCACGCGCCGGAACCAGCGGGTCAGGTGCGCCTGGTCGGCGAAACCCACCAGACCCGCCACCTCGGCCGGGCGCAGGCCCGCCTCCAGCAGCCCCCGCGCCCTGCTCACCCGGTACTGGGCCAGCCAGGCGTACGGCGGTATGCCCATGGTCGTGCGGAAGGCCCGCAGGAGCTGGTAGCGGGACAGGCCCAGCTCGGCCGCCAGGCCGGCCAGCGGCGGGGGTGCCGTGAGTTCGCCGGCGAGGCGGTCGCGGACCGTCAGGGCGATCGCGCCCGCACCGGGGATCTCGTCGGACGCCGGTCTGGCCGTGGAGTGGCGGCGGGCCAGGGCCGTCAGCAGCCAGGGCAGGACGGACTCGGCCTCCAGGGGGTCGGGGCAGGCGCTCAGCGCGGTGTGGGCGCGGCGGAGGGCCGCGGCCAGTTCGGGGTCGTCCAGGAGGGGTTCGCGGAAGTGCGGGAGGCCGCCGAGGGTGCCGTCGGCCAGGAGGGACGGCTCGGCGTACAGGGCGCGGTAGGCGTAGCCGTCGGTGGCGTTGCCGGGGCCGCCGGTGTGCATCTCGCCGGGGTCGAGGACAACGATCGTGCCGGGGCCGGTGCGGATGTGTCCGCCCCGGTAGTCGATCACCTCGGAGCCGCCCACGCAGACGCCGATCGTGTACTCGTCGTGGGCGTGCGGTGCGTAGGTGTGCCGGCGGAAGTCCGCCGTCAGCAGATCGAGCGGGGGTCCGCCCCGGCCCAGTCGGGCGCGTGTCCACAGCGCCTGTTCCGCCATGGAACACCCCCTTGTCGTATCGGTCCCGCCAAGGATGCAACGCCTTCAGACCCCGCTTCCATGCCGCGTCCAGGTCGGCGCCGGCCGGGAGGCGGCCGTGGATCTCCAGGACGACCATGCCGTGGGCGAAGGCGTCAGCGCCGTCCGTGGGCCGGGCCGCCGACACGGAAGGCGGCGAGGGGCCGGCGGAATCCCTGGAGCATCGGGCCGGTGTGCCGGCCGTCACCGGTCGAGCCGACCGCGGCCTCGGCGCCGCAGCCGGCGCCCGCCTCGACCCGCACGCCCGTCAGGGCGCTCACACCGCAGTGAACAGGATCTTCGCGGTGCCCGGCTCGGCCCGGACCAGCCGCACCCGCAGGCGTTCGCCGAGCGGCAGCCGGTCGCCCTCGATACGGCCGATGACCGCCGGGGAGTCCACCTGGACGGTGCCCTCGGTCGGGCGGTGCTCGTCGACGTCCACCACGCAGCCGTCGAAGACGTCCCCGATCCGGTCCTTGAGCAGGGCCGCCTCCACGACGTCCACGCACTCGCGCTCGGCCGTGCCGGCGATGCGGGAGCCGTCGGCCATCCGCCGGGGCAGCGCGTCGAGCGCGGCGAGCGCCCAGTCGGGCGGGTCCTGGCCGGCGACGGCGGCGAGGCAGATCTCCGAGGCGTACCGGTCTGCGAGGCGGCGCAGCGGGGCGGTGCAGTGGGTGTAGGGAGCGGCGACGGCGGCGTGCGTGGTGATGGCGGGCAGGTCGCCGTCGCGGAAGACGGTGTAGCCGGCGCCGCGCAGCAGAGTGGTGCACTCCTGGAGGAAGGCGGCGTGGCGGGTGTCGCGCGGGTCGAGGACGCGGATCAGGGCGGCGTACGACACGTGGTGCGGCCAGTCGATGCGCAGGGCGGTCGCGGTGTGGCGCAGTCGCGCCACGGCACCGTCGGGGGCGGCCGGCAGGGTGCGCAGCACGCCGGTGCCGTGGGCGAGCATCAGGTCGGCGGCGGCCATGCCGGCGAGCAGGGACAACTGGGCGTTCCAGCGCTCGGCGGGCAACGGGGCCCGGTACCCGAGGACGTAGGTGTGGTCCTGTTGGGTGATCTCCTGCTCGGGCACGTGCAGGGAGATGCCGCCGCGCTCGGTCTCCTGCCGTTCCCGGGCCTCGCCGATCTCCTTGAGCAGTGCGACGGGCTCCTCGGCCCTCCCGGCGTCGATCTCCCGCTGCACGCGCGCGTAGTCGAGCTTGGCCCGGCTGCGGGCCAGGGCGCGGCGCACGTCCGCGGCGACGGTCCGGCCGTCCGCGTCGAGGTCGATCGTCCACAGCACGGCCGGACGGACCTGGTCCGGCAGCAGGCTGGCCGCTCCCTCGCTGAGCACGGTCGGGTGCAGCGGGATCTTCTCGTCGGGGAAGTACAGGGTGTTCACCCGCCGGTGGGCCTCGGCGTCCAGCGCCCCGCCGGGCGCGACGAAGGCGGCGACGTCGGCGATGGCGTACCGGATCCGGTAGCCGGTGCCCCGACGGGACAGGTGGGCCGCCTGGTCGAGGTCGAGCGAGGCGGGCGGGTCGAGGGTGAAGAAGGGGATGCCGGTGGCGTCGTACGACGGCAGGGCGGGCGCCTTCGCCGCGCGCTCGGCCTCGGCCCGGACCTCCGGCGGGAATCCCTCGGGCAGCCCGAGTCCTGCGCGCAGCGCGGCGAGGGCGGCCCGCAAGGGGGCTTCCGGGGCGCCGGTCACACGGATCTTGCGGCAGGGCATACAGCGAGCGTAGGTCGGTGCCGCGGGGGCGGCACGCCGTACGCTGGCGCGGAGGTCTACGTGAGGAGTACGTGTTGCTGGTCCTGCTGCCGCCCTCGGAAGGCAAGGCGAACTCGGGGGAAGGGGCTCCGCTGGAGCTCGCGGCGCTGTCCCTGCCGGGGCTGACCGCCGCGCGCGAGGCCGTGCTCACCGAGCTGGTCGAGCTGTGCGCCGGGGACCCCGACCAGAACGAGAAGGCGCGCGAGGTGCTCGGGCTGAGCGAGGGGCTGCGCGGCGAGGTCGCGAAGAACGCCGGGCTGCGCACGGCCGGCGCCCGCCCCGCCGGGGAGATCTACACCGGTGTCCTCTACGACGCCCTGGGCCTGGCCACGCTCGACGCGGCGGCACGCCGGCGGGCGGCGAAGACGCTGCTGGTGTTCTCGGGTCTGTGGGGCGCGGTGCGGGTGACGGACCCGATCCCGTCGTACCGCTGCTCGATGGGTGTGAAGCTGCCGGGACTGGGCGCGCTGTCCGGGCACTGGCGGGCGCCGATGGCCGAGGTGCTGCCGGAGGCGGCCGGGTCCGGACTGGTGCTGGACCTGCGCTCCTCGGCGTACGCGGCGGCCTGGAGGCCGAAGGGCGAGGTCGCGGGGCGCACGGCGACCGTACGGGTGCTGCACGCCCCGACCCGGAAGGTGGTCAGCCACTTCAACAAGGCGACCAAGGGCCGGATGGTGCGCAGTCTGCTGACGGCCGGTGCCGCGCCGAAGGACCCGGCCGAACTGGTCGAGGTGTTGCGGGCACTCGGCTATGTCGTGGAGGCGCAGGCGCCGGACAGGGCGGGCAAGGCGTGGTCGCTGGACGTGCTGGTGGAGGAGATCCACTGAGCCTCAGCCCTTCACATTGCAGCATGCGCAACGCTCATTGCGAGCAGTGCAGCCGCTGGGCACGATGAGGGCATGACCTCACCGCCGCCCTCCCCTTCGGCTGCGTCCGTGCTGGATCTCGCCCCGGTCGTGCCCGTGGTGGTCGTCTCCGACGCCGCCGACGCCGTACCGCTGGCGCGGGCTCTGGTGGCGGGCGGGCTGCCGGCGATCGAGGTGACGCTCAGGACACCGGCGGCGCCGGAGGCGATCCGCGCGATCGCCGGCGAGGTGCCGCAGGCCGTGGTCGGCGCGGGCACGGTGATCTCGCCGGAACAGGTCGGCGCGAGTGTGGCGGCGGGGGCACGGTTCCTGGTCAGCCCCGGATGGACGGACGCCCTGCTCACGGCGATGCGCGGGTCCGGGGTGCCGTTCCTGCCGGGGGTGTCGACCACCTCGGAGGTGGTGGCGTTGCTGGAGCGCGGAGTGCGGGAGATGAAGTTCTTCCCGGCGCAGGCGGCGGGCGGCACGGCGTATCTCAGATCGCTGGCCGGGCCGTTGCCGCAGGCTCGTTTCTGTCCCACGGGCGGAATCGGTCCGGCGAACGCACCGGAGTATCTCTCCCTGCCCAACGTGGGCTGTGTGGGCGGCAGTTGGATGGTCCCGGCGGACGCGGTGACCGCCGGGGACTGGGCGCGGATCGAGAGGCTGGCGCGGGGAGCGGCGCAGCTCGCCGGGCTCAGGGACGCAGGTGCGAGGTGTCGTTGAAGAGGCGGACGCTCGCGTTTCCGTCGGCGTAGTACGCCACCGCCGACAGGGAGGCGGCCGAGAGTTCCATGCGGAACAGGGACTCGGGCGGGGCGCCGAGGGCGAGGCGGACGAAGGTCTTGATCGGGGTCACATGGCTGACCAGCAGGACCGTGCGGCCCGCGTGGGCCGCGACCAGTTTGTCCCGGGTCGCGGCGATCCGGGTGGCCGTCTCGGCGAAGCTCTCGCCGCCGCCGGTGGGGTGGGCCTCCGGGTCGGCGAGCCAGGCGTTCAGGTCGTCGGGGTGGCGTTCGCGGACCTCGCCGAAGGTGAGGCCCTCCCAGGCGCCGAAGTCCGTCTCGCGCAGGCCGTCTTCGATCGTCACGTCGAGCCCGAGGCGGGTGGCGACGACGGCGGCGGTTTCACGGGTGCGGGTGAGGGGGGAGGCGACGACGGCCTGGATGGTGCCGCGTCGTGCGAGTGCCTCGGCTGCGCGGTGGGCCTGTTCGCGGCCGGCGGCGGAGAGGGAGGGGTCGGTGCCGCCGCTGCCGGAGAAGCGCTTCTGGGGGGTGAGGGGGGTTTCGCCGTGGCGGAGGAGGACGAAGGTGGCGGGGGCGCCGAGGTCCGGGGCGCTGCTCCAGCCGGGGGCCGACGTGTGCTGCCGCTCCGGCGTGGACAGGTGCTGCTCGTCGGTGGTGCCGGTCCGCTGCCCGCCGACCGGTGCCTGCCCCGCTCCCGGCCTCGCCCGAGCGGGGACGCCCCCACCGGCCACCCGTGCCGGCTCAGCGGCACCACGGCCCGCGGCGGAGTCGGCGGGCGACCACTGCTGCCCCTTCGCCCCCGCGTCCATCGCCTCGTTCGCCAGGCGGTCGGCGTGCTTGTTCTGTTCGCGGGGGATCCACTCGTAGGTGACCTGGTCGGGCGGGAAGACGGACCTCGCCTCCGTCGCCAGCGGCTTCATGTCGGGGTGCTTGATCTTCCAGCGGCCCGACATCTGCTCGATGACGAGCTTGGAGTCCATGCGGACGTGGACGAGAGCGGTCGGGTCGAGAGCGTGGGCCGCGCGCAGGCCGGCCAGCAGGCCCCGGTACTCGGCCACGTTGTTGGTGGCGATCCCGATGTACTCGGCGGCCTCGGTCAGGGGCTCACCCGTAGCCGCGTCACTGACGACCGCACCGTAGCCCGCGGGCCCCGGGTTGCCCCGCGACCCGCCGTCCGCCTCGACGATGAACTGCCGCACCCGAAAGCCCCTTACCGACTTCTACAGACCCGACTCGGCCGTACGCACCAGGATGCGGCGGCAGTTCTCGCAGCGCACCACGGTGTCCGGCGCCGCCGCGCGGATCTCGTTCAGCTCGGTGATCGCCAGCTCCTGACGGCAGCCCTGGCAGGTGCGGGCGTACAGCCTGGCCGCGCCGATGCCGCCCTGCTGCTCGCGCAGCTTGTCGTAGAGCTTGAGCAGGTCCGCGGGGACGGCTGCCGCAACGACCTCCCGCTCCTTGGCGACCGAACCGGCCTCGGCGTCGATCTCCTGGTTCGCGGCGTCCCGGCGGCCGGTCGCGGCATCGATCTTCGCCTGCACCGACGCGACCCGCTCGCTCAGCTCACCCACCCGCTCCTGGGCGGACTCGCGGCGCTCCATGACCTCCAGGACGACGTCCTCCAGGTCGCCCTGCCGCTTGGCGAGGGAGGCGATCTCGTGCTGCAGGTTGGCCAGGTCCTTCGGCGAGGTGACCGCGCCGGAGTCCAGGCGCTGCTGGTCGCGGGCGGCGCGCTGGCGCACCTGGTCCACGTCCTGCTCGGCCTTGGTCTGCTCGCGGGCGGTGTCGCTCTCCTCGGTCTGCGCGGCGACGAGCAGGTCCCGCAGCTGGGTGAGGTCCTTGTTCAGCGAGTCGATCTCGGCGTGTTCGGGCAGGGACCTCCGCCTGTGCGCGAGCTGCTGCAGGCGGACGTCCAGGGCCTGCACGTCGAGGAGTCGGATCTGGTCGGCGGGCGCGGCGTTCAGTTGGGGGCTCCCGGGTTCAGCTAGAAGGGGTGGACGCCGCGTGGGCGGTCCAGGGGTCGGTGACCGTCTTGGAGACGTGGACGCGAAGGTCCCAGCCGTGGCGGTCGGAGATCTCGTCGAGCTGGCTCGCGGCCAGCTCGCACCAGGGCCACTCGGTGGCCCAGTGCGCCACGTCGAGCAGCGCGAGGGGGCTGTGGGCGACAGCGTCGGAGGCCGGGTGGTGCCGCAGGTCGGCGGTGAGGAAGGCGTCGACGCCGGCCGCCCGGACCTGGTCGAAGAGGCTGTCGCCGGAGCCGCCGCTGACGGCGACCGTGCGGACGGGCTTCTCGGGGTCGCCGGCCACCCGGACGCCCTGCGCGGTGGCGGGCAGCCGCTCGGCGGCACGCGCGGCCAGCTCGCGGACGGTGAGGGGGTGGTCCAGCTCGCAGACGCGGCCGAGGCCGCGGCGGCCCGCCGGGTCGGTGGGGTCCGGCACCAGCGGTCGTACGACACGGAGGTCCAGGGCGCCCGCGAGCGCGTCCGAGACACCCGGATCCGCCGTGTCGGCGTTGGTGTGGGCGACGTGCAGGGCGATGTCGTTCTTGATCAACGTGTGCACGACACGGCCCTTGAAGTGCGTCGCCGCGACCGTGGTGGTGCCCCGCAGGTAGAGCGGGTGGTGGGTGACCAGCAGGTCGGCGCCGAGCGTCACCGCCTCGTCGACGATCTCCCGCACGGGGTCGACGGCGAACAGGACCCGGGTGACCTCCTGGTCGGGGTCGCCCACGACCGTGCCGACCGCGTCCCAGGACTCGGCCCGCTCGGCGGGCCACAGGTTCTCCAGCGCGGCGATGACTTCTGACAGACGGGGCACGAGGGAAAGGCTACCTGGCTGGTCGGCGGGGCCGTACCGCATCCGTCCGGTCCGGCCCCGCTCAGCACAAACGCCCCGGTCCCCTCAGGCGAATCGCTTCTGCGCCACCCGTATGTGTGAAGCCGGGGTCGGCCGGTCTCACGCCTGTGCGCGCGAAAACTAGCTTCGTCGCGGGAGGTGACCGAACGATGACGGTCTGTGCGATCGAACCCCCGTCGACGGACGGGGCCGACGGTGTGCCGGGGACGGCGTTCTCGGTGACGGCGGACGGTGCGTACGCCGCCCGGCTCGCGCCGGCCGGTGACGTGTGGTTCCCGGAGCGCTGGACGCTGGACGGCCCGGAGCCGTACGCGGTGCCGCTGCCCGGCAACCAGCCGGAGGAGCCCGGCACCGAGGTGCAGCCCCTGTCGGACGGCCGGGTGCTGATCCACCGGCTGGTCGAGCACCGGCACGCCTTCTCGCTGCTGTATCCGACCGGTCCCGGCACCGGGGAGCTGCCGCTGGGCGCGGTGGAGTGCCCCGAGCCCGGCACCCGGCTCACGCTGCTGCCGCCCGCGCCGGGGGGCACGCACGCGTACGCCCTCGCCGTCGGGCCGCGGTCGAGTGCGGTGTGGGTGGTGGCCGGCGGGGCGTTCGGGCCCGAGCGGCTCGCCGAGGTGCCGGGGCGCTGTTCGGGCGGGGTGTGGCTGGACCGCGCCGGGCGGATGCTGGCGCTGGACCGGGAGCAGGTCGGCGGGCCGGTCAAGACGGTCGTGGTGGACCTGGGGCGCGCCGAGATCTCGCCGCTGCTGCAGATCGCGGCCGCGAGCGACGACCGGCTGCTGCTCGCCGACCCCGACAGCGGGCTGCTGCTCATCTCCTCCGACGCGCCGTCTCCGGGACGGGAACGATTGGGCTGGGGCGTGCTCGGCAGCACGCTGCCGGTGCGCTTCCCGGAGAGCCTGCGGGTGCCGGACTGCGCGGTGACGCCGTTCGCGATCCAGCCCGGGCAGGTGCTGATGCCGGAGACCTGTGCGGTGGCGCTGCGCGTCGACGGGCCGCTGGGCGGCTGGGTGGCCACCTGGCGCCCGGCCGGCCGGCAGATGAGCCATCTCCCGGCGCCGGCGGGGTGGCTGGCCGGGGCCGGGCTGTGGACCCGGGAGGGGGTGCTGCGGCTGCCGTACGCCACACGGGAGACCCCGTGCGGAGTGGCGGAGCTGACGGTGCCCAGGGGGGAGACGGCCGCGGGCGGCGGTACCGCCGCGGCCTCGGGGGGCGCGGGTCCGCAGGGCCCGGTCCGGGACGGCGCGGCTGCCGGCGCGCGCGGGGCGTCGCCGGAGCCGACGGAACCGGATCCTCCGGAGCCCGCGGCGCAGCCCGCTCCAAAGCCCCTGGTGGCGCGTCCGGTGCCGTTGCAGCAGGCGCCCCTGGGACGTCTTGTAACGAAGTAGTGCCGGTTGGCGTGTGCGCCTGGATTCGGCCCGTGGTGTGCCGGTTACACTCGCCCGGCTGTACGAAAGATCATGTTGACGGGGTGAATACTTCCGATGAGCGACACCAGCACGACCGAGCAGCTGTCTGCCGACTCTCAGGGGGCTGCCGGCCACGGCCGGCACCGGGGCCCGATCGCGGCCCAGGAGAGCGAGTCGGCTCCGCACGGGCGGCACCGCAAGCCGGCCGGGGAGACCACCGAGGTGGCCGCCTGACGGCCGTAACGGAAAGAGGGGGCGTCCGACGGACGCCCCCTCTGTCGTCTCCTCACCCGCGTTTCAGTCCCAGCACCTCCGCCGCCGCGAAGGTCTCACCCGGTGGCCGGTCCGCGTAGTGCGGGGTGAGCAGCGCGTCGAGTTCGTCGTAGCTGAACGTCTCCTGCTTGCTGTCGAACTTCGCCTGCACCCGCGGCCGTTCGACGATCGCGACCATGCCGCCGTGTACGACGAGCAGCTGGCCGTTGACCCGGGCGGCGGCCGGTGAGGCCAGATAGCCGACGAGCGGGGCGACATGCTCGGGGGCCAGCGGGTCCAGCCCCTCGGCGGGCCGCTCGAACCCGGCGAACACGTCCTCGGTCATGCGGGTACGGGCGCGCGGGCAGATGGCGTTGGCGGTGACCCCGTACTTGGCGAGCGCGAGGGCCGTGGAGGTGGTGAGGCCGACGATTCCGCCTTTGGCGGCCGCGTAGTTGGGCTGCCCCGCGGATCCGGCGAGGAACGCCTCGGAGGAGGTGTTGACGATCCGCCCGTAGACCCTCTCTCCCCCGGCCGCCTTGGACCGCTCCCGCCAGTGCGCGGCGGCGAAGCGGGTGGTGTTGAAGTGGCCCTTGAGGTGGACGCGGATCACGGCGTCCCACTCGTCCTCGGTCATCGAGAAGACCATGCGGTCGCGCAGGATGCCCGCGTTGTTGACCAGGATGTCCAGCCTGCCGAACTCGGTGATCGCCACGTCGACCAGCTCGCGGGCCTGACGGAAGTCGGCGACGTCCCCGGTGTGGGCGACCGCCCGGCCGCCCCGGGCGCGTATCTCGGCGGCGGCCTCCCCGGCGGGGCCCGCCGAGGCCTCACCCGACCCGTCCCGTCCCGGCTGCCCGTAGTCGTTGACGACGACGGCCGCGCCGAGCCGGGCGAGTTCCAGGGCCTCGGCCCGGCCGAGCCCGCGTCCGGCGCCGGTGACGACGGCGGACAGCCCCTCAAGTGGCAGCGCCAGTGCCATGCCGGTCTCCGTCCTCAGATCTCGATGCACGTACGCAGGGCCGTCCCGGTACGCATCTGGTCCAGTGCCTCGTTGATCTCCGCGAGCCGGACCCGGTGGGTGATCAGGCCCGCCAGGTCGACCCGGCCGGCCCGCCACAGGGCGATCGTGCGCTCGTAGGAGCGCAGCACGTCCCCGCCGCCGTACATGGACGGCAGGATGCGCTTCTCGTCGAAGAACAGCTCGAACATGTTGAGCTGCAGGAAGTCGTCCATGGCGCCGGCGCCGACCACGACGAGGGTGCCGCCGCGCCGGGTGTTCTCGTAGGCGGTGCGGGCGGTGGCCGACCTGCCGACGACCTCGAAGACGTAGTCGAAGCCCTCCCCGCCGGTGACCTGCTGTCTGGCGTCGGCCAGCTCCTGAGGCGCGACGGCCCTGGTGGCGCCGAACGCGAGGGCCGACTCGCGCCGGGAGGCGACCGGGTCGACGGCGACGATCTCGGCGGCGCCCTTCAGCCGCGCCCCCTGCACCGCCGAGATGCCGACGCCGCCGCATCCGATGACGGCGACCGACGAACCGGCCTCGACGTCGGCGGTGTTCAGGGCGGCGCCGAGGCCGGTGGTGACCCCGCAGCCGATGAGGGCGGCGATGTCGTAGGGCACGTCGTCCGGGACCGGCACCGCGCAGCCGGCGTCGACCACGACCTCCTCGGCGAAGGTGCCGGTGCCGGCGAAGCCGAACACGTCCGCGGCGCCGCCGCCGGCCCGTTTGAAGTTGGGGGTGCCCGCGTTCATGAACCCGGCCAGGCACAGCTCCGTCTGGCCGCGCCGGCAGGCCGGACAGGCGCCGCAGGCGGGCAGCCAGCAGATGACCACCCGGTCGCCCGGCTTCAGGTTCCGTACGCCGTCCCCGACTTCGAGGATCTCGCCGGCACCCTCGTGGCCCGGTACGAACGGCGCGGGCTGGGGCAGCACCCCGTTCATCGCGGACAGGTCCGAGTGGCACAGCCCCGTGGCCCGCACCCGGACCCTGACCTTGCCGGGCCCGAAGCCCACCGCCTCGACGTCGTCGAGGACCTCCAGCTTTTCCTGGCCGATCTCGTGCAGTACGGCTGCGCGCATGGTGCGGCTCTCCCCTCGGCTGTGGGCTGGCTCAGGAGTGTTGGACGACGGTGTCGGCGAGGACCGGCGCGTCGTCGCGCTCGACCGCGCTCACGTCCACCCTGACGCTCCCCTCCTGCCGCCACATCCGGATGCGCAGGGTCTCGCCCGGATACACCACTCCGGCGAAGCGCGTCGTGTAGGAGCGGACGCGTGTGACGTCGCCGGCGAGCAGCGTGTCCACGACCGCCTTGAGCGTGATGCCGTAGCTGCACAGCCCGTGCAGGATCGGCCTGTCGAACCCGGCGAGCTTGGCGAACTCGGGGTCGGCGTGCAGCGGGTTCCAGTCGCCGGAGAGGCGGTAGAGGAGGGCCTGGTCCTCGCGGATCGGGCGCTCGACGGTGCGGTCGGGCTCACCGACCGGGGGATCCAGGCGGATGGAGGGGCCGCGGTCGCCGCCCCAGCCGCCCTCGCCGCGTACGAAGATCTGGGCGTCGTTGGTCCACAGCGGGCCGTCGGCGTCGCGGACCTCGGTGCGCAGGACCAGGATCGCGGCCTTGCCCTTGTCGTAGACGGCGGCGAGCCGGTTGGCCGCCCTCGCCGTGCCCTCGGCCGGGATGGGGCGGTGGATCTCCAGCGTCTGACCGCCGTGCAGGACCTTGGCGAGCTCGACCTCGACGCCGGGCATGGACAGCCCGCTGATCACGCCGGGCGCGCCGGAGCCCGCGACGGTGGCGAAGCTCGGCAGGACGTGCAGCCGGGACTCCAGGGTGTAGCGCAGCTCGTCGGGGTCGGTGGCGGGAACGCCCGCGCCAATGCCGAGGTGGTAGAGCTGGACGTCCTTGGTGGTCCAGGAGATCTCGCCGGTCCGGGGTGGGGCCGCGAGGGCTTTCGCTGCGTCGATGGGCATAGGGCTCCTGACACTGGCGGTTCAAGACCCCGGTGCGGACGTCCGCACCGTCGGCCGCACCGAGGTCGCTACGGGCCGACCTAGAACGCGTTCCAGTCCGGCGCCCTCTGTATAGCCCAGCGCTCCGTACTTGTGAAGGCTCCTGACACCGTGTCAGATCCGCTCGGGAGGTGACATTCGTACTGCCCGAGTCCGTACATGCGCATCTGCCGGACGGGGGACCCGGTCCGTAGCGTCGTGGGCATGACGCAACGGGGAAGCGCCGTCTCCGTCACGGGGGCGGTCAAGCAATACGGCGCGGTGCGCGCCGTGGACGGTATCGACCTGGAGATCGGCCGCGGGGAGACCGTGGCCCTGCTGGGCCGCAACGGCGCGGGCAAGTCGACCGCGATCGGGCTGCTGCTCGGCCTGCACGCGCCCGACGCCGGCACGGTGGAACTGTTCGGCGCGGCGCCCGAACGGTCCGTGCGCGCGGGGCGCGTGGGCGCCATGCTGCAGGACGCGCGCCCGGTGCCCCGGGTCACCGTGGGCGAGCTGGTCGGTTTCGTGGCCTCCCGCTGTCCGGCACCGATGGCGGTGGCGCGAGCCCTGGAGCTGGCCGGGATCGCGGACCTGGCCGGGCGGCGGGTGGACCGGCTGTCGGGCGGTCAGGTCCAGCGGGTGCGGTTCGCCGTCGCGCTCGCCGGCGACCCCGCGCTGCTGGTGCTGGACGAGCCGACGGCGGCGCTGGACGTGGAGGCCCGGCACGCCTTCTGGGACTCCATGCGGGCCTACGCCGGTCGTGGTCACACCGTCCTGTTCTCCACGCACTACCTGCAGGAGGCGGACGCGTACGCCGACCGCGTCGTGGTGATCGACCGGGGCCGGATCGCCGCCGACGGCACGAGCGGGGAACTGCGCCGCGCGGCGGGCGGCAACCTGGTCTGCGTGGACCCGGCGGGACGGGATCCGGCGTCCTTCGGCCTGCTTCCCGGGGTCCGTTCGGTGGAGGTGCACGGCGACCGGGCCCGACTGCGCACGGACGACTCGGACGCGACGGTGATCGCCTTGGCCGAGCTGGGGGCGATCAGGGGGCTGGAGGTGACTCGGGCGTCCCTGGACGACGCTTTCCTCGCCTTGACGGCCGGGGAAGACGCAGGCGCCCCGAAGGGACGCGGGGGACTGCGCGGCCAGCCACGGCCGACCGGCACCCGGACCACGACGGGCAGCCCCCTGCCCCCTCACGCCCGGGAGACGGTCTGATGCTCGCCTACGTACGTCTCGAGATCCGCCGCACGCTCCGCGACACCGGCTTCGTCATCGGCGGAACGGCGATGCCCGTGATGATGTACCTGCTGTTCACCAACCTGGGTGAGAACGACGGGAACTGGCGCACCGCGGCGATGGTCGGCATGGCCGCCTACGGCGCCGTCGGCTCCGCGCTGAACACCGGAGGTGCCGTCGCCGAGGACCGCGCCGTCGGCTGGCTGCGCCAGCTGCGCGTGACCCCGATGACACCGCGCGAGGTGGTGACCGGGCGGACCCTGACCGGCGTGGTGACCGTGCTGCCCTCGATACTCGCGGTGCTGGCGGCGGGCGGGCTGGTCGACGGGGTGCGGCTGGCGGCCTGGCAGTGGGCGGGGATCGCGCTGCTGCTGTGGCTCGGCTCGGTGCCGTTCACCCTGCTCGGCCTCGGCAACGGCTACCGGCTGACCGGGCCGTCCACCGGGGTCGTCAACATGCTGTGCAACCTGGGGCTCGCGGTGCTCGGCGGCCTCTGGTTCCCGGTCAGCCTCTTTCCCGGCCCGCTGCGCGCCGTGTCGGCGTACACCCCCACCCACCGGTTCGCCCAGCTGGGCACCGCCGTATCGGAGGGGCACGCCCCGGGAGCCGGTGCCATCATCGTGCTGACGGCCTGGCTCGTTCTGTTCGGTTCGTACGCTGTGCTGTCGTACCGCCGTCGCGCGGGGACCATCTGACCGGGGGAAACATCAGACATGACATGGGTACGGGGAGTTCGGTGCCAGATACGGGCCCTGCGGGCCGAGCGGCGCCAGTGGAAGGCCGCGCACGAGCACTTCAAGGCCGCCCAGCGGGCCGCGAACAAGCAGGGCAAGGAGCCGGACGTCGACCACCCCGGCCCGCCGCCCACCGGCTTCGCGCTGCTGCCCTGGCTGCTGATGGGGATGGGGTCCATCTCCAATCTCCTCCAGGGCCGGACCCCGAACCCGTGGATCGGCGGCCTGGGCCTGATGGTCTTCAACTCCCTCTACATCTACGTCACCTTCCGCTCGTTCGACCGGGCGAGGCGGGAGGCGGCCTCCACCCGGGTGGCGCTGCTCCTCATGGGCCTGGTGACCACGGGCCTGGCGCTCGGCTACGGCGGTGACTGGCTGGCGTTCTTCCCGCTGCTCGGGCTCGCGGCCGGGGCGGCCCTGCGTGGCCCGTGGCTGGGTCGCACGGGCCTGCTGCTCGCGGTGTACGCGGGTGCCGTCAGCTACGTCCGCGGCGGCTGGGGAGACGCGTCCAGCATCGGCTACGCCACCTTCATCTCCAGCATGGTGACGGCCGCGATCCTCGGCCTGTCCGAGGCCGTACGGGAACTGCGCGCCGCGCGCGAGGAGTTGGCGCGACGCGCGGTGGAGAAGGAGCGGTTGCGCTTCTCACGGGACCTGCACGACCTGCTGGGGCACACGCTGTCGGTGATCGTGGTGAAGTCGGAGGCGGCCCGGCGGCTGGCCCCGCGCGACATGGACGCGGCGCTGGGGCAGATCACGGACATCGAGTCGGTGGGCCGGCAGGCGCTCACCGAGATCCGCGAGGCGGTGACCGGCTACCGGGAGGGCAGCCTGGCCACCGAGCTGACCCGGGCCCGTTCGGCGCTGTCGGCGGCGAGCGTGGAGCCGGTGGTGCGGCAGTCCGGGGCGCCGCTCGAGCCGCAGGCGGAGGCGCTGCTGAGCTGGGTGGTGCGGGAGGCGGTGACCAACGTGGTCCGGCACAGCGACGCGAGCCGCTGTGAGATCACCGTCGACAGCGGCGCCGAGCGGGCCCGGCTCACCGTGACCGACAACGGCAGCGGCCAGGCCGTGAGCCGGCCCCAGCAGGGCATCGGCGGCACGGGGCTGAAGGGGCTGACCGAGCGCCTCGCGGCGGCGGGCGGCTCACTCACGGCCGGCCCGTCGCCACGCGGCGGTTTCACGGTGACCGCCGAACTCCCGGTGCAATCGGCGCAGTTCGCGGACGCGGCGGCTACGGCGCCCAGGGCGGGCTGACCGCCCAGCTGACGTCGTCGGTCCAGGACGCGCTGCTGTCGAAGGCGTCGGAGCCGCCGTTGCTCGCCATGTAGAGGTCGTAGTCGTAGTGGCGCAGGAATCTCGTCGGGTAGTTGTACGAGGCGAACGAGGTGCCGGTGCCGCTCTTGCCGGTCTGCGGGCAGAAGGTGGCGTCGGCCCGGAACTGGGCGGTGCCGTCCATGGGCATGCGGTACAGCCTGTAGTCGTAGTGCCGCAGGAAGTCGCCGGGGTAGTTGCGCGACTCGAAGGAGAGGCAGGAGCTGCTCGCCAGGCCGCGGCGGACGATCCAGGTCGCGTCGTTCCTGTCCAGGCCGGAACTGCTGGACGTGATCGCGGAGATGACGCCGGCGTCGTTCCGGTGGCGGACGTAGTCGGCGGTGCAGCAGGCGGTGGTGGCGCGCAGCGAGATCTCCGAGCCGGGGGCCAGCGTGCCGGTGACGCCGGTCGCGCCGCCGTAGCCGACGGAGACGATGTCGGCCTGGACGGCGTTGTCGGCGGCGTCCGTCGGGATGCCGGAGGTCATGACGCCCTCGAAGAAGGAGCCGATGGAGCCGTTGCTGTTGTCGCCGCCGGTGCCGAGGACGATCGCGCCCTCCTGATGCATGGGCGCGTATCCGCTCGTGGTCGGCTCACCGCCGGAATAGGTGGTGGTGAGCCCGCCGGACTGTGCATTTCCCCATTTGAGCGCGAAATGGTTCTGGCCGTTGTTCTTGAGCAGGGCGGTCACGAACGGCAGTGGCCCGGTGCCGGTGCCGGAGGTGTTCTTGCTGTGTCCGGCGTCGGACTGGAACAGCCCGTTCTCCAGGTCCGCCTGCACCCAGGGGCCCTGCCCGTAACAGGGCGAGAACCAGCACTCGGTGCCGAAGTTGAGGGCGTCCATGTGCCCGTTGCCGGTGTCCTTGTTGCTGGTCTCGGCGTTGCCGTAGTCGAAGCAGCAGGCGCCGTTGACATGGGTTCCGGAGGTCACCATGTACATCCCCTCGGCGGCGCCGTTCGTCGCGACGCCGGAGGTGGAGTCGTTCCGGTAGCCCATGCCGGCGGAGATCTCCAGGCCGTAGACCCGGTGGCCGCCGGCCGTCACCGGGAGGGCGTCGGCGGGCGCCCCGACATCGGCCTTCCCGGCTCCGCCGGCGCCCTCGACCGTCAGGTCGTTGTGGCGGGCGGACTGGTCGTAGATCTTGGTGATGATGCAGGTCGTGCCGGAACAGAAGGAGTCCTGGGCGGCCGCGTCGGCGTAGCCGCCGGCGGACAGCAGGCCGATGTCCGCGGTGACCCCGTCGGAGGCGCGCTGCACCTGGTACAGCGGGCCGCCGTACGAGGAGTACAACGCGCGGACCAGGCTGTGCGCGGCGACGCAGGGGGTGCCCGCGGCGGCGTAGACGTCACAGGGCAGCGAACTCGCGGCGGCGGCCTGCGGGGTGGCGGCGCCGAGGAGCAGCGCGGCGAGGGTCGCGCAGACGGCGAGCACGGACAGGGCGGCCCTGCTCGGCCACAGGGGGTGTATGTGGGGGGATCTCACGGGCACGGTGCACCTCGGATTCATTGGTCGATATTTCGGACGGTGTTCGATCGAAATACCGAACCTATTCGACGGTGAAATTCGCACGGATTCCTGGAAATGCACGGGCGATTGTTTGAGAGCCACTTCAGGGCGTCAACCCCCGCCGCACCGGGCAATGCCAAGTCTTTAATGTGCGCGGACGCCCGTGAGCAACGGCTGGAAGAAACCCGTCTCCTCGGGCATCATCCAGGCGATGTCGGTGAATCCCGCACCGGCGGCGAAATCGGCGAGCCGTTCCCTGCCGAGCGCCCAGTAGGTGACCCGGCGCACCCGGACCCGCCACTCCCGCTGCTCCGGAAGCAACTGGAAGTGCTCCAGGTCGTAGTGCTCCCCGTCCTCGTGCCAGTGCCAGAGCTGGAAGGTGAGGGTCCGTCCGGTTCCGTCGGCGGGCTCGTGCACCTGCGGGGCCGTCGAGACCGGACGGTCGCGCAGCAGCTCGTCGTAGGGCCGGGTGCTGACCAGCAGCCGGCCGCCGGGCCGCAGCACCCTGCGCATCTCCCCCAGCGCGGCCCGCACGTCCGGCTCCGTCAGGAGATGGGGCAGCGAGTTGTCGGCACAGACGACGGCGTCGAACCGGGCGTCGCCGAAAGGCAGGTGCCGCATGTCCGCACAGGCCGTCTGCAGTGCCTGCCCCAACCGGGCGGCCTCCCGGTGCGCACGCGCGGCGGCCCGCGCGCTGAGGTCGGTCCCGACGACCCGGTGACCGCGCAGGGCCAGCCCGACGGCCTGCGTGCCGATGCCGCAGGAGCAGTCCAGCACGGCCGCTCCCGCCCGGCCGAGCCGGGCGTCCAGGGCGGCGCCCTGCCGGCGCACGCTCACCGTCCAGTCGGGGTAGATCAAGTGGTAGTCGTCGGCCAACTCGTCGTAGAAGCGTGCGGTCGAGGGGGTGGGCATGCGGCGAGGCTAATGCGGTGAGCGGGGCGGCGGGCCGGTTCTGCGGCCGTAACCTGAGTCCATGAACGAGATGCCCCGGGAGCACCGGACCACCAAGTCCATTCGGGTGCTGCTCGCCGAGGACCAGGGCATGATGCGGGGTGCGCTCGCCCTGTTGCTCGGCATGGAGGACGACATCGAGGTGGTGTCCCAGGTGGGTTCGGGCGACGTCATCGTGGACGCCGTGCTCATCCACCGGCCGGACGTGGCCCTGCTGGACATCGAGCTGCCGGGCATCAGCGGGCTGGACGCGGCGGCCGAGCTGCGCGAGCAGGCTCCCGACTGCCGGGTGCTGATCCTCACCACCTTCGGCCGGCCCGGCTATCTGCGCCGGGCCATGGAGGCCGGGGCGGCCGGATTCCTCGTCAAGGACGGCCCCGTGGAGGAACTGGCCGCGGCGATCCGGCGCGTGCTCACCGGGGAGACGGTTGTGGATCCGGCGCTGGCCGCCGCCGCGCTCAGTGCCGGGCCGAGTCCGCTGACGGCCCGTGAGTGCGATGTGCTGAAGGCGTCGGTGGACGGGGCGGCCGTCGCCGACATCGCCGGCAAGCTGCACCTGTCGGAGTCCACCGTGCGCAACTACCTGTCCTCCGCGATCGGCAAGACGGGCACCCGCAACCGGGCGGAGGCGGTGCGGGAGGCCCGGCAGCAGGGGTGGCTGTGACCGGACCCGGACCCGGGCCCGGATCCGGCGCCGTTGCCCGCTCGCCGGGACGGGGTGACCTCATCCCCACGTCGACGTGTTCGCGGTCGTCCGTGACGCCCGCCCGGACCGGACCGCCGACCGCCGCTCAGGAAGCGGCCGAAGTTCCTCCCGCCCCGGAGTTCTTCCGCGGCAGCCACAGCAGCATCAGCGCCGCGCCGCCCAGCAGGACCGCCGTGCTGGTCCGGAACGCCAGCGCGTAGCCGTTCGTCAGTGCCTCGGGGCCGTGGCCGCTGCCCGTGCCGGCCGCGGCGACGGTCGACATCACGGCGAGCCCGAGCGAACCGCCCATGGTGCGCGAGGTGTTGACCAGCCCCGACACCACACCGGCCTCGCCCGGCGCCGCCCCCGACGTGGCCAGGGAGGCCAGCGGGGTCGCCGCCAGGCCCGCGCCGAGCATCATCAGCATCCCCGGGATCATGATCGCGGTGACGTACGCCCCGTGCGCGCTCATCGTCGACTGCCAGCCGAACCCGGCCGTGGCCACCAGCGTGCCCAGCGTCGCCACGGTCCGCGGGCCCGCGAGCCGCATCAGGCGCGGCGCCAGCTTGGAGCCGACGACCACGGACAGCGAGCTGGGCACCAGCGCCACCCCGGCCTCCAGGGGCGTGTAGCCGAGAACGTTCTGGGCGTAGAGCGTCATGAAGTACCACATGCAGAACATGGCCGAGCCGGAGAGAAACATCGCCGCGTTCGCCGAGGCGACCGAGCGCAGCCGCAGCAGGCCGAGCGGCATGAGCGGCGCCGCGGTACGCGCCTCGGCCATCAGGAACAGGGCGATCAGCAGCAACCCGGCGAGCAGCGGAAGCAGCGTGGCCGGGGCCGTCCAGCCCTCCGCCTCCGTCTGCGAGATGCCGTAGGCCAGGGTCGCGAGGCCCGCCGTGACCAGCAGGGCGCCCGGCAGGTCCAGGCGCCGTCCGTCGCCGGCCCGGCTCTCGGTGAGCCAGAGCACCGAGCCGGCCAGCACCAGCGCGCCCACCGGCACGTTGATCAGCAGCACCCAGCGCCAGGACAGCACATCCACGAGCAGCCCGCCGACCAGTCCGCCCGCGGCCCCTCCGCCGGCGCCGACCGCGGTCCAGGTGGCGATCGCGCGAGCCCGCGCCGCGCCCTCCGGCACCGCGGACGTCAGCAGGGTCAGGGTCGACGGGGCCAGCACCGCCGCGCCCAGGCCCTGCACGGCCCGGGCCAGCAGCAGCTGCCAGCCCTCCTGGGCGAGGCCGCCGCCCAGCGAGGCCAGGGTGAACAGGCCGAGGCCGACCAGGAACATCCGCTTGCGCCCGTACAGGTCGCCGGCCCGGCCGCCGAGCAGCATGAACCCGGCGAAGGCGATGGCGTAAGCGTTCACCACCCACTGCAGACCGGACGGGGTCAGGCCGAGCCCGGCCCGCATGGACGGCAGGGCGACGTTCACCACCGACACGTCGAGGACGACCAGGAACTGTCCGGCGCAGGCGAGCGCCACGACCAGCCAGGTGGGCGCCGTCCTGCGGCGGGCAATGAGGGGTGCGGTGTCGGCGGCTTCCAGCATGAGCGTCATGCTCTCAACCCGGTTACGGTCCTTGCATCGGCATTTCGGACCACCGGGGCCCAGGCCCTGCGGCCTAGGCCGCGCGCAGCAGCGTCACCACCGCCGCCCCGCCCAGCCCGATGTTGTGCGCGAGCCCCACCCGCGCTCCCGGCACCTGCCGCCGGCCGGCCTCGCCGCGCAGCTGCCACACCAGCTCGGCGGTCTGCGCCAGGCCGGTCGCGCCCAGGGGGTGCCCCTTGGAGATGAGTCCGCCCGACGGGTTCACCACCCATCGGCCGCCGTAGGTCGTCGCGCCGGACTCGACCAGCTTCCCGGACTCCCCCGGTGCGCACATGCCGAGCGCCTCGTAGGTCAGCAGTTCGTTGACGGAGAAGCAGTCGTGCAGCTCGATCACGTCGACGTCCTCGATGCCCAGCCCGGCCCGCTCGCAGGCCTGCCGGGCCGCCCGGCGGGACATGGGCAGGCCGACGACGTCGATGCAGGAGCCGGACGCGAAGGACTCCTCGGTGTCCGTGGTCATGGCCTGCCCGGCGATCTCGACGAGTCCGGTGAGGGAGCGGGCCTCGGCGAACCGCTGCGACACCACCACGGCCGCCGCCGCGCCGTCCGAGGTCGGTGAGCACTGGAGCTTGGTCAGCGGCCGGTGGACCGTGCGGGAGGCGAGGATGCCGGCGACGTCGTAGACGTCCTGGAACTGGGCGCAGGGGTTGTGCGCGGAGTGCCGGTGGTTCTTGGCGGCGACCGCGGCGAGCTGGGCCTCGGTCGTGCCGTACTTCTCCATGTGCTCGCGGGCCGCGTCGCCGAAGATCTGTGCGGTCGGCGGGGCCGGCTCGAAGCCGTGCCGGGCGGCCATGATCCCGTAGTGCCGGGCGACGGGAGACGTCCGGAAGTCCCCGCCGTCGGCGCCCGAGCCCAGCGCGCCCTTCTTCATCTTCTCGAAGCCCAGCGCCAGCACGCAGTCGGCGGCGCCCCCTTCGACGAGCTGCCGGGCGAGCATGAGCGCGGTCGAGCCGGTCGCGCAGTTGTTGTTGACGTTGTAGACGGGGATGCCGGTCAGACCGAGCTCGTAGGCGGCGCGCTGGCCGGCCGTCGAGGGCTGGAAACAGTACCCGACGGGAACCTGTTCCACGTCCGCATAGGTGACCCCGGCATCCGCCAGGGCAGCCTCGCCCGCCTCCCGCACCATGTCCCAGTAGTGCCATGCACGGGTCTCGGGCTTCTCGAACCTGGTCATCCCGACCCCGGCGACATAGGCCTTCATGACGCGCAGATTAGAACGTGTTCCAGTAGGCCGCCACCCCCTGACGGCAGATCAGAAACCCATGAACCGGTCAAGGATTCGTTAGGGGCCCGAAGCAACGGAATAGTTGCCTGTGCATACGAGGTTGACCGAGCACTTGTCACTACGGGGAGGCCTCGACCCAATGACCCACACGACGACCGACCAGCCCGGCCGAAGGCCGAGCGGCGCCGTAGTCCCGGTGCTCGCCTTCGCGGGCATCGTGGTCGCGGTGATGCAGACCCTGCTCGTGCCGGTCATCAAGGACCTGCCGCAGCTGCTGGACACCGCCCCCTCCAACGCCACCTGGGTCCTCACCTCGACCCTTCTGTCCGGTGCCGTCGCCACTCCGATCATGGGCCGGCTCGGCGACCTCTACGGCAAGCGGCGGATGCTGATCCTCAGCCTCGCCGTGATGGTGGCCGGCGCCCTGATCAGCGCGCTCACCAGCCAGCTGCTCACCATGATCGTCGGCCGTACGCTGCAGGGCTTCGCCATGGGCGCCATCCCGCTCGGCATCGGCCTGATGCGCGACATGCTGCCCCGCGAGAAGCTCGGCTCGGCCATGGCCCTGATGAGCTCCTCGATCGGCGTCGGCGGCGGCCTCGCGCTGCCCGCCGCGGCCCTGGTCGCCCAGCACACGAACTGGCACGCCCTGTTCTACGGCGCCGCCGGGCTCGGCGCGCTCGCCATCGTCCTCACCCTCCTCGTGGTGCCCGAGTCCCCGATGCGGGCACAGGGCTCCTTCGACCTCCTCGGCGCGCTGGGCCTGTCGACCGGCCTGGTGCTGCTCCTGCTGCCCATCACCAAGGGCAGCGACTGGGGCTGGTCGTCGGGCACGACGCTCGGCCTGTTCGCCGCGTCGGTCGTCGTCCTCCTCCTGTGGGGCCTGTTCGAGCTGCGCCACCGGGCGCCCCTGGTCGACCTGCGCACCACCGCGCGCCCGGCCGTCCTCTTCACCAACCTCGCGTCGATCATGGTCGGCGTGGCGTTCTACGTCGTCTCGCTCGTCCTGCCCCAGCTCCTCCAGCTGCCCAGCGCCACCGGCTACGGCCTCGGCCGGTCCATGGTCGTCGCGGGTCTGTGCGTCGCCCCGCTGGGCCTGACGATGATGTTCACGGCGCCGGTCTACGCCCGCCTGTCCGCCAGGTACGGCCCGAAGGTCACCCTCATCATCGGCCTGCTGATCATCGCGATCGGCTACGGCGGCGGACTCGGTCTGATGGACGCGGCCTGGCAGACGATCGTCACCTCCGTGGTCCTCGGCGCCGGCATCGGCCTCGCCTACTCCTCGCTGCCCGCACTGATCGTCGGCGCGGTCCCCGCCTCGGAGACCGGCGCGGCCAACGGCCTGAACACCCTGATGCGGTCCATCGGTACGTCGGTGTCCAGCGCCGTCATCGGCATGGTGCTCGCCAACACGGCGAAGAAGGCGGGCGGCGTCGCGATACCCACCATGCACGGCTTCCGGGTGTCCTTCCTGATCGCGACCGCCGCGGTCGCCGTCGGCCTGCTGATGGCCCTGTGCCTGCCGAAGGCCGCCCGCCCGGTCCAGCAGCACACTCAGCTCCGGGCGAGCAGCGAGGAGGACGCCTCGCTGGCGCAGGCCGAGGAGGCGCTGCGGGGCTTCCGGGGCCGGGTCCTGGGCGCCGACGGCGTTCCCGTGGCCCGGGCCAAGGTCACGCTGATCGACCGGCGGGGGCGGCAGGCCGGCGCGACCGTCTCCGAGGAGGACGGCACGTATGCACTGGCCGTGCCGGCTCAGGGGGCGTACGTGCTCGCCGCGAAGGCGTCCGGCCACGGGCCGCTCGCTTCCTCCGCAACGCATTCCGGTGAGGAGCGGGCTGTCGTTCTGGACCTTTCGTTGCCCGGGGAGACTGTGAACGCGTAGAGCCCGGGAGGTACTGTCGGCCGGCGGCTGCCGGTGTGTCGCGGCTGGTCGCGCAGTTCCCCGCGCCCCCTCGGGGCGCGCCGTCAGCGCCGTACGACCGAGAGGCCCTCCATGCCCGCCACCTCCCCCAAGCCCGAGATCCTTGCCGCGTTCGAGGCGGCCAAGGGCTTCATGCCCGTGGACGAGGGGCTGGCGTTGTACGCGGCTGCGGTGGAGGCCGGGCGGCTGGGGCTGCCGCTGCTGGAGGTCGGCACGTACTGCGGGCGGTCCACGGTGCTGCTCGCCGACGCCGCCCGCGGGGCCGGGGTCACCGCGCTCACCGTCGACCACCACCGGGGCAGTGAGGAGCAGCAGCCCGGCTGGGACTACCACGACCCGGAGACGGTCGACCCGGAGGTCGGCCTGATGGACACCCTGCCGGCCTTCCGCCGCACGTTGTTCAGGGCGGGCCTGGAGGAGCACGTGGTCGCCCTCGTCGGCCGGTCGCCGCAGATCGCGGCCATCTGGAACGCCCCGCTCGGCTTGGTCTTCGTCGACGGCGGCCACACCGACGAACACGCCGGCGCCGACTACGAGGGCTGGGCGCCGCACGTGGCCGAAGGCGGCCTCCTCGTCATCCACGACGTCTTCCCGGAGCCCGAGGACGAGTTCACCGGGCAGGCGCCGTACCGCGTGTACCTGCGGGCACTTGAGTCCGGGGCGTTCACGGAGGTCTCGGTGACCGGCTCGCTGCGTGTCCTGCGGCGAACGGGCACGGTGATCTGAGGCCCCGGTTAGAGTCGCAGACGTGTCGTATCTAGGCCCGGAGTTCGAAACCCCGCAACCGCGCCGGCCCCGGCGTGGCCCGCTGACCGTGGCGCTCGCCGCGCTGGTGCCCGGGGCGCTGCTCGGCTGGGTGGTGTACGAGGCGGTGGGCGGCGGTGCCGGAGGCGGCGACGCGGACCGTACGGCGTCCGCCACGCCCGCGGCCGGCACCTCCGCCGCGTCCGTGCCGCCGCCGTCCGCCTCGGCCTCGCCCACCGACGACGGCAAGCGGCCTTCGGGGGCGCCCGCGTCCGGTCCTCTCAAGGGCAAGGTCGTCGTCATCGATCCCGGGCACAACCCGGGCAACTTCCAGCACGCGGCCGAGATCAACCGCAAGGTGGACATCGGTACGAACTGGAAGGAGTGCGACACCACCGGGACGTCCACCAACGCCGGTTACACCGAGGCCCGGTTCACCCTCGACGTCGCGCACCGGCTGCGCGCACTCCTCGAGAAGCAGGGCGCCACCGTGAAGCTGACCCACGACGGCGACAGCCCGGCCTGGGGACCGTGTGTGAACGAGCGGGCCCGGATCGGCAACGCGGCGCACGCCGACGCGGCGATCTCCCTCCACGCCGACGGCTCCGCCGAGGGCGACCGCGGCTTCCACGTCATCCTGCCGGGGTCGGTGCACTCCGGTGCCGCCGACACCCGTGGGATCGTCGGCCCCTCGCACGACCTCGGCGCGCGCGTCGCCGGCGACTTCCTGCGCGACACCGGTGAGCCGCCGTCCAACTACGTCGGCAAAGGTACCGGTCTCGTCACACGCACGGACCTGGGCGGTCTCAATCTGTCAACGGTTCCCAAGGTGTTCATCGAGTGCGGCAACATGCGCGATAGCAAGGACGCGGCACTCCTGACCAGCGGAGCCTGGCGGCAGCGGGCGGCGCAAGGGATCTCTGAGGGAATCGTGAGTTTCCTGCGTCAGTCGTGACCGGCGGGCGGACGCGGCCGGACACCCGGATCTTGCGGGCGGTAGTGTCTACCGACGACGAGACGACCTACGAAGGACCTGAAGTGAATATCCGCTCCCTCACTAGAGGCGACGGCGTGGTGATCGGAGCAGCGGTGGTGCTGTTCATCGCGTCGTTCCTCACTTTCGAGAGCATCTCCGCTTTCAGCACCAGCCAGAGCCGGAACGCGTGGGACGACCTGGGCATGGGCCTCGGCATCTACATGGGTGCGGTGATCGGTGCCGTCCTCATCGTCGTCAACCGCTGCCTGCCGCAGCCGCGCAAGGCACTCGGGCTCGACCTGGGCCAGGTCGGCACCGCGTTCGGGGTGCTGGCGGCCTGGACCCTGCTGTGGACCCTGATCGACGTTCCCGACGGCGTGGACGCCGGCGCCGGTCTGGTGGTCGGTCTCATCGCCGCTCTCGTCCTTGCCGGCGCCGCCATCGCCACACCTCTCGTCCCCGCCCTCCAGGCGGCCCTCGTCCCGGCCCCCAAGCCGGTCGCCCCGCAGCCCTACGGCGCCCAGCCGCCCGCCGGTTACGGCTACCCGGGCGCCCAGCCGCAGCAGCCGTACGGTGCCCAGCCGCAGCCGGGCCAGCCGTTCGGGCAGCAGCCCGCCGCGCAGGGTGCTCCGGCGGCACAGCCGCCCGCCGGGGACTTCTCGCCGTTCTGGTTCGCGGTGCCGGTGACCCGCCCGCTGTTCGCGGAGGACGGCTCGCCGGCCCCGATCGCCGAACTGGCGCCGGGCACCTGGTACCTGGCCGTCGAGCAGCGCGGTGCCGCGCTGGTCGCGCAGACCCAGGACGGCCGCCGTGGTGTGCTCCAGGACACCTCCGGCATCCAGCGCGGCTGAGCCCGCATTCGCGCCGCGGTCGGCCCCTCGCCCTTCCGGGCGGGGGGCCGTTGTCGTACAGTCGCCTGGCGACGGTGAACTGACGGTACGTCAGGAGGTGGACGGATGCGGCTCGGTCTGGCACTCGGGTACTGGGGACGCGGTCCGGACGCCCGGCATGTGCCGCTCGCCCGGGAGGCGGAACGGCTCGGGTACCACTCGGTGTGGACGGCGGAGTCCTGGGGCTCGGACGCCTTCACGCCACTGACCTGGATCGCCGCACGGACCTCGACGATCAGGCTGGGTACGGCCGTTGCCCAGATGGCCGCCCGCCCGCCGACCACCACCGCGATGCACGCGCTCACCCTGGACCACCTCTCCGGCGGGCGGATGCTGCTCGGCCTCGGCCTGTCCGGCCCGCAGGTGGTGGAGGGCTGGTACGGCCGCCCGTTCCCGAAGTCGCCGCTGACCGCCACCCGGGAGTACGTGGACGCCGTACGGCAGGTGTTGCGCCGGGAGGCGCCGGTGGAGGTGGACGGGCGGTTCCATCCGCTGCCCTACCGGGGGCCGGACGGCACCGGGCTGGGCAGGCCGCTGAAGCCGGTCACCCATCCGCTGCGGGCCGACCTGCCGGTGCTGCTGGGGGCCGAGGGGCCGAGGAACGTGGCGCAGACGGTCCGTATCGCCGACGGCTGGCTGCCGCTGTACTGGTCGCCGAGCCGGCCCGAGGTGTACGGGGACGTGGTGCACAAGCTGCCGGAGGGGTTCGCGGTGGCTGCGATGGCCCGGGTGAAGGTGTGCGACGACGTGACCGAGGGGCTGCTGCCCGTCAAGGCCATGCTCGGCTTCTACATCGGCGGGATGGGCCACGCCTCCCGCAACTTCCACGCCGACCTCATGGCCCGCATGGGGTACGAGGAGGCGGCGCGGCGGATCCAGGAACTGTTCCTGGCGGGACGGCGGGAGGAGGCCGTACGGGCCGTGCCGGACGCCTTCGCCGACGAGATCTCGCTGGTCGGCCCGCGTGAACGCATCGCCGAGCGGCTGCAGTTGTGGCGCGCGGGCCCGGTGACGGACCTGCTGGCCCTGTCACCCGACCCGCACACCCTCAGGGTGCTGGCGGAGCTGAACTCCTGAGCGGACCCCTAGCCGCCGCTGTTCAGCTGGGAGGCCGAGGGCACCTGGTCCTTGACCGGGGCGCCGGCACTGCCGCCCGCGTCCTTGACCTTGTTGATGACGTCGCCGAAGGCGCCGGCCGCGCTCCCGTCGCCGCTGCGCAGTTTGGCCGGCAGGTTCTTCAGGCCGTCGATGGCGGCGCCGAGCGGCGCCAGGGCCTTCGACAGCAGCGGATCGCCCTGGGCGTTCCGCTTCGCCGCCTTGAGCCGGTTGTAGGTGAACGCACCGGCCAGAGCGGCCTTGACCAGGGTCATCTTGCGGCCGTGGGCGCCCTTCTTGAACTTGCCCGCCTTCCAGGGCTTCACGATCCACTGGTAGGTCGCACCGGCCGCGAGGCCCGCGTTCGCCACGAACCGGGCCTTGGCGAACTTCTGCCGTTCGGCGGACGTGGTCGGACTGGGGGTGTCGGCGGCGGGACTGACCTGGACCGCCGCGGTGTCCTTCGTTCTGGTCTTCTCGCCGGTGCCGCAGGCCGTGGAGCCGGCCAGCAGGGTGCAGCACAGCGTAAGCGCCAAGACGAGGCGCCGTATGGGTACAGGCACGGGACCCTCCGGACATGTCCTCCCCGAGCGGTTTGCTTCCTCCGGCAGACTCGCCCACGACGGCCGGGTGCGCCACTCGGCCGCAGCCGTTCGGGTTTCACCCGCCGCCGCCCGGCAATCCGGAAGGTATGTCCCCTCGATATCGCAACGGTGCGAATCAGGCCGGCACGGTCATCGCCGTCGTCGCCGACGTCATGGCACTGATCCTCGGCCTGTGGATCCTGATGTACCTGCTGGACGCGAACCGCGCCAACAGCCTGGTGCAGTTCGTCCACGACGCCGCCGCCTGGCTGGCGGGCTGGTCCCACGACCTCTTCACGTTCAACGAGGCCTGGGCCCGCGTGGTCGCCGGCTACGGACTGGCGGCCGTCGTCTACCTGTTCGTCGGCCACGCCATCGCCAACCGGATGCACCGGCACTGAGCCCCCGGGCCAGTGCTGTGACCGGAAGCTGTGACCGGAAAGGGTCACCGGCTCGCGAGACCTTTCCGGTCACAGCACTAGCCGCAGCAGTCGGGGTCCAGGCCGGCCGGCAGGTGCTCCCCGCCGAACACCGCGCAGGTGGCCTCGTGGCCGCCCAGCGCGGCGACGGCGAGCAGCAGGGAACCGGCTGTCCAGGTGGTGAGTTCGCGGGGCCAGACGGCGTCGTCCTCGAAGACGTAGCCGGTCCAGTACAGGCCGCTCTCCGGATCGCGCAGGTGCTGGATGGACTGGAGGATCTCCAGGGCGCGGTCCGACTCCCCCACCGCCCACAGCGCCAGGGCGAGTTCGCTGGACTCGCCGCCGGTGACCCAGGGGTTCGGGACGACGCAGCGCACGCCGAGGTCCGGGACGACGAACCGGTCCCAGGACTGCGCTATGCGGGCCCTGGCCTCCTCGCCGGTGAGCGCGCCGCCGAGGACCGGGTAGTACCAGTCCATCGAGTAGCGGTCCTTGTCGAGGAAGCGCTCCGGATGCCGTCGGATCGCGTGCCTGAGCCCCCCGACCGCCAACTCCCAGTCCGGCTGCGGCTCTTCGCGCTGCTCGGCGATGGCGAGCGCGCAGCGCAGCGCGTGGTGGACCGAGGAGCTGCCGGTGAGCAGGGCGTCCGCGGTGGGCGTCCCGTCGTCCTCGCGGCGCCAGCCGATCTGCCCGCCGGGCTGCTGGAGCGCGAGCACCCACTCGACGGCCGCGTAGACGGCCGGCCACATGCGGTCGAGGAACGTGTCGTCGCCGGTGGAGAGGTAGTGGTGCCACACGCCCACGGCTATGTAGGCGACGAAGTTCGACTCGCGCGCGGGGTCGGTGACGTCGTCGTGGGCGCCGTCGGCGTAGGCGGCGTACCAGGAGCCGTCCTCGTTCTGGTGCCGGGCCAGCCACTCGTACGCCCGCTCGGCGGCCTCGTGCTCGCCGGCCGCGTCCAGGGCCATCGCGGCCTCGGTGTGGTCCCACGGGTCCAGGTGGTGCCCGCGGAACCAGGGGATCGCGCCGTCCTCCCGCTGTACGGCGAGGATGCCGCGGACGGTCGCGGCGGCCTGCCCGGCGGTGAGGACCCCGGGCAGGACGAGGTGTTCTGTCCGGGGAGTGGTCACTTGGCGGCCGCCTCGTCGGCGAGGCGCGGAAGGTGCGGCTTGGTCGCGTAGACCACGAAGCTCTTGCCGATCAGCGGGTTCAGCGCCTGCTCGGCGACCCGCGTGGCGAGCGGCTTCTTCATGATGTCCCAGACCAGCAGCTTGTGGTACGCCCGCACCGGCAGCGCCTTGTCGTTGTCGACGCCGAAGGCGCACTTCAGCCACCAGTACGGCGAGTGCAGCGCGTGCGCGTGGTGGCTGCCGTACGGCTTCAGACCCGCCTCACGGATCTTGCCCACCAGCTCGTCGGCCTTGTAGATGCGGATGTGGCCGCCCTCGACCTCGTGGTAGGCGTCGGACAGCGCCCAGCAGATCTTCTCGGGGCCGTAGCGCGGGACCGTGACGGCGATACGGCCGCCCGGCTTGAGCACGCGGACCATCTCGGCGAGCACGCCCTTGTCGTCGGGGATGTGCTCCATCACCTCGGAGATGATGACCACGTCGAAGGACTCGTCCGGGAAGGGGAGGGCCAGCGCGTCGCCCTCCATGGCGGTGGCGGTCGCGCCCTCCGGGGCCTCCCCGGCCTCCTTCATCGCCGCGAACCACTTGGCGACCTCGCGGATCTCCTCGCCGTTCTGGTCCAGGGCCACCACCTGGGCGCCACGCCGGTAGCACTCGAAGGCGTGCCGGCCGGCTCCGCAGCCGAGGTCCAGGACACGGTCGCCGGGGGCGAGCGGGAACCGGGAGAAGTCGACGGTCAGCACGTGGCCCTGCTTTCGGAAGAGACGCCTGCAACACTTGCCGGGGCCGCGGGAGCAACACTGGGTGAAGCCGCGGAAGCAACACTTTGTGGGGCCGCCGGAGGGCCGGGAGCCCGGGACGGGGCGCGGCGGGCGGCCGCGGAGCGGGCGATGGCCTCGCGGTAGTGGGCCACGGTCCCTTCCGCGGCCCGCGCCCATGTGAAGTGCCGCAGCACCCGCTCGCGGCCCGCACGGCCGAGCCGTACCCGAAGCTCCCGGTCCCCGAGCAGCCGGACGAGCCCGGCGGCCAGCGCTCCCGCGTCCCCCGGCGGTACGGCCAGGCAGGTCTCGCCGTCGCGCCCGGCGACCTCGGGGATCGCGCCGCCGGTCGTGGCGACCAGCGGGGTGCCGGTGGCCATGGCCTCGGCGGCGGGCAGCGAGAAGCCCTCGTACAGCGAGGGCACGCAGGCGATCTCGGCCGAGCGGATCAGGTCGACCAGCTCGGCGTCGGAGATGCCCTTGACGAACTCGACGGCGTCCTCGAGGCCGTAGCGCTCGATCGCGGTCGCGACGGGGCCCTCCTCGGGGCGCTTGCCGACGACGACGAGATGGGCGGCGGGGTGCTCGGTGCGCACCTTGGCCAGCGCCTCCACCAGGAACACCAGCCCCTTGAGCGGCACATCGGCGCTGGAGGTGGTGACGATCCGGCCCGGCACCTCGGGCACGGCCGGATTCGGCGCGAACAGATCGGTGTCGGCGCCGATGTGGACGACGTGCACGCGGTCGTCGCGGACGCCGAGGTGGTCGACGATCTCCTGCCGGGAGCTGCCGGAGACGGTGAGGACCGACGGCAGCCGGCGCGAGACGCGCTTCTGCATCCGGGTGAAGGCGTACCAGCGGCGGACCGAGTACCGCCGCTGCCAGCCCTCGGCCGCGTCCAGCTCCAACTGCCGGTCGACGGTGATGGGGTGGTGGACGGTGGTCACGAGGGGCGCACCGATGTCCCCCAGCAGCCCGTACCCGAGGGTCTGGTTGTCGTGGACGACGTCGAACTCGCCGCGCCGGGCGCGCAGATGGCGGCGGGCGCGCAGCGAGAAGGTCAGCGGCTCGGGGAAGCCGCCGGTCCACATCGTCGCGACCTCCAGGGCGTCGATCCAGTCCCGGTACTCGTCCCGCTCGGGGGTGCGGAAGGGGTCGGGCTGGCGGTAGAGGTCGAGGCTGGGCAGCTCGGTCAGCGTGAGTCCGGGATACCCCTCGTCGAGCACGGGGTACGGCTGCGAGCCGATGACCTCGACCCGGTGCCCGAGCCGGACCAGCTCGCGCGAGAGATGCCGTACGTAGACACCCTGCCCGCCGCAGAACGGGTTCCCTTTATAGGTGAGGAGCGCGATGTCGAGCGGTCGCTCGCCGTCGGACGCGGGTTCCTCCTGGGCACCCGCTTCCCGGGCCTCAGCGGTCACTCCGTGCCCCCTTCTGCCTGCACTGTCCCGCGAGACTACGCGGGACGCTAATCTAGAACAAGTTTCAGACTTGATCGTTCAAGAGGCTCTGAATCTACCGGCAGGTACGGGCGCTGTGAGCAGTGGATCAGGTGATTCGCGCCACGGCGCGTGGCCCTGCCATGCTGTCTGATCACGTGCCCCACAGACGCCTTCACCGACTGTCACGGAACGGGACCCATGCCTGCGGAATCCAAGGTGGAAGCCAGTACGGTCCGGCCCTCGCCGGCTCCATCGTCTCCGCTCACGGAGCGCCAGGAGGCCCGCCGCCGCCGGATCCTGCACGCCAGCGCCCAGCTGGCCAGCCGGGGCGGTTTCGACGCCGTGCAGATGCGCGAGGTCGCCGAGTCCTCCCAGGTGGCCCTCGGCACGCTGTACCGCTACTTCCCGTCCAAGATCCACCTGCTGGTGGCGACCATGCAGGACCAGCTGGAGCACATGCACGGGACGCTGCGGAAGAAGCCCCCGTCGGGTGACACGGCCGCCGAGAGGGTGGCGGAGACCCTGATGCGGGCCTTCCGCGCCCTCCAGCGCGAACCTCACCTGGCCGACGCGATGGTCCGCGCCCTGACCTTCGCCGACCGCAGCGTCTCTCCCGAGGTCGACCAGGTCTCCCGCCAGACGACCCTGATCATCCTGGACGCGATGGGCTCCGGGCACCCCACCCCCGAGCAGCTCTCCGCGGTCCGGGTGATCGAGCACACCTGGCACTCGGCCCTGATCACCTGGCTCTCCGGCCGTGCCTCCATCGCCCAGGTCAAGATCGACATCGAGACGGTGTGCCGCCTGATCGACCTCACGGAACCGGGCGCGTCCTAGCCCACCGGTGCCAGCTCGCTCCAGGTGCGGCCGGCGGGGGTGACGGCGGCCCACCGGTCCAGCAGCCGGCGGGCCTCCCCCTCCGGGGCCGCCAGGGAGACCCGCTGGGCTCCCCCGTGCGTGGTGCGCTCCCGTTCCAGCGTGCCCCCGCTGCAGCACGCGCACACGAGCTCGAAGCCGCTCGCCGGCTCGGCGCCGTAGTCCTCGGCCACGAACAGCTCCACCAGCGCCTCGACGTCGGCGGCCTCGGCCGCGTTCACCGTGACCGTGAAGGTGGGCAGGCCGGACGCCTCGAAGAGGAGGAGCTCGTCGAAGACGGGGAACTCCCGGCCGTCGACGATCCGGGTGCCCTTCGGCTCGCCGTCGTGGACGACGGTCTCGCCGAAACGGCGGCCGGCGGTCACCGGCACATTCATGACCCGGCCCCGCGTCGGGCACAGCCGGTCGATCCAGACCACCTCCCGCTCGCCGCCCGTGTCCAGGCGCACGCAGGCCGGGCCGAACCGGCCGTCGATCCGGCCCTCGCCGGGCGGGAGTTCGATGCCGAAGCCGGTCCAGGCGTCGCGGGCGGTCGCCCAGTCGCGCTGGATCGTCGCCGCGATGCCGAGGTTCCAGTACGCGGGGTCGCCCTCGCCGCGCGGGGCCCGGGCGGCGGCCTCGCGCCCGAGCTCGTACGCCTTCGCCCAGTTGCGCAGGAACTTGTGGGCGAGCGCGGCGTCGTACCACCACACCGCGCTCGGGGCCTCGTCGGGGTAGTGCGCGAGCACCCGCTCGTAGAGGTCGGCCGCACGCAGCCACTCCTGCGCCTGCCATGCCTCCCGCGCCCGCTCGATCAGCACGACCGCCTCGGACCTGTCCACGCTTCCCCGCCCTGCTCGTTCCGTCGAGACCGCAGGAGAGTAACGCGGGACACCGACACCTCTACTCCTCGGGCGGGAACACCGTCTCCCCGCTCTCCAGCAGTGTGATCACGATCGCCTCCACCGGGCAGCTCTCGGCCGCCTCCAGGACGGGTTCGGCGGCATCGGTGTCCGGCTGCACGGGATGGGACTGGCGGGCGGAGTCGAGGCGGAAGGCCTGCGGGGCGTGATGGAGGCACTGGGCCGAGCCGATGCACACCGACCGGTCGACCTCGACGTGCCAGCGGTCGCCCATGCTCACGCCCCCGCCGGCAAGTGGATCATCTTGTGTTCGAGGTACTCGCCGTACCCCTCCGGCCCGAACTCCCGCCCCAGCCCGGAGTTCTTGTAGCCGCCGAACGGGCCGAGCATGTCCAGGCTGAAGGTGTTGACCGAGTAGGTGCCGGTGCGGACCTGCCGGGCGATGTCGATGCCGTGCTCGACGTCCGCCGTCCACACGCTGCCGGACAGGCCGTACTCGGAGTCGTTCGCGATCCCGACCGCCTCCCGTTCGTCGCCGTACGGGATCAGGCAGACGACCGGGCCGAAGATCTCCTCGCGGGCGATGCGCATGGCGTTGTCGACGTCGCCGAACAGGGTCGGTTCGACGTACCAGCCCTTCTCCAGCCCGGCCGGCCGCCCACCGCCCGTGAGCACCTGGGCGCCCTCTTCCTGCCCGATGCGGATGTAGTCCATGGTGCGCTGCTGCTGCCGGCGGGCGACCAGCGGACCGACCTGGGTCGCCGGGTCCAGCGGGTCGCCGACCTCCAGCGCGCTCGCGGCCTGCGCGAAGGCGTCGGCGAACTCGTCGTAGCGGGCGTGCGGGAGGAGGATGCGGGTCTGGGCCACGCATGCCTGCCCGTTGTTCATCCAGGCCGCAGGTACGATCCCGGACACCGCCGTCTGCACGTCCGCGTCCGGCAGGACGACGGCCGCCGACTTTCCGCCCAGCTCCAGGGTGACCCGGGTGAGGTTGCGGGCGGCCACCTCCATCACCCGCCTGCCGGCGGCGACCGAGCCGGTGAAGGACACCTTGTCGATGCCGGGGTGGCCGACCAGGTACTCGCTGACCTCGCGGTCGGCGGGGAGGATGGAGAGCACACCCTCGGGCAGCCCGGCGTCCCGCGCGATCTCGGCCAGCAGAAAGGCGTCCAGCGGGGACTCGGGGGACGGTTTCAGTACGACGGTGCAGCCGGTCAGCAGCGCGGGGGCGAGTTTGGCGGCGGCGACGAACTGCGGGACGTTCCAGGGGACCACGGCGGCGACGACACCGACCGGTTCGCGCCGGACGAGGATCGGGCCGAGAACGCCGTCCCGGCGCTCCTCGTGGGTGTAGCCCCGCGCGACACCGATCGCCGCGTCCCACACCATCATCGCGCCGAGCGCCTGGGCGAGGACGCTCCAGGAGTACGGGGAGCCGTTCTGCGCGGAGATCACCCGGGCGATCTCCTCGTGCCGGACGGCGATTCCGTCCTTGATGCGGGTGACGACCTCGATCCGCTCCTCGAGCGGGGCACGCGGCCAGGGACCCTCGTCGAAGGCGCGGCGCGCCATGGCCACCGCCCGATCGACGTCCGCCCGTGAGGCGTGCGGCACCCGGCCGATGACCTCCTCGGTGTGCGGGGAGATCACCTCGATGACGTCCGCGCCCAGGGGATCGGTCAACTCCCCGCCGATGAACAGCTGTCCGTGTTCCACGAGCTCGGTCATGGCCGACTGCCTCCCGCCGCACCGCATCTTTCTGACGCTGTATCAGAAACTGATATCAGCTCCCGCCGAAGTAGGCCAGACCTGCGGCCGGACAGGCTCTGACCAGCAGAAGCGTGGGGCTCCCGCAGGGCCGGTCGCGTGACCGGGACTCCCGGTGCAAGGCACCTGTGCAGGAGCCACCGCGCTCGCTTCACAGCGGGCCGCCGCCGCGTCCGCCGCGCCCGGAGACATCTGCAAGGCCACCGCGGTGCACTCCATCGGGGCGAGTGACACACAGGTCGTCACCCTCGCCCTTCCCGCGGGCACCTCCACGCTGACCGGTTCCGCGCACGTGATCCACGCGGACAAGGCGCACTGCTCGATCACGGGTGGCCCCGCGATGGCAACGCCGCGAGGCAGCGGCTGCAACGAGGCGCCACTGAGCTCCACCGGGGTGGTGACGCCGACGACGGCCGGCAAGGTCCAGCTGGCCTGCAGCAGCGAAAAGGTGCCTCCCGTCCCGCAGGACCCCGCCGCCAACGCCACCTTGGTGGCCACCAGGGTCGCCTCGTACCGGAACCAGGGCACGGGCGCCGCCTGACCCAGGCCCGGACGGCGCAGGCCGCGAGGTCTCCGGCGAGCCCGGGCAGCCGGTCCGCACGTCTGGCTGACGTGTCATCAGTTCTCGTTATAGTTGACGGCGGTCACGCACCGGTGGGTGGCGCGTGGACCGGCGGGAGGGGCTGAGGACCGATGACGACGACGTTCGATCACGGCGGGGGCGTACGGTCCGTGGCGGTTCCCATCCCGGACAACCCGCTCGGCCACACCCTGGTGTACGTCGTGGAGACCGACCGCGGCCCGGTGCTGATCGACACCGGCTGGGACGATCCCGCGTCCTGGGACACGCTCGTGGCGGGGCTGGTGGAGTGCGGTACGGCGGTGGCGGAGGTCTACGGCGTGGTCGTCACACACCACCACCCCGACCACCACGGCCTGTCGGCCCGGGTGCGCGAGGCCTGCGGCGCGTGGGTGGCGATGCACGCCGCCGACGCCGCGATCGTACGGCGCACCCGTCAGGCCCGGCCGGAGCGCTGGTTCCGCTACATGAGCGCCAAGCTCGCGGCGGCCGGCGCCCCGGCGGAACACCTGGCGCCGCTCCGCACTCCCCGCACCCTGCCCGGCCTCTGCCCCGCCCTCCCGGACCGGGAGATCGGCCCCGGCGAACTCCTCGACCTGCCCGGCCGCCGGCTGCGCGCGATCTGGACCCCCGGCCACACACCGGGCCACGTCTGCCTGCACCTGGAGGAGGAGCACCCGGCCCAACGGCCTGGCCACGGGCGCCTGTTCAGCGGCGACCACCTCCTGCCCCGGATCACCCCGCACATCGGCCTGTACGAGGACCCCGACGACGCGACCGTCACCGATCCCCTCGGCGACTACCTCGACTCCCTGGAACGGATCGGCCGGCTCGCCCCCGCCGAGGTCCTGCCCGCGCACCAGCACGCCTTCACCGACGCGCCGCGGCGCGTACGGGAGTTGCTCGCGCACCACGAGGAGCGCCTGACCGGCCTGCTCGCCCTGCTCGCCGAGCCGCTCACGCCCTGGCAGCTCGCCGAGCGCATGGAGTGGAACCGCCCCTGGGCCGAGATCCCCCACGGCTCCCGGAACATCGCCGTCTCGGAGGCGGAGTCCCATCTGCGCCGCCTGGTCAAGCAGGGCCGGGCGGAACCGCTGACGGGGAGCGGTCCGGTGGCGTACGTGGCAGTGTGAACGGTTCGCCTCCGCCGGGGTGCCCCTGTTACACAGCCTCATGGACTCCTTGGAGCGGCTTCTCGCCGAACGCGCCTGCGAGCGCGTGATCGTCGACTTCGTCCACCGTCTCGACCTGGGTGAACCGGCTTCCGTGCGGGAGCTGTTCACCGAGGACGGCACGTGGGAATGGCCCCCGCCGGGGGACGGGCGCCGGATCCGGGGCCGGGAGGCCCTCGGCGCATACTTCGGCTCCCGCCCCGCCGACCGGCTGTCCCGCCGTCTGATGTCGAACGTGCTGGTCACGGTGACCGGCCCGGACACGGCGACCGCCGCCTCCTGCTTCACGACGTACCGCGTCGACGGGTACCGCGGCGGCGCCCCCGTCCCCGCCGGACCGCCCGTCCAGGTGGGCGACTACGAGGACGTGTTCCGCCGGGTCGACGGCTCGTGGCTGATCGCCTCCCGTGCGCTGCGCCTGCCCTTCGGCGGCGACACCCCGAAAGCACCGAACGCCGGCTGACCGCGACGGACCGCTGGCTCCGATGGACGGCCGGCCCGGAGGCCGCCGGCCCCGAGGCCGCCGGCCCCGAAAGGCCGCTGACCCGGCGGTCAGCCGACCTCGCGCCGCTCCGCGGAGATGATCATCTCGGCGAGGTCGGCGAGTGTGGCCAGCTGGCGGGCGTTCATCTGCGGGGCACGGGCCGCGAGGCGGACGAGGCCGCTCTCCCGCAGCCGCAGCAGCGGGTCCGCCTCGGCCTCCAGGTTCTGCAGCACCGGCCGCAACGCCTCGTGCAGCGCCTCCGGTTCGTCGGCGGTGAAGAAGCCGGCCGGCAGGCCGAAGTGGCGGCGCAGCCGGTCGGTGTGCTCCAGGCTCGGCATACCGCTCTTGCGCCACTCGCTGAGCCACTGCCGGCTGGTTCCGGCGATCCTCGCCAGCTCGTCCAGCGAGTACCGCTTGCCGTCCGGCCGGCGCCGGGTCTCCCGGATGAAGTCCAGTCGCTGGCGCACCCGTTGGGCGAGACAGGTCTCGGGCGCCCGCCCCCCGGCGAGCAGGTCGACGACGAGGCCGACGGGGATGCCGGTGCGCTGGGACAGGTCGGCCACGTCGAGGGCCTCCGGCAGCCGTCCGGGCCGTCCGGTCAACTCGCCGAGCCGGTCCAGGACATCGGCCAGCGAGGTGTAGGCGTCACTCACCGAGGTCCCCCCTGGGCGGTCATCCGTTCGGCGGCTGTGGCTGCGCCTGTGACTGACGGGAGGCTACCCGGTCACTCGTTCGACGACCAGACATGACAAGTCTACCTGCGCAAGGGGGCAGCAATCGTTGACAGTCGAGGGCGCGGCGGGTGAGGATCACGGCGCAGAGAGCAAGCTTTCGACCGCCCCGGGCACCGCCGACGGAGGAGTGGCGACCGGGGTGGTTCTCTGTCCCACTTCTCCCGTGAAGGTGATGCCGCCGATGCCGCAGCCCGTCCTTCTGCTCGGGGCCGGCCGGGTCGCGCACGGGGGGTTCCCGCTGGCGCGGATCGCCGCCGTGCGCCCGGTGGTGCTGGTCGGCGCCTCGGTGCCCGCCTGGGCACGGCCGTATCTGTCCGGCCTGCTCATGGCCGATCCGGCGCGGGAGGTGGAGACGGCCGACACGGTGGCGCGGTACGCGGCCCGGCATCCGGTGGCCGGCGTGCTGACCTGGCGCAGGGAGCACCTGGCCGGGGCCGCGCGGATCGCCGGCCGGCTGGGTCTGCCGGGCCTGCCGTACGACACGGCCGCGGCCTGCGCCGACCCGGCGTCCCTTCGGGCGCTGCTGGTGCGGCACCGGGCGGTGCCGGCGGGGCCGGAGGACATGACGGGACCACTGGTGTCCGCCGAGACCGTCGTGCTGGACGACGAGGTCCGCATCACCGCCCTGACCCGTACGACCCCGTTGCGGCACTCCGTCCACGCCCATGACGGCCTGCTGCACAACAGGTTCCTGCGGCAGGCCGTCGAGCGGGCCGTCCGGGCGCTCGGTCTCACACACACCGTCGCGCACGTGGCCCTGCGGCTGACCGAGCGCGGGCCGGCGGTCACCGGTGTCACGCCGCATCTGCCCGGCGATCTGATCCCGTGGCTGGTGGAACGGGCCACGGGGGTGGACCTGGTGGGGGCGGCACTGTCACTCGCGTGCGGCGCGACGGTGGACGTGACGCCGACCCGGCAGCGGGCGGCGGCGGTCCAGTTCGCCGAGCGGGAGGCCGACCGGCGCTCCGCGCGCGAGTACCGGGTGGTCGAGGGCGAGGATGCCCAGGAGTGCGAGCGGGCGCTGGACGCCGCCTGATGCTGTGACCGGAAAGGTCTGCCGGAAAGCTCGCGGCGGGCGTCGCGAGCCGGTGAGCCTTTCCGGTCACAGCACCAGCGGTGACCCCGGTCACCGCCCCCCTGTGCCCACAGCCACTCCTCGGCCCGCCCGGGGCTGCCGGTAAAGTGGCGGCGTCGTCATCACACCCGTACGGGGGGAAGCCGGTGCAATTCCGGCGCTGACCCGCAACCGTGAGCCGTTCCCAGGAGCGGTGAGCCGGAACGCCCCGGACGGGACACGTTGACCGGCTCGTGTGCGTCGGCCTTCCGCCGCGTACGGCACCGTCGAGGTTTACGGAGCCGAGCCGCCCGGGGCCCACCCGCGCGCTGCCCGGCTCCCCACAGGGAGAGGCAGTCGCCGACCATGAACGTCCGCCGCAGCGCCGCGGCTCTCGCCGCCATAGGCGTGCTGGCCGCCGCCGCGCCCGCCACGGCCGCCGGCCAGTCCCCGTCCCCGTCCCCGAAGGTCGTGATCCCGTCCGGGCTGTACGGCAGGTCCGACCCGACGTACGACGGGGTGTGGCGGCAGTCGCTGACCCTGGTCGCTCAGCGGACGCTCGGGTACCGGCCCGCCGACGCGGCCGTGGACTGGCTCACCGGTCAGCAGTGCGCGAACGGCGCCTTCGCCGCCTTCCGTGCCGCTCCCGCCAAGGCCTGCGACAGCAAGGTCATGGTGGACAGCAACAGCACGGCCGCCGCGATCCAGGCCCTGAAGGCGGTCGGCGGACACGACGACGCCGTCGGCAAGGCGGTGTCCTGGCTGAAGTCCGTCCAGAACAAGGACGGTGGCTGGGGCTACTCCCCGGGCGGGGCCAGCGACACCAACTCCACCTCCGTGGTCATCGGCGCGCTGGCCGCCGTCGGTACGGACCCTGCGTCCGTCCGCAAGGCCGGCAAGTCCCCCTACGACCTGCTGGCCGCCTGGTCCATCCCCTGTGACCGGGACGGCGGCGGCGCCCTCCCCTACCAGCCGGACAAGAAGGGCGAACTGGCCGCCAACGCGGACGCCACGGCCGCCGGGGTGCTCGGCGCGCTCGGCAGGGGGTTCGTGGCGGAGGCCGGCAGGGCGCCCGCGAAGGAGACGTGCGCCAAGGCCGGGAGTCCGGCCCCGGCACAGGTGGCGGACAACGCGGGCGCGTATCTGGCGGCGACCGTCGCCAGGACCGGCCACCTGTTGTCCGTGCTGCCCGGCGCCAAGGACCAGCCGGACTTCGGCAACACGGCCGACACGGTCGTCGCGCTCGCCGCGGACGGGCGGACGGAGCAGGCGAAGAAGTCGTACGACTGGCTCGAGAAGAACGCCTCCCCGTGGGCGGTGCAGAGCGGCCCGGCGGCGTACGCCCAGCTGATCCTCGCCGCGCACGCGGTCGGCGCGCAGCCGGGCGACTTCGGCGGCACCAGCCTGGTCCGGTCCCTCAACGCGCTGGGCCCGGCCCCGCACATGGACTCCGCCGTCAAGAAGACCACCGAGTCCGAGAAGTCCGGCAGTGGTCCGGGCTTCGGCGTCTGGTGGTTCGCCGGCGTCTGCCTCGTCGCGGGCGCCGGCGTCGGCTTCCTGCTCAGCGGCCGGAAGAAGCGTCAGCCGTGACCGCCGTCCGCCGCGCCGCGAGCGTCCTGCCGGCCGCGTTGCTCCTCCTGACCGCCGCGGCCCCGGCACACGCCACCGGCTACCGCTACTGGTCCTTCTGGGAGCAGGGCGGCGGCCACTGGACGTACGCCACGCAGGGCCCGTCGACCGCCCGTCCCGACGACGGCGCCGTGGAGGGCTTCCGCTTCGCGGTCAGCGAGGACTCGGCGGACGCGAGCCGACCACGCGGGGCGGCGGACTTCGGCACCATCTGCGCGCGTACGCCCGCCGAGTCGGGCAAGAAGCGGGTCGCCCTGGTCCTGGACTTCGGCACCCCGGCGGATGCGCCGTCCGGCGAGGCGCCCCCGGCCGTCCGCACCGCCTGTGCGCGACTGCCGGCCGACGCGACGACCGCCGACGCGCTCGCGGCCGTCGCGCCGCCCCTGCGCTACGACGCCAACGCCCTGCTGTGTGCGATCGCCGGGTATCCGCAGAAGGGTTGCGGGGAGCAGGTCTCGGGATCCTCGGGCAAGAAGGCGCCGCGAAGGAGCGGCGGTTCGGACAGCGGGCCCTCTCTTGGCCTGCCGATCGGCGCGGGGGTGGTCGTCGTCCTGGCGGGTGCGGCGCTGTGGCAGGCACGGCGGCGAAATGTCTCCGGTTGACCGCGGGCCGTCCGCGGCCGGTCGCGCCGGCGGCACCCTGCCGGCGCCGGCGACCGGCCCCGTCCCCGCCCCGCACCGGCGCCGGACCACTGTTCATCCCGGCGCCTGGTGGCTCTGGGCGTTGAGCCTCGGCACCGCCGCCACCCGCACCACCAACCCCCTCCTTCTCGCCCTCCTCGTGTCCGCCTCCGCCTTCGTCGTGGCGACGCACCGCACCGCCGCCCCCACCGCCCACGCCTACGCGGCCTTCGCCAGGCTCGCCGTCGCCGTCCTCCTCATCCGCCTCCTCTTCGCGACCGCCCTCGGCTCCCCCGTCCCCGGCACCCACACCCTCCTCACCCTCCCCGAAGTCCCCCTCCCGCACTGGGCGCAGGGCATCCGCCTGGGCGGCCGGGTCACCGCGGAGTCCCTCGTCTTCGCCGCCTACGACGGGCTCAAGCTGGCCACCCTGCTGATCTGCGTCGGCGCGGCGAACGCGCTGGCGAGCCCCGGCCGCCTCCTCAAGTCCCTCCCCGGCGCCCTGTACGAGACCGGTGTCGCCGTGGTCGTCGCCCTCACCTTCGCTCCGCACCTCGTCGCCGACGTCCGGCGCCTGCGTGCCGCCCGGCGGCTGCGCGGCCGCCCGGACCGGGGTGTGCGCGGCCTGCTGCAGGTCGGGCTGCCGGTCCTGGAGGGCGCGTTGGAGCGCTCGGTCGCGCTCGCCGCGGCGATGGAGGCCCGCGGCTACGGCCGCAGTGCCGAGGTCCCCGCCCGCGTCCGCCGTACGACGGGCGCGCTCACCCTCGGCGGGCTGCTCGGCGTGTGCGCGGGGACGTACGGGCTGCTCACCGCCGAGGGCGGCACCTACGGGCTGCCGCTGCTGCTCGCCGGTGTCGTCGCCGCTCTCGCGGGGCTGCGGCTGGGCGGCCGGCGTTCGCTGCGCACCCGGTACCGCCCGGACCCCTGGGGCCTGCGAGCCTGGCTGGTCGCCGGCTCCGGCGCGGCGGTCGCCGCGCTGCTCGGCCTGGCCTCCGCCCGTGACCCGGGGGCGCTGCACCCGGGCGTCGTCCCGCTGGTCGCCCCGACGCTCCCGCTGTGGCCCGCCGCGGCGGTCCTCCTCGCCCTGCTGCCCGCCTTCGTCATCCCCAAGGAGCCGTCGTGATCCGCTTCGAGGATGTCAGCGTGACGTACGACGGTGCGGCCGAACCCACCGTCCGCGGTGTCGACTTCGAGGTGCCGGAGGGCGAACTGGTGCTGCTGGTCGGCCCGTCCGGGGTCGGCAAGTCGACCGTGCTCGGCGCGGTGAGCGGGCTGGTGCCGCACTTCACCGGCGGTACCCTGCGCGGCCGCGTCACGGTGGCCGGCCGGGACACCCGTACCCACAAGCCACGCGAACTCGCCGACGTGGTCGGCACGGTGGGCCAGGATCCACTAGCCCATTTCGTGACCGACACGGTGGAGGACGAACTCGCCTACGGCATGGAGTCGCTGGGCCTCGCCCCGGAGGTGATGCGGCGCCGGGTGGAGGAGACCCTGGACCTGCTGGGCCTCGCCCGGCTGCGCGACCGTTCCATCGCCACCCTCTCCGGCGGCCAGCGCCAGCGGGTCGCCATAGGCTCGGTGCTCACCCCGCACCCCCGGGTGCTCGTCCTCGACGAGCCGACCTCGGCCCTGGACCCGGCCGCGGCGGAGGAGGTCCTCGCGGTGCTCCAGCGCCTGGTGCACGACCTCGGCACGACGATCCTGATGGCCGAGCACCGTCTGGAACGCGTGATCCACTACGCCGACCGGCTCGTCCTGCTCCCCGCTCCCGGCGAGCCCCCGGTCGTCGGCTCCCCGTCCGAGGTGATGGCGGTCTCCCCGGTCCACCCCCCGGTGGTGGCTCTGGGCCGCCTGGCGGGCTGGTCCCCGCTTCCGCTGACGGTACGGGACGCCCGCCGCCGAGCCGGTGACCTGAAGGAACGCCTCGCCGCGTCAGCACCCGCGGGTACGCCGGGGCCGGTCGCGCGGTTCCCCGCGCCCCTTCCGGGCGCCACCGGCACCCGGCGCCTCTTCCGTCGCCGGGCCACCTCCACCTCCCGCCCGCCTCAGCAGACGCACGTCGCCGAGGTCCGCTCCCTGTCCGTCCGCCGGGCCCGCGTCGACGCCCTGCGCCGGACGGACCTCACCGTCACCCCTGGCGAGACCATCGCCCTCATGGGCCGCAACGGCGCCGGGAAGTCCACCCTCCTCGGCTCACTCGTCGGCCTGCTGGCCCCCACCTCCGGAACCGTCACCGTCGGCGGACTCGCCCCGCACCGCGCCGCCCCACGCGACCTGGTGCGCCGCGCCGGTCTCGTCCCCCAGGAACCACGGGACCTGCTCTACGCCGACACGGTCGCCGACGAGTGCGCGGCGGCCGACCGGGACGCGGGCGCCGCACCGGGGACCTGCCGGTCCCTGGTGTCCGCCCTGCTCCCGGGCGTCGCGGACGACGTCCACCCCCGCGACCTCTCCGAGGGCCAGTGCCTCGCGCTCGCCCTGGCCGTCGTACTGACCGCCCGTCCGCCCCTGATCCTCCTCGACGAACCGACCCGCGGCCTGGACTACGCGGCGAAGGGCCGCCTGGCGGGCGTGCTGCGCGAGCTCGCCGCCGAGGGGCACGCGATCGTCATGGCGACGCATGACGTGGAGCTGGCGGCCGAGATCGCCCACCGGGTGGTGCTGCTCGCGGACGGCGAGGTGATCGCCGACGGGCCGACGGCGCAGATCGTCGTGTCCTCGCCGTCCTTCGCCCCGCAGGTGACGAAGATCCTCGCCCCGCAGCGGTGGCTCACGGTGGCCGAGGTGCGGGAGGCGCTGCGATGAGCGCGCCGCCACGGCTGCACGCCGTCCGTCTCGGCCCCCGCTCGCTCGCCGCGCTGGCGCTGGTCGGCGCGGTCGGCGTGGTCGCGTTCGGCTGGCCCTTCCTCGCCCCGCCCGGGTCCGGGCTGAGTGCCCACGCCCAGGACGCGCCGTGGCTCTTCGCGGGCCTGCTGGTGCTGCTGGTCGCGGTGGTGGCGGCGACGATCTCCGAGTCGGATCTGGGGCCGAAGGCCGTGGCCATGCTGGGTGTGCTGGCCGCGACGGGGGCGGCGCTGCGGCCGATCGGGGCGGGTACGGCCGGGATCGAGCCGATGTTCTTCCTGATGGTGCTCAGCGGGCGGGTGCTGGGCCCGGGATTCGGCTTCACGCTGGGCTCGGTGACGATGTTCGCGTCCGCGCTGCTCACCGGTGGGGTCGGGCCCTGGCTGCCGTTCCAGATGCTGTCGATGGGCTGGTTCACGATGGGCGCCGGGCTGCTGCCGGGCCCGGTCCGGCTCAGGGGCCGGGGGGAGTCGCTGCTGCTGGCGGTCTACGGCTTCCTCGCCGCCTTCGCCTACGGCACGGTCATGAATCTGGCCGGCTGGCCGTTCATGGGTGCCGCCGCCTCGGACATCGCCTTCGACGCCCATGCCTCGGTCCCCGCCAACCTGGCCCGTTTCGTGGCCTACTGCCTGGCCACCTCGCTCGGCTGGGATCTGGGCCGGGCCGTCTGCACGGTGGTGCTGACCCTCGTCCTCGGCCCGGCCGTGCTGCGTGCGCTGCGCCGGGCCACCCGACGGGCCGCGTTCGAGACCGCGGTCACATTCGACGCCCCTGAATACTCACCGTGCGCAACGGATACTTCACCCTCTGGAAGCGAGACCGTGAAGCACCCCACATGACGCACGTCACCTACGATGTGGGGCCGTAGTGCGGAATGTCGGATATGCACCTTCCGCCACCCCTGCTGACCTGCGCTTTGCGACCCAGGTCACAGAGGCGACCTTTCCCCTCCATCCGGCCACAACTAGTAAAAGGGGTCATTGCGGACGGGTTTCCGGGCTGCTTATCTGGACGACGTCGCCAGGCGCCACGAGCCCACAGGGCCGAGGCGCCGACGCATGAGGCCACAGCGCGTGGCCCGTCCCATGCGGGCGATCCCCTGTCCCCGACGCAAGAGGTACTCAGTGTCCGTCTCCTTCATCCGCCGCATCGCTTCCCCGAAGAAGGCCCTCACCGTCGCCGCCGTGGCCGCCGCCACCGCCGGCATGGCACTGACCGCGGCGCCCGCCCAGGCCGCCCCCGCGTCGGCCTCCTCCGCTCAGGCGATCGCGCACAAGATGATCCCGGACGCCGCGCAGTTCGACGCGTTCAGCAAGATCGTCTCCCATGAAAGCGGCTGGAACCCCTCCGCCACCAACAGCTCCTCCGGCGCCTACGGCCTGGTCCAGGCCCTGCCGGGCTCCAAGATGGCCTCCGCCGGCGCCGACTGGAAGACCAACCCCGCCACCCAGATCAAGTGGGGCCTGGACTACATGAACTCCCGCTACGGCAACCCGGTCAAGGCCTGGAGCTTCTGGCAGGCGAACGGCTGGTACTGAGCCGGCTGCCCGCCCCGGGCCCCACGCTCTCGAGGCTCCCGCCGCTGAACCAGCGCGCGATCCGGGACAGCGCCGCCCGGTACGACCCGTTGTGGTCGACGGCGCCCATGTCGAGCAACCGCACCCTCGCCCCCCGCTGGGCGAGGGTGCGCGCGCATGTCCGGGCGTTGCCGATCGGCACGTCCGTGTCCTTGTCGCCGGCGTACAGCCGCACCGGCACGTCCGGCTTCCAGGAGCAGGTGCCGTCGTTGGCGCGCAGCGCCTCACCGAGGCCGCCCGTCGGATGGCGGAGCCGCCGGTAGAAGTCGTCCGTGAGCAGCGTCCTCACGTTCGGCGCGAGCTGCCGGACGATGTCCTCGTCCTCGTGCCGCCCGTCGAAGAGCTGCTCCGCACGTGCGGCGTACGGCTGCCGGAACACCTCGGCCGGGTCCTTGTAGACGGGGTGCAGCCGGTTCTGGGCGACGAGGAAGTAGGAGATGTAGAACACTCCGCTGACGTCGTTGACCCGCCCGTCCGTGAGCGCGGGCACCTCGGTGCCCGTCAGGTCGTACGGTCCCGCCACCGGCGCGAGGGCCCTGAGCCGGAATCCGGGCGCGTGCCCGTCCTGCACGGCCCGCGCCAGCGCCATCGCGACCTGGCCGCCCTGGGAGAAGCCGGTCACGTACAGGTCGCCGGTCACGGTGCGGCCCAGCCCGCGCGCCGCCGTCCGGGCCGCCCGCAGCATGTCCACGGAGGCGGTCACCGAGGAGCGGGTGTCCATGTAGGGGTGCGGGCCCGGCCCCTCGCCCAGGCCCAGGTACTCGGGCGCGGCGGCCGCCCGGCCGGTGGAGGCGAAGAGGTACGACTGGACGCGCGCGTCCTCGGCGACGGACGGCGCGTAGCCCCGGTCGGCCATGGTGCCGTGCGTGTCGGAGACCAGGCCGAGCCGGTGCCCGCCGCCCTCCGGGAGAGTGAGCAGCCCGGTGGCGGTGGTGGGCCGGCCGTACGGGTCCACGGTCCGGTACGTCACCCGGTACGCCCGCACGCCGTAGCGCAGCGAGCCGGTGCCGACGTGCTGGGCCTCGAGCTCCCCGGCGATCTCGGCCCTACTGTGCCGGGCGACGGGAACGACCGATACGACCTCTCCCCTACGGCCCTCGCCCTGCCGCCCGCCCGGGGAACCGTCGGCGGCGTGGGCCACCGGCGTGGCCGCTGCGCCGGCCGGCAGCAGGGCGGCCAGTGCGACGGCCGCCGCCTTGCGCCTGCCCCAACTGGTATGGCTTCCGGAGGACTTGCGCGTGTGCTGTGTCATGCCCGGAACGCTACGGAGACACGCTCGGCCGGGACATCCGGGATTCCCCCGCCCCCGTGGTGGAGTTGTCACCACCCTGCCCGTCCGGCCCCCCGGAGGAACGATGACGACGGCACCGACACAGGCGGCGGTACCGGACCCGGAGGCGCGCGGCCTGCGGCTGGTGATCGTACTGCTGATGCTGACCGTGGTGAGCGGTCTGATCGACGCCGTCAGCTATCTCGGTCTGGGCCGGGTCTTCACGGCGAACATGACCGGCAACGTCGTCGTCCTGGGTTTCGCGGCGGCCGGCGCGCCCGGCTTCTCCGTGCCGCACACGGCGACCTCACTGGCCGGCTTCCTGCTCGGCGCGGCGGCGGGCGGCCGGGTGGCGGCCCGGGTCGCACAGGGCTCCCGGCGCCTGTGGGCCCGGCTGACGCTGGTGGCGGAGGCGGCGCTGGTCGGCGTGTCGGCGGTGGTGGCCTTCGTCTGGCCGGACACCACCGGCACCCGCTACGCCCTGATCGTCCTGACGGCGTTCGCGATGGGCCTGCGCAACGCGACCGTCCGCAAACTGGGCGTCGCGGATCTGACCACCACGGTCCTGACCATGACCCTCACCGGTCTGGCCTCCGAGTCCCGTCTCGGCGACGGCACCGGGCATCGCTCCCCGCGCCGGACGGCCTCGGTGATCGCCATGCTCGCCGGCGCCTGTCCGGGTGCCTGGCTGGTCCTCCACCACGGCCTGGGCATCCCGCTGCTGCTCGCGGCCGTCACCTCGGGGATGCTGGCGGTGGTGACGTCCGGCCGGGAGTGAGTGCCGCGGACCTCGGGGGAGGCAGGAACGGGGCGTTGGGGTAGGAGTGCTCCTGCCTCCCTCGGGGTGGGCCGACCCGGTGGGTCAGCCGGTGGTGACCTGGAGCTCCTTGACTCCGTTGATCCAGGCCGAGCGCAGCCGGCGGGGCGCGTCGGCCAGCCGCAGGCCGGGCATCGCGTCGGCGATCGCCTGGAAGATCAGGTCGATCTCCAGGACCGCGAGCGACTTGCCCAGGCAGAAGTGGGGCCCGCCACCGCCGAAGCCGAGGTGGGGGTTGGGATCCCGGGTGATGTCGAAGGCGTCGGGGTCGGTGAAGACCTCGGGGTCGTGGTTGGCGGAGGCGTAGAACAGCCCGACCCGGTCGCCCTTCTTGATCTCGGCCCCGCCCAGTTCCGTGTCCTGGGTGGCCGTGCGCTGGAAGGCGTTCACCGGGGTCGCCCAGCGCACGATCTCCTCGGCGGTCGTTCCCGGCCGCTCCCGCTTGAACAGGTCCCACTGCCCGGGGTGGGTGAGGAAGGCGTGCATGCCGTGGGTGATGGCGTTGCGGGTGGTCTCGTTGCCGGCGACCGCCAGCATCAGCACGAAGAAACCGAACTCGTCCGAGTTCAGGTTGCCTTCGTCCTCCGCGGCGACGAGCGTCGTCACGATGTCGTGCGCCGGGCACCGCTTGCGCTCGGCGGCCATGTTCATCGCGTAGGCGATGATCTCGGCGGCCGACCGGGCGCCGACCTCCTCGGTGATGGCGTACTCGGGGTCGTCGTAGGCGATCATCCTGTTGGACCAGTCGAAGATCTTGGACCGGTCCTCCTGGGGGACGCCGATCAGTTCGGCGATGGCCTGCAGCGGGAGTTCACAGGCGACCTCGGTGACGAAGTCGAAGGGCCCGGACCGGGCCCGGGCGCCCGCGACGATGGCCTGCGCACGCGCACGGAGCCGTTCCTCCAGGGCGCGGATGGAACGTGGCGTGAAGCCGCGCTGCACGATCTGCCGCACCCGCGTATGTTCCGGAGGATCCATGTTGAGCAGGATCAGCCGCTGAGCGTCGATCGCGTCGCGCTCGATGTGCTCGTTGAAGCGGATGATCGCGGTGTTGAGGGTGGAGGAGAAGAGTTCCGGGTGCGTGGAGACGTACTTGACGTCCGCGTGCCGCGTCACGGCCCAGTAGCCGGAGTCGGCGAAGCCCGCGACGCCGTGCGGCTGGGCGATCCAGCGGACCGGCTCGGTGCGGCGCAGCTCGGCGAACTCGGGCAGGGGCACGCGACGGTGCAGCAGATCGGGGTCGGTCAGGTCGAACCCGTCGGGCAGCGCGGGGCAGTGCATCGGCGGCTCCCGTCCGTTCTGACGGTCCATCAGCGGTGCGGTGAACGTAGTAACGGGTTCTACAACTAGCAAGAGGCAAGGCGCCGCCAATCCGTGCGGAAATCGTGCAGATCGCAACTTCGGGACCTGCAAGACCCTTGCGGTGATGGACATCACGTCAGCAGACTGCTGAACAGAACTAGAACGCGTACTAGTTCTGGAGGAGAGCCCTCTCGGAGAGGACCCGCACCCATGGCCGCCGAACCCGTGATCGTCGAAGCCGTACGCACCCCGATCGGCAAGCGCGGCGGCGCGCTCGCCAACCTGCACCCCGCCTACCTCCTGGGCGAGACCTATCGTGAACTCCTCGGCCGCACCGGCATCCCCGCCGACGCGGTGGAGCAGATCGTCGGCGGCACGGTCACCCACGCCGGCGAACAGTCCATGAATCCCGCGCGTACCGCCTGGCTGACCATGGGCCTCCCCTACGAGACGGCCGCCACGACCGTCGACTGCCAGTGCGGCTCCTCCCAGCAGGCCTCGCACATGGTGGCCAACATGGTCGCGGGCGGCGTGATCGACATCGGCATCAGCTGCGGCGTCGAGGCGATGAGCCGGGTCCCGCTGGGTTCCGGCTCCAAGCACGGCCCGGGCAAGCCCTTCCCCGACGAATGGAACGTCGACCTCCCCAACCAGTTCGAGGCGGCCGAACGCATCGCCCGTCACCGGGGCCTGACGCGCGAGAACGCGGACGCGCTCGGCCTGCTGTCCCAGCAGCGGGCGGCCCTCGCCTGGGCGGAGGAACGTTTCAAGCGGGAGACGTTCGCGGTGCAGGTCCCGACCACCGAGGAGGAGCAGTACGCCGGTCAGGGCATGTGGCGGCTGGTGGACAAGGACGAGGGGCTGCGGGATACCTCCCCGCAGGCGCTGGCCGGCCTGAAGCCGGTGATGCCGACGGCCGTCCACACGGCGGGCAACTCGTCGCAGATCTCGGACGGCGCGGCGGCGATCATGTGGGCCTCCAAGCGGATGGCCCGCGCCCTGAAGCTGAGGCCGAGGGCACGGATCGTCGCCCAGGCCCTCGTCGGCGCCGACCCGCACTTCCATCTCGACGGCCCCATCGACGCGACGCGCGCGGTGCTGGGCAAGGCGGGCATGTCCCTGAAGGACATCGACCTCGTCGAGATCAACGAGGCCTTCGCGTCGGTGGTGCTGAGCTGGGCCCAGGTCTTCGAACAGGACCTGGACAAGGTCAACGTCAACGGCGGTGCGATCGCCCTGGGTCACCCGGTGGGGGCGACGGGCGCCCGCCTGATCACCACCGCACTGCACGAACTGGAGCGCACGGACAAGGAGTTCGCGCTCATCACCATGTGCGCGGGCGGCGGGCTGGCCACCGGGACGATCATTCAGCGGCTGTAGCGGCCCAGTCGACGAAGGTGGAGAACGCGACGGGGCCGAGGGTGAGGACCGGTCCCGCCGGGTTCTTCGAGTCGCGGAGCGCGATGGTGGCGCAGGGGGTGTCGGCGACCTCTACGCAGTCGCCGCCCTGGTCACTGCTGTACGACGACTTCTGCCAGGCAGAGCCGCCGAGCGCGGCGCATTCGACACAATCCCCGCCCTGGTCGCCGCTGTAGCTGGACTTACGCCACTTGCTCCCCATAGCGGTCCTCCATCACCCGTCGGATCAGCGCCACCGAATCTTTGATCGAGAGCGCGGCGGCTCGTAGATGATCGTAACGGAGCGCGCAGTCCTTGACGGTGTCCGGATTCGCGGTCGGGTGCCCGCTGCCGTAGCCCTCGGTGTAGACGATGGCGGGGTCGCCGGCGAAGCGGTAGACGTTGAACGGACCTGTCAATCCTGCGTGTGCCCCGGCCGAAAACGGCAGGACCTGAATGTTGATCTGCGGGTTGTTTTCGAAACTCAACAGGTGGGCCAGTTGCCCGCGCATGATCTCCGACCCGCCGATCTCCTGCTTCAGCGCGGCCTCACTGAGAACCATCCAGAACACCGGCGGCTCCTCCTTCTCGAAGATGCGCTGGCGGGCCAGTCGTACGGCGGAGCGGTCGTCGAGGTCGGTGTCGTCCAACGCGCCGAGCACCGCACGGACGTAGTTCGGCGTCTGCAACAGCCCATGAATCATGCCCACTTGAAAGGTGCAGATCTCAATCGCCCGCACCTCGAGCTCCGCCACCTGCTGAAACCACACCGGAAGTTGGCTTCGCATCACCAGTGGGTGGAGCCGGGACAGTAACCCGCCCGTCCCCAGCGCCGCGTCCGTGCGCTCGCTGAAGTCCAGCGTCGGCAGCTTCCGGGCCGTCTCCACCTGGCCGACCAGCGACCCCGTGAAGTTGATGATTTCCCCGAGCTGCCGCTGGGTCAGCCCCGCGGCCTCCCGGCACCGGCGCAGCTCGAAGCCGTAGTAGTCGAGCGGTGAGGCGCCCGGGTCGAGGGTGCTGATGTTCACCACGGTAAGTCCCCTCTCGGACCCGTTGCATTCATCCCGTAGCCCAGAGTAGTGACGCCAGGTCAGCCTCGTCCTGTGAACCTCGACATTCCCCACACCCCCCAGTACCGCATGCACCTCACCGTCGGCGAGCACTCGGTTGGCCACATCCGCCGAATCGTCCGCTCGCTGCTGGACGAGTGGGCCCTGACGGAGCTGACGTTCTCCGTGGAGCTGGGCGTCAGCGAGCTGGTCACCAACGTCGTACGGCACGTACCGGACCGCCGCTGCACCGTGCTGCTCGCGCGACTCACGACGGGCGTACGGGCGGAGGTGACCGACGGCCTCCCCCAACTGCCGCTTCCCCGCATGGAAGTGGTTCAGGAGGAGGAGAGCGGCCGTGGCCTGGCCCTCCTGGACGCCGTGGTCGACAAGTGGGGCGTGACATCCGCCGCCGGCGGCGGGAAGACGGTCTGGTTCGAGTGCAGGACCTGCCGAAGTGTGACTCTTTGATGGTTTGGTCAGTTGATCGGATGTGTCCGCGAAGTACGGCACCTGTCTGGGTTTTGCCTTGCAGCAGGGCATGCACGCCCTAGGGTGATGACGAGTTGACGTCGAGCGCTGGTCGGGGAGCTATGGAACCGGAGATCGCCGCATTGGCGGGAACCGCGGGGACTACCGTCGTCACCTTGATGGCAACCGACGCCTGGCAACGCGTGCGGGAGGGTTTCGTTGCTCTCTGGCGTCGCGGACAGGCGGAGCGCGCGGATGTTGTCGCTGCTGAACTCGATGCCACCCGCGAGGATCTCCTCGCTGCCTCGGCCGCCGGAGACCAGCACATCGAGGGCGAGCTCCAAGCGGAGTGGCAGGGCCGGATCCGACGTTTCCTCACGACCAGACCGGAAGCGGTCGAGGATCTGCGCAGGCTCCTGGACGAGTTCGTCTCGAGCCCGGAGACCACCCCGGCGGTGACGCAGCACGCCACCGCTTCGGGTCATGCGCGGATCTACCAGGCAGGGCGTGACCAGCACATCTCCGAGCGATGACCCGTGCAATGGACGGCCGCGCCGACGGAAGCGGTCGGGTGTATCAGTCCTCGGGTGACCAGCACATCATCGAGCACCACCATCACGGTGACGCCACCTCGGTTGCCTGGCCGGGTGTTGAATCCGTCCGCCAGCCGACGGGCGGTCGGGCGCCCGTGGTGCTCCGCGATCGTACAAAGCTGATGGAGCACCTTCAGATGGCGGTGGCGCCAGGGACGAGCAACCAGATCCTCGTCCTTCACGGGATGGGCGGCTGCGGTAAGACCGCAGTGGCCCGCACGCTCTTCCAGTACGCCACGAACGAAGGTGACCGCGTCGGCCTCTGGGTCAATGCGGCTGATCGAATCACCCTGCGTAGCGGCATGCTTGCTGTTGCTGCCGATCGGGGAGCGTCGGAGGCAGAATTACATGCCGCACGAAGCGGATTACGGGCCTCTGCGGACCTGGTGTGGGAGCGGCTCGACACATCCGATCGTCCCTGGCTCCTGGTGCTCGACAACGCCGACGAACCGGCGATACTGCAGGATGGCAACTGGCTGCGCAGCAGTCCGCGGGGCACGGTCCTGGTCACCACCCGGCTGGCCGCTGCTGGATGGTGGCCTCACGCCAAGCTGCACCACCTCGGTGAACTGCCCCGAGACGCCGCTGCACAGGTCCTCTTCGACCTGGCACCGGGGGCCGGAACTGTCGAGGAGGCGGCCAAAGTTGCGGATCGATTGGGAAGACTCCCCTTGGCGCTTGTCCTCGCAGGAGGTTTCCTTTCGCATCAGGTGATCGAGCCGTGGACGATGACGGAATACGGTCACCACCTCGATGGCCACGAGAGTGTGGCATTGATCGATCAAGGGGTGATCGCACTGCCACAAAAAGACGCAAGGCATCTGATCAGCCGGACCTGGCAGTTGTCCCTCGATGCGCTCGCTGCCCAAGGGCTGCCGGAGTCAACGGCGCTGCTTCGTTTGCTGGCCTGTTTCGGGTCTGACCCGCTCCCGCTCACCTTGTTGAACAGCCAGCAGATCACCACCTTGATTCCGCTGAATCGAACCGAAGCGGCGTTACGGGGACTGCTCGACCAATCCCTGACCACGGTGGTCGACGCCGGTGTCCGATGTCTGCAGACCCACGCCGTACTGCTCGCCAGTGTGCAGGCCGGCACACCGCACGAGCAGGTTGCGCACCTTACGAGCACAGCAGCCCAGCTGCTCGACGGTGCCGTGCCGGCAATCCCCCAGCGAGGACCCCAGGATTTACGGCTACGCCTCCTTGCACCTCACGTCCTCACGCTGCTGCGGCATGCCGTGGATACGTCTGTGACGACTGTGATGCTCGACGTCGCAGTGCGATTGGCCTGTGCCTTGCATCGCACGGGCGACTATCTGTCGGCCTGGGAACTGGCCTCACAAGCGGCAGCCATCGCCGAGCCGACGTTCGGCCCTGATCACCGGCTTGTGCTGTCCGCCCAGTCACGGAGCGCACGAGCGCTGTTCCGCCTCGGCGAGTTCGGCGAGTCCGAGAGAACCCACCGCCACGTGCTGGCCAATCGGGAACGACTCTTCGGTCCCGATGATCCTGACACTCTGGAGAGCTGCTTCGCGATCTGCCAGCCGTTGAGTCTGCTGGGGCGGAAGGCGGAAGGGATCGCGCTGCTCAAACGGGCGGTGGACGGCCGCCGTCGAGTACTCGGGCCTGAGCACGCTCTCACGTTGCAGTCCCGAGCCCACCTGCTGGAGTTCCTGCCGGTCTCCGACCTGACAGCCATCCTCGACGAGGCGGAGATGCCGCTCCCCCAGGAGTGTGCCCTCCACTTGGGCCCTGACCATGCAGTGACGCTGGGATCACGGCTCAGCTATGGGTTTTGCCTGTTGCGCCTGGGGCGTATCGAGGAGGCTGCCGAAGACGCTCGCCGTATCGTCGAGGATTACGCCCGTGCCCACGGTCCTGACTACGCACTCACGCTCTCGGCACAAGTGCAATACGCGCGCATCCAAGCCGCCCTCGGCGATATGCATTCGGCGATCGAGCTGATGGTGGCGAACGTCGAAAGACGCACACTCAGCCTGGGAGCCGAGCATCCGTACACGTTGAAAAGCCGCGAACTCTTGGCTGAGTTCCAGGCCAAGGCAGCCGATCACCGTGGATGACGACAAGAGCTGACGTTGCTGGTGCAGCGCGATGTGTCCGAGGGCACTGCCGGCTGGCCGGCCGGCCAGGCGGACGTCGCGCGCAGCACGATGCTGCGGCCGGCCAGCTGCGCGAGCGACTTGGCGCGGGCGACGAAGACGTCCGGGTCGTCCATCCGGGCCCTCACCTCGGGTGGGTAGATCTCGGCGTCGACATGGCCGGGGAGCGCGTCGCGCAGGGCGATCAGGACGTTCGTCCGGTCGGGTTCGGGCAGCTCCCCGACGAAGACGTAGCCCGATACGGCACCCGCGGTGACCTCGCGCCGTACCTGCTCGTCCGTCACGTGACGGAGGATGAAGGCGGCCACGTCGTCGAAGAGTCCGGACGTCGCGAACCAGGCGAGGTTCTCCCCCGACTCCCCCGAGGGCAGCGACACCAGCTTGGTCATCGCTGCCCTTCCTGCACGGCGAGCGGGACGGGGGGCTCCTCGCGGACCGCCGCCGTCATGACGAGCCGGGGCCGTGGACCCTGGCAGAGGTACGACAGTCCGAAGCCCGCCGCCACCACCGCCGCGCCGCCCACCGCGTCGAGCACCCAGTGGTTGCCGGTGGCGATGATGGCCGAGACGGTGAAGAGGGGGTGCAGCAGGCCGAGGGCCTTCATCCACCACCTCGGGGCGACGATCGCGATGACGACGCCGCACCACAGGGCCCACCCGAAGTGCAGCGACGGCATCGCCGCGTACTGGTTGGTGAGCGCGGTCAGCGTGCCGTAGTCCGGCTTGGAGAAGTCCTGGACCCCGTGGACGGTGTCGATCACGCCGAGCCCCGGCATCAGGCGCGGCGGGGCCAGCGGGAAGAGCCAGAAGCCGATCAGGGCGAGGAAGGTGGCGAACCCGAGGGAGGCACGGGCCCAGCGGTAGTCGACCGGACGGCGCCAGTACAGGACGGCGAGGACCGTCAGCGGGACGACGAAGTGGAAGGACTCGTAGTAGTAGTCGAAGAAGCCCCGCAGCCAGCCGATCTGCGCGACGGTGTGGTTGGCCCGGTGCTCGATGTCGATGTGCAGGAACCGCTCGATGTCCAGCACGATGTGCCCGTGGTCCTCGGCCCGCACCCGGCCGCCGGAGATGGTGCCACCGGTCGCGGCCAGCCGGACCTGCTGGTAGGCGGCGTACACGACACGGATGAGCAGCAGTTCCAGCAGCAGGTTCGGGCGGGTGAGGACCCGGCGCAGAAAGGGCAGCAGGGGGACGCGCCCGAAGCGGGCCGGGACCGGCGGCGCGTACTTGGCCGGGACCGGCCTCTGGTAGTGCGGGGACGTCCGGGACTGGAACGGCACGGCCGTGGCGGCGGCCAGCGCCGCGAGCAGGACGAGGTTGTCGCGCAGCGGATACATCGCCGCCATGTTCGGCAGCAGCATCTTCGCCGGCAGGGTGGTCACCAGGACCATCGCGACCGGCCAGACGTACCGGTCGGAGGCCCGCCTGCCGACCCGGCCGACCAGCGCGAGCAGCACCCACAGAAGCTGGTACTGCCAGGCGGTGGGAGAGACGGCCACGACGGCGCAGCCGGTGACGGCCACGGCGAGCAGCAGCTGGCCGTCGTGGGCGTAGTGGACGGCGCGGCGCAGGGCGAGGGCCGCGACGGCGGCGCCGAGCACCAGGAAGAGCGTGATCTCCAGCGGGCCGGTCACACCGAGGCGGAGCAGGGCGCCGTGCAGGGACTGGTTGCCCAGGGCGTCGGCCTTGCCGCCGAGGCCCGTCCCGGCCATGTGGTGCACCCAGTACGTGTACGAGTCGTGCGGCAGCGCCGCCCAGGCGAGCGCGGTGCAGGCGGCGAAGGTCCCGGCCGTGGCGACCGCGGCCCGGCGGCGGCCGGTGAACCACAGCAGCGGGGCGAAGAGCAGCATGGTCGGCTGCAGGGCGGCGGCCAGTCCTATGCACAGGCCGCTCCCACGTTCCCCGCGTACGGTGAAGCAGCCGAGCAGGACGAGCAGCACCGGGAGGATGCTGGTCTGACCGAGCCAGAGGGCGTTGCGGACCGGCAGCGACAGCATCAGCAGGCTGATCGCGATCGGTGCGGCCAGCAGGGAGGTGCGGCGGCCGATCGGCTGGGGCAGCGCGCGGGCGGCGATCAGGCCGAGGGCGACGACCAGCAGCAGGCTGCCGAAGGTCCAGCCCCAGCCGAGCGCGGCCTGGGCGGACCGGGTGAGGGGCTTGAGGACCAGACCGCCGAAGGGGGTGCCGGTGAACCGGGTCGAGTCGTAGATCGACCCCTTCACGTGCAGGACGCCGTGTGGGCCGACCCAGGTCTCCAGGTCGGTCAGCCGCTGGCCGCTCGGCGTGGTGAGGACGACGGTCAGCTGCCGTACCGCGAGGACCGCCGCCACCGCCCACAGCGCCAGCCGGGCGGCGAGCAGCCGCGCCTCGGCCGGGGCTCTGCCGAAGGTGTCCGCCGGTCGCCCCCTGTGCTCCACGTTCGCCACGCCGCGTCGGCCTCCCGCCCCGTCGGTCTCCGGCGCCGGTCACGCCGGAATCTTCTGCGAACCCTATGAGGCTCGCGTCCCCCCGGAGAAGGACGCGGGCAACCCCCGATTCACCTGTCGTCCGTTCTCCTTTTGTCCGGATGACGATAGTCGGCCGCCCATGGGGGGCCCGTCCGGGGCGCGAGAAGCATCACAGCGCGGGACCGGCACGGCTGGTCGTGATCGGGCAGACGTACCTGCGTATCCCACATTTAGCTGCACTGTGCAGCTAAACGTGTACGTGACGTGAGGCGCCGAAGTCGCCCTATGGTCGCTTTTCGGCCCGTTTCCCGGCAGCGTCGCCGTACGGACCGCGCCCCTGTCCCCGTCGAAAGGTAGGCGAGCCCCGTTTTGGCGACCGCCACAGCCGTCTCCCCGTCCCTGAAGACCCAGCGGGCCACCAAGGCCCGCGACGTCACCGTCACCGACCCCGCACTCGTCAGGCGCGCCGTGAAGGCGGCCGCGCTCGGCAACGCGATGGAGTGGTTCGACTTCGGTGTCTACAGCTACATCGCGGTCACCCTGGGCAAGGTCTTCTTCCCGTCCTCCAACCCGACCGCGCAGCTGCTGTCGACCTTCGGCGCCTTCGCGGCCGCCTTCCTGGTCCGGCCGCTCGGTGGCATGGTCTTCGGCCCGCTGGGCGACCGCGTGGGCCGCCAGAAGGTGCTCGCCCTCACGATGATCATGATGGCGGCGGGCACCTTCGCGATCGGCCTGATCCCGTCGTACACGTCGATCGGCGTGGGCGCGCCGCTGCTCCTGCTGGCCGCCCGGCTGGTGCAGGGTTTCTCCACGGGCGGTGAGTACGCGGGCGCCTCGACCTTCATCGCCGAGTACGCGCCCGACAAGAAGCGCGGCTTCTTCGGCAGCTGGCTGGAGTTCGGCACGCTGGCGGGCTACATCGGCGGCGCGGGTCTCGTCACCCTGATGACCGCGCTGCTGTCCTCGCACGATCTGGTGTCGTGGGGCTGGCGGATCCCGTTCCTGATCGCCGGCCCGATGGGCATCATCGGCCTGTACCTGCGGATGCGCCTGGAGGAGACCCCGGCGTTCGCGGCGGAGGTCGAGAAGGCGGAGGCCGCCCGGCCGAAGGTGCCGCTGCGCGAGATGGTGGCCGGCCAGTGGAAGGCGCTGCTGCTGTGCATGGGCCTGGTGCTGGTCTTCAACGTCACCGACTACATGCTGCTGTCGTACATGCCGAGCTATCTCACGAGTGAGCTGAAGTACGACGAGACGCACGGTCTGCTGGTCGTGCTGGGTGTGATGGCCCTGATGATGATCGTGCAGCCGTTCGCGGGCGCGCTGACCGACCGGGTCGGCCGGCGCCCGGTGATCGCTGCCGGCTGTGCGGGCTTCCTGCTCCTGTCCGTCCCCGCGCTGCTGCTGATCCGCCAGGGCAGCCTGCTCGCCGTCGCGCTGGGCATGGGCGCGCTGGGTCTGCTGCTGGTGTGCTTCACCGCGGCCATGCCGGCCGCGCTGCCCGCGCTCTTCCCGACGCGGGTGCGCTACGGCTCCCTGTCCATCGGCTTCAACGTGTCCGTGTCCCTGTTCGGCGGCACCACTCCGCTGGTCGTCACCGCGCTGATCGGGGCGACGGGGAACATGATGATGCCCGCCTACTACATGATGGCCGCGGCGGTGATCGGCGGGTTCGCGGTGTGGCGGATGACCGAGTCGGCCGGCCGTCCGCTTCCCGGTTCGGCGCCGGCGGTGGAACGGCGGTAGGCGCCGCAGAAGGTGCTGCCGTGTCCCGGGTGCGGGTGGGCTGCGGCCGGCCGTGCAGTTCCCCGCGCCCCTTCGGGGCGGTGAATCCCTCGATGATCACCCCGTCGGTGCCCGTGGGCTGAGACGATGCTGGTGGGAAGGGCAGGCACTCGGGAAAGGCAGCAGGAGCATGAGCGACTCCCAGCTCTGGGACGACGTCGACGACTACTTCACCAGCCAACTCGCCCCCGACGACGACTCTCTGCGGGCGGCCCTGCGGGAGAACGACGCCGCCGGGCTGCCGCACATCGCCGTCACCGCGGCACAGGGCAAGTTCCTCCATCTGCTCGCCCAGGTGCAGGGCGCGCGGAACATCCTGGAGATCGGCACACTCGGCGGTTACAGCACCATCTGGCTGGCCCGCGCCCTGCCCGAGGACGGCAGACTGATCTCGCTGGAGTACAACGCCCGACACGCCGAGGTGGCGACCCGGAACATCGCCCGGGCCGGCCTGGACCGGATCGTGGAGGTGCGGGTGGGCCCGGCCCTGGAGTCGCTGCCCAAGCTGGCCGACGAGAACCCGGCCCCGTTCGACCTGGTGTTCATCGACGCCGACAAGGTCAACAACCCGCACTACGTGGAGTGGGCGCTGCGGCTCACCCGCACCGGCAGCCTGATCGTCGTGGACAACGTGGTGCGCGGCGGCCGGGTCGTCGACGCGAGCAGCGCCGAACCCGACGTCGTGGGCACACGCGCCGCGATCGAGCTGATCGCCACCCATCCGCGGCTGAGCGGCACCGCGATCCAGACGGTCGGCAGCAAGGGTTACGACGGCTTCGCGCTGGCCCGCGTGCTGGCCTGAGCCGTGCCGGCCGGAGACGTGACGGCCTGAGACGTGCCGGCCTGAGACGTGCCGGCCGGAGACCCGAGCGGTCCCGTGTCCGCTTCGCGGCTCAAGCCTCGTGGAAGAAACCGACGTTGACGCTGCGCGGTGCGGTGCGGTCCTGGACGACGATCTCCCCGGACCCGCCGTGCGGCAGCCGTACGGTCGCGCCGTAGACGATGGGCTGCGCGTACTCCCCGACGGTCAGGCGCACTTCGGACGCCGGATCGGGCTGCGAGCCGCGCAGCCAGGTGAGTTGCCAGCCGCCGTCAGGGGTGCACAGGAACTCCAGATGGACCCGGGAGACGAACAGCCAGTCCTCGGGGGTGACCAGCCGGCACATGGACGCGTCCCGGCCGACCCGGAGCACGGCGCCCGGCTCGCTCGGCGCGTCGGCCATCGTCATGCCGGCCGTGGCACCCGCGTCGGCCCCGGACACGGTGGCCATGGTGAGTTCGAGCACGTGCGTTTCCCCCTGCGGCGTTCGGCGTGTGACGTCTTGCCCGGCGGCCGGATCGCCGTGCCGCCGCCGCATGATAAAACGCCCGGCCGGGCCGCGTCCGGCACAATGGGCTCATGACCGAGCGAAAGCCACCGGGTGTGCCGTTCGAGTCCTGGGTCGACAAGCAGATCCGCGACGCGCAGGGGCGCGGTGAGTTCGAGCGGCTGCCGGGCACGGGTGAGCCGCTGCCCGCCGAACTCGACTCCGCCTACGACGAACTGTGGTGGGTCAGACGGAAGATGGCGTGCGAGGGACTGTCCGTCCTGCCGCCCGCCCTCGCCCTGCGCAAGGAGGCCGAGGACGCGCTGGTCGCGGCCTATGCGGCGCCCTCCGAGCGGATCGCCCGGAAGATCATCGAGGACGTCAACGTCAAGATCAAGGACATGATGTTCAAGCCGCCGCCCGGCCCCCCACTGGGCAAGAAGCCGTACGACGTCGAGGAGGTCCTGCGCGAGTGGCGGCAGCGCAGGGCTGCCGCCAGGGGTGAGCTGCCGGGATCACAGGTGTAGCAAGCGCCCTGCCAGCTCCCGGTAGTCGCGCAGGGCCAGCCTGAGCAGCTCGGTGTCGGCCTCCGAGCCCGGCCCGCGGTCCTCGGAGGCCTCCCAGGACCGGCGCAGGGTACGCCGTCGCCGCGCCACGGCCTCTCCGAACCGCCCCACGATCTCCTCCAGCATGTGATCGGCCTGCTCGACCGCGCCCCGGGGTTCGTCCACGAACCCGGCGGCCACCTGCCGCATCCGCTGCTCCCACCGGTCGGTCTCGTCGTGCGGCAGCAGCGGCGCACCGATCCCGGAGGGCGCGGGGGCCGACGCGGCTCCGCCGGGCGCGGTCGGCCAGGCGTCCGGCGCCCGGGACTCGGTGGTGTGCGCCTCGCGCGCGGTCACCTCCCCGGAGGACGGCACACCCAGCCCGTCGTCCGGCATGGGGCTGTCGCCGTACGTGGAGCCACCACCCACCGCCCCGCGCCCGGCCGGCCCACCGCGAGGCGCACCTTCCATGGGTATGCCGCCGCCCGGCGTGGGCTCCACGCCGCCGGGAGCCGCGGAACCGCCGATGGCCGTGCCGGAGGCGGCCGTGCCGGAGTCGGCCGTGCCGGAGGCGGTTCGGCCGTCCGTGGGGCTCACACCGGCCGGGCCCGGCGGGTAGGGGGGCGCGTCGGCGGGGGTGCGGTCGTCGGCCGTGACACCCTCCCTGCCGTAGCCGGCCGAGCCGGGCGGTGCCGGGGGTTCACCGGGGAGGCGTTCCTCCGGGAGGGGATCCCTCGCTGCGCGGCCGGTGGGGTGTTCGTCGCCGGGGCCGCTCGTCCTGTCCGACATGGTCAACTCTCCTTCGGGTGGCTCCTGCTGAAGGCCCAGGGAGTGTGCGAGCGGGTGCCTGCCTGGGCCGCGCGGTGGCGGCCCGTGTCCTGCGCGGGCTGGATCAGATCGTCGAAGAGGGCACGCGCCCCGACGAGCGCCGCGCGCATCTCCTCGGTCCCGGAGCCTGTCTTCCCCGACCCGTCGCTCGCGCCGGCACAGGTCACCCGGTGCACCTGCCGATAGCCGTCGACGTGGTCGGCGTGGTGCACGGACAGTGCGGCGAGCTGCTCCTCGTAGCGCCCGCCGTCCGGGTAACCGCGCGCGGCGGCGAGTTCGGCGAGCAGCCGGTCGGCCTCGGCCACCGCCTGCCGCGGCGAGTCGACGAAGTGTTCCTGCACGGCCGTCCAGCGGGCCGCGTACTGCTCCCGCCCAGCCGGGTCCAATGGCCGTTCCCGCAGGTCGCCGTGGCGTTCCACCCGCTCGGCGAGCTCCCGCTCGGCGGCCTTGGTGTCCCCGTCGTGCAGGGCGACGGACCGCTCGTACTCGGGCCCGAAGCGCCGCCTCAGACCGCGTCCGCGGGACCGTCCGCGGCCGCGCAGGGTCGGGGCGATGGCCGCACCGAAGACCACCACCGCCACGATCACGATCAACACGATCATGCCTGTGGACATCGTTGCCTTCCGATCGGGCCGGCCCCACTGGCCGGCTCCCCTTCCGGGTCACCCGGAAGGGGAGCCACAAACGGCGGTCAGACGGCGAAGCGGCGCGGGCCGGTCACCGACCAGACCACCGCGATACGCCCGTCCACCACCTCCAGCAGGTCGATGCCGCTCTTCTGGGCGCCGTCCGGCAGGGTCACGTACCAGCGGCAGGCGGCCTGGCCCGGCCCGGCGTCCACGAGGGGCGTGCCGTCGACGGTGAACCGCAGTCCGGGCTTCTCCTCCCGGAAGGCGGCGACCAGCCCGGCGATCCCGGCCGGGCCGCGCACCGCGTCGGTGACCGCCCCGCGCTCGGGATCGTTGCCGAAGCAGATGCGGAAGCCGGGCGCGAGGAAGGACTCGGGGTCACTGAAGTCGCCGTTCCACAGGGCGGTCCAGCGGTCGAAGAGGGCGATGCCGGCGGCGCGGGTGAGGGTCGCGCCGGCGGCCGGCTGTGTCGATGTCGAAGTCATGCGCACAGCCTCCGCCCGGCCCGCGACACCCCCCTGTCGGTGATTGCGGTCACATCACGGTCGCCGCGTCGAGCGGTACGACGTCGGAGCCGAGCGTGTCGAGCGCGCCGAGGTCGACGGCGCGGTCGGGGGCCCGCTCGTCCAGTGCGGTCGCGGCGCGGACCCGGTCCAGCCGGAAGCCGCGCGGCGCGCCCCGCAGCCGGCACCAGCCCGCCAGATACCAGTGCTCCTGCCCGCCGAGGAAGCCGAGCGGTTCCACGTCCCGCGCGGTGATCCGGCCCGCGCCGTCGGCGTACTCCAGCCGCAGCACCCGGCCCGCCGTCAGCGCCTCCCGCAGCGCGGCGGGCACCACCGGTCCGGCGGACGGCGCCGGGCGGGCGGCCGGGACGAGCAGCCGCACCCGCCCGGTCAGCTCCGCCGCCGCCCTGCGCTCCCGTTGCGGCATCACGGCCAGCACCTTGTGCAGCGCGCTGCGCGCGTCCGCCGCGAACGGCGTCCCGGCCAGGGCCTCGAGCCCGACGGCGAGAGCGGTCGCCTCGGCCGGGGTGATGGTCAGCGGTGGCAGCGTCCGCTCCCGGTCGAGGACGTATCCGCCGCTGCGGCCCGGCTCGGCGTGGAGGGGCACCCCGGACTGCTGCAACGCGGCCAGGTCCCGCTCGATGGTGCGGACACTGACCTCGAAGCGCCGGGCGAGGACGCGGGCGCTGCGGGGCCGGGGAGCGGCGGCGCGCAGCTCCTCGACGAGGGCGTAGAGGCGGTCGGTGCGGTTCACGGCAGACAGTCTGCGGAACATTCGGCCGCAGGGGAGGGAACCGGCCCGGGGGTTCGTGTACGTCCGCAAGAGCTGGTGGTCAACCGAGCTCGGTGGGTGCCGCCTTGTGCGGGCGTTCGCGCTCCGAGCCGCACAGTTCGCCGGTGAGGTCCCGGACGAGGTGGGTCAGGTCGGCCGAACGGCCGGGCGCCCACCAGTCGCCGAGGAGTTCGGCGAGGGACTCCTCGCGGGCCTTGGCCAGCCGTTCGGCGACCTCCCGGCCGGACTGGGTCAAGTACAGGTCCAGGCCCCGGCGTTCGGCGAGGCGACGTTCCTCCACCTGGCGGGCCGCGGCGAGGACGGCGTCGAGCGGGACGGGGCTGCGCTCGGCGAGCACGCCCGGTTCCACCGACCCGTACCTGCGGATGCGCAGCAGCATCCAGCTGGTGGCGGGCAGCAGGTCGTAGCCGGCCCGTTCGGTGATGTCCCGGCAGACCTCGCGGCGGCCCTCGCGGGTGCCGAGCACGGACAGGGCCCGGCAGACCTCGTCGTAGGAGGAGCGCTCGACCGGGTTGGGCGGGATGGTCTCGGAGACGTCCGGCGCGGTGACCGAGCCGCGCAGCCGGTCTTCCTTCAGGAACCAGGCCAGCACGAAGCCCAGGGCGGCGACGGGGGCGGCGTAGAGGAAGACGTCGGTGATGGCGGACGCGTACGCGTGCAGGGCCGCCGGGCGCAGGGCGGACGGCAGGGCGGCGATGCCGCGCGGGTCGGACTTCAGGGCGTTGGCGGAGGCGCCGGGCGGCAGATGCACGCCCCGGAAGGCGGCGGCGAGCTTGTCGCCGAGGCGGCCGGCGAACACCGTGCCGAAGATGGCGACGCCGAAGGAGGCGCCGATGGAGCGGAAGAAGGTCGCGCCGGACGTGGCGACGCCCAGGTCCTCGTACGACACCGCGTTCTGCACGATGAGCACCAGAACCTGCATGACCAGGCCGAGTCCGAGACCGAAGACGAAGAAGTAGGCGCTCATCCGGGCGGTGGAGCTGTGTTCGTCGAGCTGGTGCAGCAGGAGCAGGCCGACGGTGGTGACGGCGGTGCCGGCGACGGGGAAGACCTTCCAGCGGCCGGTACGGCTCACGATCTGCCCGGAGAGGGTGGAGGACAGCAGCAGGCCGACGACCATCGGCAGCATGTGCACACCGGACAGGGTCGGCGAGATGCCGTGCACGACCTGCAGGAAGGTCGGCAGATAGGTCATCGCGCCGAACATGGCGAACCCCACGATGAAACTGATGACGGCGGCGAGGGTGAAGGTGCGGATGCCGAACAGCTTCAGCGGCAGGACCGGTTCGGCGGCCCGGCGCTCGACGGCGACGAACGCCACGGCCAGCAGCACGCCCAGCACGGCCAGCCCGACGATCTGCGCCGAGCCCCAGGCCCAGGTCGTACCGCCGAGGGAGGCGACCAGGACCAGGCAGGTGGCGACGGCGGCGATCAGGACGGTGCCGAGGTAGTCGATGACGTGGTGGGCGGTGCGGCGCGGGATGCGCAGCGCGGTGGCGATCACGGCGAGCGCGACCACACCGACGGGCAGGTTGACGTAGAACACCCAGCGCCAGCTCAGATGCTCGGTGAACACCCCGCCGAGCAGCGGGCCGAGCACACTCGTGGCGCCGAACACGGCCCCGAACAGCCCTTGGTAGCGGCCGCGTTCGCGGGGCGGCACGATGTCGCCGACGATCGCCATGGACAGCACGATCAGCCCGCCGCCGCCCAGGCCCTGCAGCGCACGGAACCCGATCAGCTGGGGCATGCTCTGCGCCATGCCGCACAGTGCCGAGCCGATCAGGAAGATCACGATGGCGGTCTGGAAGAGCCTCTTGCGCCCGTACTGGTCACCGAGCTTGCCCCACAGCGGAGTCGCGGCGGTCGACGCCAGCAGATAGGCGGTGACCACCCAGGACAGGTGCTCCAGACCGCCGAGGTCGCTGACGATGGTGGGCAGGGCGGTCGCGACGATCGTCTGGTCGAGCGCGGCGAGCAACAGCCCGAGGAGCAGCGCGCCGATCGAGACGAACACGTTGCCAAAGACGTGCTCGGCGGCCTTGGTCTCCTTCTGCGTGCCGTGCGTGTCCAGGGCCATGAAGTCCTCCCGGGGCTCGAGTGCACCTCTTCCATCGTGGTCGGTGTCACCCTTTATGGCCTGTTGAGTCCCGCGTTTTCGGCGGCCGATGCGAAGAAGGTGCGCATAGTCTCGGAAGTTCGCGAGGGGAGGGCGAACACATGACGGAATTCGGGGGCCACGCCTGCCCGGAGTGCGGGGCGCCGAGAGGCCCGGACCGCAGCCCGTCGTGCGACTGCACGGAGCGGGCGGCCGAGGCACTGCGCGAGACGCGCACGGCCGAGGCGGCAGCGGCGGAGGACTTCGATCCGCTGCGGATCCGGCCGTACGTCGCGGTCGGGGGACCACGCCCCGGGGAGGCGGGGGACGCCCGTCCGGCACCGCCCCCGGACCCCTCGCCCGGCGACACCGGCGCACCACCCACGACCGGTGCGCCGCCCGCCGGGAGGACCCGCCCGGCACCGGCCACGCCCGGCTCCCTGCCCAGGACGGAGACCCGCACGCCACCGGCCGCCGACGCCACGCCGCGGCCGCGCCCCGCCGACCCAGCGGCGTTCACGGACGGCGACACCGGACGCGGGACCGGCGCGGGCCCAGGGACGGACGGGAGCCCAACGACCGGCGGGGGCCCAGGGACCGGCGCAAGCCCAACGACCGATGCGAGCCCAGGGACCGGCGGGAGCCCAACGACCGGCGGGAGCCCAGGGACCGGCGCAAGCCCAACGACCGATGCGAGCCCAGGGACCGGCGGGAGCCCAGGGACCGGCGCAGGCCCAGGGACCGGCGCAGGCCCAGGGACCGGCGAGGGCGGGACCGGCGGGGACAGGACCGGCGCAGGATGCGTGACCGGCGGCGAGCCCGGGGGCAGCGGTCGCGTCGGCGGGGGTGAGGGGGCCGGTGACGGCGGGGGAGGTGTCGGGCCCGGTGCCGTGGAGGCCCCGGACGGGGAGCCGTCACCACGGTGGGGCCGTCGTGCCGTTCTGCTGTCCGTCGCCGGTGCCGGTGCCGCGGTCGTGGCGGCGGCGGGCTTCGCGAGCGGGCTGTTGTCGTACCACCCGCCGTCCCGGGACCGGGCGGCCCCGGAGGTAAGGGAGAGCGTGCCGGACGTGCCGGCCCCCGGGGCGTCGTCGGCGACGGAACCGCCCTCCTCCCCCGCCCCGCCTCGACCGCCGCTGCCGTCGTCCTCCGCACCGGCGAGCCGCCCGGGCCCGTCGGCTCCTCGGTCCGCGTCGCCGAGCGCGGCTCCTTCCTCCGTCTCGGCCCGCCCCGCCTCCCCCGGCCGGTCCGCGCCGGTCTCCGCCACCCCCACGAGCACCCACGCCGTCGCCCCGGTGCTGCACCGCGGCGACCACGGCCCGCAGGTGAGCGAACTCCAGGAGCGGCTGAGGCAGTTGAACCTCTACGGCGACGAGATCAACGGCATCTTCTCCGGCTCCGTCGAGGACGCCGTACGCATCTACCAGCTGGCCCGGGGCATCCGGGGCGACACCCTGGGCGAGTACGGGCCGGCGACCCGGAAGAGCCTGGAGGCGGAGACGTCGCAGCCGTGAGAGCAGGGCGGAAGCCGTAACGGCGCCGGGGGCGCCCCCCGCGGCGGCGCGCCACCCCGGCCGGCGTCCCCGGCGCCACGTCAGCCGATGTGCAGCCGGATCGCCCCGTCTCCCGTCGCCTCGACCCGCACCCGGGTGAGGTCGGGCACCGCCACGTCCGGGGCGTGCACACCGGCGCGGGGACCGACCCCGACCACCGTCATGCCCGCGGAGCGCCCCGCCGCGATCCCGGCGCCGGAGTCCTCGAAGACCACGCAGTCGGCCGGGTCCACGCCCAGCTCGGCGGCGCCCTTCAGGAAGCCCTCGGGATCGGGCTTGCTCGCGCCGACCGACTCGGCGGTGACGCGGACCTCCGGCAGCGGCAGCCCGGCGGCGTTCATGCGCGCGGTGGACAGCGCGACGTCGGCGGAGGTCACCAGCGCGTGCGGAAGACCGCGCAGGGAGGCGAGGAAGGCGCTCGCGCCGGGGATCTCCACCACGCCGTCGGTGTCGGCGGTCTCCTCGGCGAGCAGGCGCGCGTTGTCGGCGAGGTTCTGCTCCACGGGCCGTCCGGGCAGCAGCAGGGCCATGGAGGCGTGCCCCTGCCGGCCGTGGACGACCTTCATCACCTCGTCGCCGTCCAGCCCGTGCCGCTCGGCCCAGCGCCGCCAGATGCGCTCGACGACGGCGTCCGAGTTGACGAGGGTGCCGTCCATGTCGAGCAGGAGGGCGCGGGCGGTGAGGACGGTGGGCGTGGCGGTGGCCGTCATCGGCAGCTCCAGGAACGAGAAGGCCCCCGTGGGGGGAGACGTCGGGCTGGACGTCGGAAGGGACAAGGCGGCCCCGCCCGCCGGTCAGGGAAAACGGGCGGGAGCCACTTTGTTCCTCCACGGTACAAAACCCTGGGCGGTCACGCCACCGCCTCCCGAAAGGGTTCACCGGGCGTTCAGCCGGGCAGGGCTCAGCCCGCCACCGCCTCGTACAGGCTCCACACGCCGAGCGCGAGCATCAGCAGCGCCGCGATCTGCGTGATCAGCCGCAGCGGCACCTTCTTCATCAGGGCCTTTCCGCCGACGATGCCGAGTCCGGCGACGGCCCACAGGCCGAGCACCGCACCCAGGCCGACGGAGACCGGGTCGTCGTAGCGGGCGGCGAGGTTGGCGGTCATGATCTGGGTGAGATCGCCGAACTCGGCGACGAGGATCAGCATGAAGCCGGTCCCGGCGACCCGCCAGAACGACTGGTCGGCGGGCTTCCTGATCTCCTCCTCGTCCTCCCCCTTGTGCAGCAGCAGCATCGCGGCGCCGCCGAGGAAGAGGACGCCGGTGATCGCGTGCACGATCTGCCGGGGCAGCAGGGTGAGCACGCTGCCGGCCGCGACGGCCAGGACGACGTGGACCAGGAAGGCGGCGGCGACGCCCGCGAAGACGTAACTCGCGCGGTAGCGGGTACCGAGGACGAGGCCGGCGAGCGCGGTCTTGTCCGGCAGCTCGGCGAGGAAGATGACGCCGAAGACGAGCGCCGTCACGGTGATGCTGATCAAGGTTCCTCAATCGGTCGGGGCTGCCGGCCGAGAGGGGCTTGCGTCGCGATGACACCTCGGCACGGCAGCACACGGCGCCCGCGTCACGGGACACGGGCGTGCACTGCTTGCCGAAGGTCTCGCCGGCGGCCCTGCGCGCAGATCCGCCTCCGGGCGCCGGCTCAGGCTGGCTGAGCAGTATGTCGACGGTCCGGCGAAGGGCTACTCCCCTTCTGCGCCTCCCATCGTAAGGCATGTGAAGGTTCCGTCGTGAGCCTCGCCGCAGGCTTGTTGTGACATGAACGCGTCACTAGCTTCTCACCAAGCGCTCACCCCACGGCAATACGGCCCCGCGAACATTCCCTCGCTCGCAGCCGACGCCCCCATCCCACAAGGGAGTTCAACGCATGACCAGGTTCTACGCGCGTCGACGAGATCGACGGCGCCCGGAACCTCGACGCGCGACCAGGACAACTCCTCGTCCTCGCATGTCATGCCCATGATCTCCACCTCCGGCACCCCGCAACTCCGGAGTGCCACTCCCCACCTCCCCACCTCCCCACCTCCCCACAGGAGAGCCTCATGCGTCCCATAGCCCGACTGTCCACCGCCGCCGCATCCGCCCTCTCCCTGGCGATCAGCGGCCTCATCCTCGGCGTCAGCGCCGGGACCGCACAGGCCAGCACCTGCTCCCGGGCCTACCTGCCGCTGCCTGACTCGCACTGCACCCCCGGCGCCTACAACCCGGACGTGACGCAGTCGACCATCGGCTCGACGATCTGCGCCTCCGGGTGGACCAGCACGGTCCGCCCCTCGACCAGCTACACCAATGCCCTCAAGGCCCAGGGCATCATCGATTACGGCTACTCGGACACCAACATGTCCGACTACGAGGAGGACCACCTCGTGCCCCTGGAACTCGGGGGCGCCCCGAAGGACCCGGCAAACCTCTGGCCCGAGCCGCACTACGGCAGCCAGACCGCCTACTCCAAGGACGGCGTCGAGACCAAGCTGAAGAACGCCGTCTGCGACGGCCGGATCACCCTGTCGGCGGCACGCTCCGCCATCAGGACCAACTGGACCACCGCACTGCAGGTCACCGGTATCGGCTGAGACAGGGCGCCGGCGGGTGTCACCCGATGCCGGGCATCACCCGTCGGCGCCACCCCTCGCACGAGACCCTGCGGATACCGGCGCCGCAACGCGCCGCGAACGGTCAGGAAGCCGGGCGACGGCGCACCAGGAAGCCCGCCGCCGCGCCCGCCGCGCACAGCGCCGCCACGGACACGCCCGTGGCCAGCCATGTCGCGCCGAGCCACTGCGCGCCGTAGTAGCCGAGGGCGACGCTGTAGGCGGCCCACGACAGTCCGGCCAGGGCGGACCAGGGCACGAAGTCGCGGGCCCGGCGGTGGGCGGCGCCGGCGCAGAAGGAGACCACCGAGCGGCCGGCGGGGGCGAAGCGGGCGAGCACGACCAACGCGCCGCCGCCCCGGGCCAGGGCGTCGCCGAGACGTTCCTGCGCGGTGGTCAGCCGCCGCGAGCGCGCGATCGCCCGGTCCAGCCGCTCACCGCCCCGCCAGGCCAGGCGGTAGGCCACCAGATCGCCGAGGACGGAGGCGGTCGCCGCGGAGAGGATCAGGACCAGCAGGTCCGGCACGCCGTGCGGCACCCGGCCGGCGGCCGCGCCCGATCCCGCCGCCGCGGCGGTACCCGCCGTGATCACGAGTACGCCGCTCGGCAGCACCGGCACGAACACGTCCAGCAGGACGGACATGACCACCGCGGCATAGATCCACGGCCCGGCGGCCAGTGACCCCACGCTCTCGAACACGACGACTCCCGTTCCCCCGTTGACAGCCATACAGCGTACGCCGGGGGTGTGACAGCAGGACCGTGGGGGGCGAACGGGGCCCATCGGAACGATGAACGGTCATAGGCCGTCCGTGGCGTTCTGTCACCCGAGTGGCGCGTTTCGCGTGGTGGAGAGGATCCGTGTGCCTTAGCAACGGTAGAGAGCCCAGTCAACGGACATCAGACACACATCCGATCGACACGTCGCAAATGCGCAGAAAAAGGTGCACATCATGGTGGCAGCCGTATACGCGGGCGCCCTCGCCGCGGCCCTGTTCGCGACCGGGAGCGCAAGCGCCCAAGGCTATTCACTGCAGACCGTCGGCACGTTCTCCCCGCCCACCGCGCACGGGAAGTCCTCAGCGGTGACCTACGACCAGAACCTGGTCCCGGCGGGCTCCAGGATCCGGGTCCACCAGCGGACCGAGCCGAACGGTGTCACGACCGTCGAACTGCGGGTGGCGGGCGTCAAGGCCAACCACGCCTTCGGTGTCCACATCCATCAGAAGCCCTGTGGCGCCGACCCCGCCGACGCCGGCAAGCACTACCAGAACGTGCCCGGCACGGACACCCACCACGTGAACAGAGACAACGAGGTCTGGCTGGACTTCAAGTCCGGCGCGGCCGGCACGGGCCATGCCAGCGCCACGCACAGCTGGGCGTTCCGCAAGGGCGAGGCTTCCTCCGTGGTGATCCACAACGAGCCCGGCACGGCGGGCAGCAGGGTGGCCTGCTTCACCGTGCGGTTCGCCGGAGCCTCGTAACCGGGGCCCGCGGCAGTCGGGGCGGCGCCCTTCCCCTCGTGGCAGGGAAGGGCGCCGCCTCGCGTCAGGCGGCCATCGGCGCCCGTTCGGCCGCGTCCCGGCCGTCGGCTGCGGCGCGGCGGGCGACGAACCGGTCGAGGCCGAAGGCGCCGGAACCGGTGAAGACCAGCAGGAGGAACGCCCAGCAGAACAGCACCGGCAGCTCGCCGCCGTTCTGTATGGGCCACAGCGCGGCCTGCTGGTGGACGTCGAAGTACGCGTACGCCATCGAGCCCGAGGCGATCAGCGCCGCCCCGCGGGTGCCGAGCCCGAGGAGCACCAGGGCTCCGGCGACCAGCTGGATCACGGCCGCGTACCAGCCGGGCCAGGTGCCGGCCGGGATCGTGCCGCCCCCGGTGCCGGCGGCGCCGCCGAGGACCCCGAAGAGGGAGGCGGCGCCGTGCACGGCGAAGAGCAGGCCCACGACGATGCGGAACAGCCCGAGGGCATAGGGCTGGGCGGAGTTGAGGCGTGCGGTCACGAGGGGGGTTCTCCTCTTCGGTGTCGGTCGGGCCGGCCGGGAGGTGGGGCATGGGTGGCCGGTCGTGGGGGCGGCGGTACCGAACGGAGATCAGGTTAGGGCTACCTAACTTGTACTTGCAAGTTCAACATCCACCTTGCGGATCGGGCCGGCCCCCCATGACGCCCCACTCCCCGGCCTTCACGGCTCCTGCCTTCACGACTCCCCGCTCCCGCTCCTCACCGACCGCCCCCGCACCTCCAGCCCTCCGAGCAACTCCGCCGTGGCCTCGGCCACCGCGGCCACCGCGCGGTCGAAGACCTCGCGGTTGTGCGCGGCGGGAGCGCGGAACCCCGACACCTTCCGGACGTACTGCAGGGCGGCGGCATGGATGTCCTCCTGCGTGGCCTGATCGGGCAGCACGGGCGGACGCAGCGTCTTGATACTCCGGCACATGCCCCCAGTCTCCCGCGCCCCGCGTCCCGGTGCGAAGATCGCCGAAGGCGGCCACCGACCACCGGGGCCGACCGTCGGAAGGAACAGCCTCATGGCGAACGACCCCGCGGCACATCCCATGGCGAACACCCCTGCGGCACACGGCCCGACGACAGGCAGGGGCACCGTGGCCGTCCTCGGCCCCGGCGGCACCGGCGGCCTGCTCGCCGCCCTGCTCTCCCGCGCCGGCCACCACGTGGTCTGCCTCGCCCAGGACGGGACCGCCGACGCCCTGCGCCGCAGCGGAATCACGGTCCGCAGCGCGCAGTTCGGCGAGTTCACCGCGCCCGTCGAGGCGGACACCGAACTGCGCGACCCGGTGGACGCCTGTCTGATCGCCGTCAAGCACACCGCACTGGACGCCGCCCTCACCCGGGTGCCGCCCGCAGTCCTGGGCGACGCCCTCGTCGTACCGCTGCTCAACGGCGTGGAACACCCCGCCCGGTTGCGCGCCCGCTACCGCCCCGACCGTGTCGCCCCGGCGGTGATCCGGGTGGAGTCCACGCGGGTCGCGCCGGGCGTGATCGAACACGGCAGCCCGTTCACGGAGCTGGACCTGGCCGGGGACGCCGTCCCCCGTCCCCGTCTGGACGGCCTCGTGGCCACTTTGGCATCCGCCGGCGTGACGGCCCGGGCGGTCGAGGACGAGACGGCGGCCCTGTGGGCCAAGATGGCGTTCCTCGCGCCGTTCGCCCTGCTCACCACCCGGTACGGCCTCCCGCTCGGCGAGGCCCGCACCCGGCACCGCGAGGAGCTGGAGTCCCTGGTCGACGAGACCACCGCGGTCAGCCGCGCCTGCGGCGCCCCCGCCGACCCGGCGCAGGCCCTGGCCCGCTACGACGCCTTCCCACCCGGCGCCAGATCGTCCATGCAACGCGACGCCGAGGCGGGCTGGCCGCTCGAACTCGACGCCATCGGCGGGGCACTGCTCCGCGCGGCGGACCGGCACGGCGTACCGGTGCCGGTGACGGCCCGCCTGGTGGGCGAGCTGCGGGCGGCGGGGCACCGAGGACTCCTCGGTTCGCCGGGCCGGCACGCCTGAACCGTCACCGGACCGGGCCCGCCCACCCGTTCGCATGAACCTCACGACCGAACTCGCCCTCCAAAATCGAACAGGCGTAGCATTGCCGCGTGGCTACGACCTATGAATTCCCCAGTGACCTCCTCGCCGGTCAGGAGGAGCTGCATCAGGTCCGGGCCGAGCTGTCGGCCCTGCTCAAGCGGCTGCCCTGGTCGGTCGAGCCGATGGACGGCTTCAGTGACGACACCGGCTGGCGGAAGGTGGAGCGGCCCGCGTCCCCGGGCTGGACGGCGGACGAACAGGCCGAGGTGGAGAAGCTGCGTCGCCGCGAACACGAACTCGCGGTCTTCGTCAGCACCCACCGGTTCTGGGCCGAGGTGGCCGCGGAGGACCGCGTGGACGCCCGCACCGGGCTGAAGCACGCCCACGAGCGGGCGACCGAGGAGGAATGACGGAAGCGGAGGAATGACGGAAGCCCCCGGCCGCGCGGCCGGGGGCTTCGACTGTGGGCGCGGACGGTTTCGAACCGCCGACATCCTGCTTGTAAGGCAGGCGCTCTACCCCTGAGCTACGCACCCGGACACCCGGGCGATACGCCCAGGTCGAGTCGACAGCCTACCCTGCCGGAACCGGTGCACCGCAAACCGTGACGCCGGGCGTGCGGGGGTCTACGGGGGTTAACCCCACCCCGGGCGCGGGAGGCTGCCGGATGCCGATCACGCGGCATGATCATCTACTGTCGTCGCCGACCGACAGTCACGGCTCGCCCTACCGGCGGGCCGGTCCAGGGGGAGATCACGCATGACCCGTTCCGTTCCCTTCCGCGCCGCAGCCGCAGCCGTCCTCGCCGGCACGCTGGTCACGGGGCTCAGCGCCTGCGGTGCCTCCGCCGGCGACGACAAGCACCCGGACCAGCGGTCCTTCGCGCTGCACGGCCGCACCCTCACGGTCGACTCCGACAACGCGCCGCTGGAGATCGTCGCCGCGGACGCGAACAAGCCGGGAAGCGTCCACGTGACGCGCTGGTTCCAGGGATCGGTGGCCATCGGCAGCGGGCCGAAGGTGAGTTGGTCGCTCGCCCACGACCGGCTCGTGCTGCGGACCCACTGCTCCGGGCTCTTCGCCGACTGCTCGACCCGGTACCGCCTCGAGGTGCCGCGCGATGTCGCGGTCAAGGTCACCGACGGCAACGGAGACGTGCGGGCGCACGGCTTCACGGCCTCGCTCGGCGTCCAGACGGACAACGGCGATGTGCACGTCACCGACTCCACCGGGCCGCTCGACCTCGGCTCCGACAACGGCGCGGTCACGGCGGACGTCACCTCGCGGCAGGTGCGGGCCGATGTCAGCAACGGCTCGGTGGACCTCACGCTCGGCAGCGTCCCCGACCTGGTGAACGCCCAATCCGACAACGGCGCGGTGACGGTCACGGTGCCCCGCGACGAGTACCACGTGAAGGCGGACTCGGACAACGGGCCGGTGTCGGTGAGCGTGTCCCGGCGCGACCGCAGCCCGCACCGCGTGACCGCCGAGTCCTCCAACGGGAAGGTCACGGTACGGAACCCGAACTGACCGGCCCGTGTCTTCGTCTGCAGCGGGTGGGAGAATGACACCACCCACGGCGGCGAACCATGGCACGGGAGAGGGATGTGACGGCGACACCGGGCACGCCAGCGACGCGGTCACACCGGTCGGGTTCCACTGCGTTGCGGGACACCCTAACCTTGGTGGTCGGGCTGCCGGTGCTGGCCGCGCTCGCGCTGCCCGCCGCGTTCGCCGGCGGCGGCACCCGGCGCTGGTTCGGCGGCCGGGCGGAGAGCCAGCGGGCCGAGGCGCAGGCCGCGAAGGACGCCGCGGCGGCCGCGTTCTACGAACTGGACACCGCCCAGCGCGATCTGCGGATCTCCATCGAGACGATCACGGCGGTGGACGACTCCCCCGCCGCCCGGCGCGCCGTGACGGACTTCGCGGCGCTCGGGCAGCGCATCGACGAGGTCAGCCAGCGGTACATCCAGGCCGTGGACGCCCACGACCTGGACCGCGACGACCTGGAGGCATCCGCTGCCTCCCGGGCGCGCGCGGAGCTGACGTCCGCCAAGGACGAGCTCGTGCGCGTCAAACAGGAGCTGGACCGTTTCGGCAGCTCGCTCGGACCGCTGCTCGGCAAGGCCGAGACCCAGCTGGCCCGGCTGGCGCCCGCCGTGGAACGGGCCCGGCAGGCGCTGCTGGGCGCGAGCAACGCGCTGGACGCCGTGCGGGAGAAGGGGCTGCGGGCGGATGATCTCGCCGGGCGGCTGGCCGCCCTGTCGCCCGAGCTGACCAAGCTGAACCAGGGCGCGGGACAGCACGGCGCGGCGCAGACCCTGGAGCGGGCCGAGCGGGTGCAGCGGGAGGCCGGGGCGATCCGGGCCGAGGCCGAGCGGCTGCCGGAGAAGGCCGCCGAGATCGACCACCGGCTGGTCAGTCTGCGCACCCGGGCGCAGGCACTGACCACCAGGGCCGGCCAGGTGGACCCGGTGCTGAGTGAGCTGCGGCGCCGGTTCGCGGCCGCCTGCTGGCAGGACCTGCAGCACGTGCCCGAGCAGGCCGCGGAGAACGTACGGCAGGCCGAGCTGAAGCTCCGCGAGGCCCAGACGGCGCGCGACGCCCAGCGCTGGCCGGACGCCACGTCACTGCTGTCGACGGTACGGACCCTGCTGAACTCCACCGACGAGGCCGTGTCGGCCGCCGGGGACCGGCTGCAGCGGCTGAACGGCGTGCAGAAGGACCCGCAGGCCGAGATCGACCGCACCCGGTTCGCGATCCGTGACGCGCAGCGGCTGGCCATGACGGGCCGCGCGACCCCCGATCCACGGCACGCCCGCCCGCTGGACGACGCGGTGGCCCGGCTGGAGCGGGCGATCGGCAGCCTGCAGGGCCGGCACCCCGACTACTGGCACTTCCTGACGGAGACGGACGCGGTGCGGCAGGCCGCCGCGCGGGTGGTGGCGCAGATCCGGGAGGAACGGGGCGGGGCCCGCTGAGACCGCCGGGCGGCGGGCGCCGTGAGGATGCCCTGTCACCCGGATGGCGGCGCCCATCGACCCGGGTGTGTTGCCGGGTCGGGCCGGGCAGGCGGATATTGAAATGGACGGATGGCCTCCGCTAGCGCCCGAGGGAGGCGGATATGGCCACACACGCAGTGCACACGAGGCCGCGGCGACGGATCGAGTTCGACAAGCACCTGCCCGTCGACCACCGGCTGAACCTGGTCTACCGGATCGGCGCGGGCCTGATCGGGGCGTTCCTCGTCGTCTTCGGAATCCTGGGCCTGATCAACCACATCGGCTTCTTCGGCACCGGTGGGAACTCGGTCGCCGGGCTGAACTCCAACGGCACGCTGAGCGTCCTGTCGATCGTCGTCGGGGCGATCCTGCTCGCCGGGATGGTGATCGGCGGGAACATCGCGTCCACGCTGAACATGGTGTTCGGCGTGCTGTTCCTGCTGGCCGGCTTCCTGACCCTGGGCCTGCTGGACAGCCCCTACAACTTCCTGGCGTTCAGGATCCAGAACGTGTTCTTCAGCTTCATCGTGGGCCTGCTGCTGATGACCTTCGGCATGTACGGCAGGGTCGGCACGACCTTGCCGCACGACAACCCGTACTGGCGGGCCCGTCACCCCGATCCGGCCACCGAGCCTGCCGGACGTGAGCACGAGACCGGTGTGCCGCCGGTGACCATGCCGCTGCCCGGCAAGGAGGAGGAGCACTAACCTGTGCTCATGCCTCGCTACGAGTACCGGTGCCGCAGCTGCGGAGACACCTTCGAACTGAGCCGGCCCATGGCCGAGTCCGCCGCCCCCGCGACGTGCCCCGTGGGGCACGACGACACGGTGAAGTTGCTGTCGACCGTGGCGGTGGGCGGCGTCGCACAGAGTGCGGGCGCGCCCGCGGCTCCGGGCGGTGGGGGTTGTTGTGGTGGAGGCTGTTGCGGTTAGCGGCCCACCTGGGCGCCGCACCCTGCCGTCGGGCGGGTGCGGCGGTCTCGTGGCCCGTCGCGCAGTTCCCCGCGCCCCTCAGGACGCCGTCCCGCGCGTCGCCTTCAGGAACTCCCTCACGATCCGCTCGCCCGCCAGCACCCCCCGCTCCGGCAGTGCCGCGATCTCGGGCGCCGTCCAGCCCGTGTCCGCCAGCTCCCCATGGCCGGGGCGCCAGCCGCGGTCGGCGGCGAGGAGCAGGTCGGCGTCCAGCAGGGAGTCCCCGGCCGCCAGCGTCAGGTTGGCGCCGGCGCGGCGGGCGACCTCCCGTACCGCCGCGCTCTTGGTGAGGGGCTTCGGGACGGCGTAGATCTTGCGGCCCTGGAGCGACACGGTCCAGCCGCGGTTCTCCGCCCACACCGCCAGCTCCTTCACCCAGTCCTCGAGCAGCAGCTCGCGCTCGACGACGAGATAGGCGAACAGGTCCTCGGCGACCCGGTGCTTGCGCACCCAGACGGGATCGGCGGAGCGCAGCAGATGCTCGCGGACCTCCGCCAGCGGCGCGCACTCGTCGGCGAGCCGCGCCTGCACGCCCGCGTGCCAGTCCTCGTCGGTGACCCCGTCGACCAGCAGATGCCCGCCGTTGGCGCAGATCGCGTACGCGGGGGGCGGCCCGGGCAGGTTGATCCGCTGGTACTGCTTGCGCGTCCGGGTCGTCGTCGGCACGAAGACCGCCGTGTCGCCGAGGTCGGTCAGCAGCTGGGCCGCCGTCTCGGTCATGTACGACAGCGGCTTGCTCTCGTGCACCTCCACGCACAGCAGCCGGGGCGCCCGCGCGTCCGGCATGGTCAGCGCGAGGGCAGCCGAGGAATAGATGAGCGTACGGTCGAGGTCGCTCGCCACCAGCACCGGCATCAGGCGTTCACCGCCTTGCCGTCGGCGCCGGTGGCCCCGCGCGTGTACCTGGGATGGATCAAGCCGACGCAGGTGTACGGCAGTTCGCCGACCTCCTCGACCGGTACCCCGCGCTGCTCGGCGAGCAGCCGGACGTGGTCGAGGTCGGTGCCCGCCCCGGCCCGCGCCAGGATCTTCCAGGGCACCCGGCGCAGCAGCACCCGGGTGGTCTCGCCGACGCCGGGCTTGACGAGGTTGACGTCGTGGATGCCGTACTCCTCGCTGATCCGCTCGACCGCCCGCCAGCCGGCCCAGGTCGGGCTGCGGTCCTCGGCCACCAGCTCCTTGACCGCCGTGTCGACGGTGTCGGCGACCTCGGGGAAACGCTCGCAGACGGCGTCGAGGAAGGCCACGGAGACATCGGCGCCGGCGAGTTCACGGTAGAACTTCGCGCCGTGGAAGTCGTCCGGCCCGACCAGGTCGGCGCGCAGGACCGTGCGCGAGATCAGGCCGGACACGGTCGAGTTGAGGCAGGCGGAGGGTATGAGGAAGTCCTCGCGGGTGCCGTAGGTGCGCACGCAGGAGCCCGGATCGGCGAGCACGGCGATCTCCGGGTCGAATCCGGTGATGCCCTCCTTCGCCTCGAACTCCGCGACGGCGTCGGTGAGTTCCCGGGTGATGGCGCCCTTGCCGGTCCAGCCGTCGACGAACACGACGTCCCGGGGGTCGTGATGGGCGGCGAGCCAGCGCAGCGCGTTGGCGTCGATGCCCCGGCCGCGCACGATCGACACGGCGTAGTGCGGGAGGTCGAGGCCGTGCCGGAACCGGGCCCAGCGGCGCATCAGGACGCCGACCGGGGTGCCGGCGCGGGCCAGGGACACCAGCACCGGGCGCGGGGACCGCTCGGCGATGACGGCCTCGGTCACCACGCCGACCGCCTGGGCGATCCGGGCGGCGGAGGCGTCCAGGGCCGTGTGGAACAGCTGCTGGTACTGCTCACTCGGCTGGTACTCCACCGGCAGCGACTCGGCGTAGTGCGCACCGCCGCTCTGGATGGCCTCCTCCCGTTCCTCGGTCGGCGCCTCCAGGGTGACGTCGGAGAGGTCCTGGAGCAGCCAGCCCACCTCGTCGGGCGCGTAACTGGAGAATGCGGGGCCGCGGAGGGGCTCGGGCAGCATGGCCGGCCTTTCGGGAGCGTGCGGGACGTACGACGGGAGGACCGCGAACAGAACGTGCGGGGTGTGGGCGGCGAGGCACGCCAGCAGGCCGTCCGGCGCGTGCAGGGCAGGGGTGTCGGCGACGGAGTCGACCACGGCGACGACGGCGTCGAAGCCGCCACCGGCGACGTTGTAGGCGTAGCGCTCGCCGGGTCCGTCGGCCGGGTCGTCGTGGGCCGGGAAGACCAGCCGGGTGCGTATCGCGTACCCGGGGTCGTCCACGGCCAGGACGGGCGAGCGGGTGGTGGTGGAGAACCGCACCTCGGCCGGTGTCAGCTCCTCCAGCTCCCGGGCGAGGCGCAGGGGGGCGTACATCAGCTCCTCGAAGCCGAGGACGAGGACGCGGCGGGCGCCGGCGGGCAGGGCGTCGCGCACGCGGGCCGCCATGGCAGGCAGCGCGGCCTCCAGGCGGGCGCGGTGGGCGGGGGTGAAGCCGTGCCGGCCGCCGTCGGGGAGGCGGGCGGGCCAGTGCAGGTCCAGACGGTGAGGGGCGCGGGACCGGGTCCGGCATGCGGCCGGCGCCGCGTGGGCGCGGTCAGCCATGGCGGAGCCGCACCCGGCGGACTCATGGTGAGCCACCAGCCGCTGCCCCTTCTCCAGCACGTCCGACGGCAGTCGTACGACCCCGGACGCTGCGGCGATCAGGTCCACGCGCGCCCCGATGTCGCCGGCGAACCGTTGCATCCGCTCGACGTCCTCGGACGAACGCATGTCGACCAGCGCCACCACCACATATCGCGCCCGCGGATACCGTTCGTGCAGGTCGCGGATGGTGTTGAGGACGGTGTTACCGGTGGAGAACTCATCGTCGACCAGCACCAGGGGACCGTCCCCGGCCAGCAGCCCGGGATCCTCCGGCAGCAGAAGATGCGACGTGGCGTGCGAGTGCGACTCCTCGAAGCCGCCGGCCCGGGCGGCCCCGGTCACCGGCCGCCGCGTGGAGTGCAGATACGGCGCCGTACCGAGCCCGTCGGCCACGGCGTGGCCCAGCCCGGTGGCGGTCTCCGCATAGCCCAGGACGACGGCGGCGCCCGCCTCCGCGCCGAGCAGCGCGGCGGCCCGCCGGCCCAGGCGGAACCCGTGCCCGTAGACCACGGCCGGCGACTGCGGGACGTGCTTGCCGAGCACGTTCGAGACCAGCAGATGGGCCCGCTTGGGGTTGCGGCGCAGGGCGAGCCCGAGCAGGCCCCGCAGGCCGTCGTCCCCCACGAGTTCGACTCCGAGCCGCTCGGCGACCCAGCTGCCGGACCAGACCCCGTCGTTCACTGCGTTGTTCATGCGTTCCTTGGACGATATGGGAAGGATCAACCGGGACGATCGACCGGCCTCAGCCGGGTATTCCCGCGGCGAGCAGCTCCACGAAGCCGACGTCCTCGTGGGCCACGCCGAAGACCTCGGCGCGCAGCAGGGTGCGTTCGGCCCAGGCGCGGTGCGGCTTCACCTCGTTCATCTTGTTCGTGTAGGCCGACCGGAGTACACCCCCGCCGCCGCGTTCCGGACGCACGATGTCCTGGGCGTCGCTGTACTCCTCGTGGCTGACCACGGACAGCGCGTGGACGGGCAGCACATGGGAGGGGTGGATGCAGGTCTTGCCGAGCAGGCCGTTGGCCTGGTCGAGGGAGATCTCCCGCAGCAGTCCGTCCATGGCGTGCTCGATCAGCTTCTCGCGCAGTTCTACGGCCTGCACCTCCAGAAAGGGGCTCTGCCTGAGCTGCGGCTTGAACATGCGCTCGGAGACCCGGAAGTACTCCCACACGGGCCCGGTCACGGTGAATCCGGTGCCGTCGGCGCGGCCCAGCATGTTCACGACGTCGGCGATCACGGAGGCGACGATCTGGACGTCGTAGGCGGTCATGTCGGGGGCGCGGCGCAGGCCGTAGGAGGAGCAGAAGTCGGTCACGCCGAGGCGGAGTGCCAGCACCCGGTCGCGGTACTTGTCGACCGCCCGGGCGATGCCCTCCAGGGTGTCGACGCGGGACTCGCGGTAGAGCAGCTCGGGGGACTCCAGGACGGGCATGGCGAACAGCCGACGCCCGCTTTCGGCCTCGGCGGCGGTCAGGGCCTCCAGGAAGGGGATGCCGCGCTCCTCGGTGAACTTCGGCAGCACGAATCCGGACAGCAGCCGCACGGTGGGGCCGAGCCGCCGTACCAGGTCGGGGATCTGCTCGGGGGTGCGGACCCGGATGAAGAGCAGCGGTGGCTCGGCTCCGGGCCGGGCGGCGAGTTCGGCGAACTGCCCCACGAGGTTCTCCTCGCCGGCCACGACGTCCGCGTCGTCGATCGAGTCCTCCAGGCACAGCACCATCGAGACCACGCCGTTCCCGGCCTGCTTGACGATGTCGTCGGCGAGCCGCGGCCGGGTCGCCGGGCTGTACAGGGTGGCGCCGAGGGCGGCGGCGAGCAGCCGGGCCGGGGAGTCCGCGGTGAACGCGCCCGGCTCCCGGTGGAAAAGGCGCTGCCGCACCTCGGGGGCGATGTGCCCGAAATGACGCATAGGACTCCCTCAGGGCGCGAGCCGAGTCTGTGTGTTCGGTAAAGGGTGGCCGGTAATAGTACGTAGGGATCCATGTCTGGGGTTCCCTGTGGGTATGAATTTCCGGTAACTCGCCCGTGTCGGCGGCGCCCTCGGAGACCACCCCCCGCATTGTCGTGAGCAGGACCGAGAAGGCAGGATGACCGCATGACGCACGCGATGCTGAAGGGGTCGAACCTCCCGCTGGAAGCCCACACGGTCCGCGCCGTGCTGCGCTGGACGCCCGGGCAGGGGGTTCCGGACGTGGACGCCTCGGCGCTGCTGCTGGGCCCCGACGGCCGTGTGCGCTCCGACGAGGACTTCGTCTTCTACAACCAGCCCCGGCACCCCTCCGGGAAGGTCTGGCGGCTGGGCAAGAAGCGCGTCGCCGAGGGACTGACCGACACGATGCAGACGGACCTGGCCAGCGTCGAGCCGGAGGTCGGCCGGATCCTGCTGGTCGCGTCCGCGGACGGCGTCACCTTCGACCAGGTGCCGGCGCTGTGCATCCTGCTGTACGACGCCGCGGTCGCCGACGCCGAGCCGCTGGCCCGGTTCGAGATCAAGCCGGAGACGGGTGCGGAGACGGCGCTGATCTGCGGTGAGCTGTACCGGCGCGGGGAGGTCTGGAAGTTCCGGGCGCTGGGCGAGGGCTATTCCAACGGGCTGAAGGGGCTCGCGACGGACTTCGGGATCTCCGTGGACGAGTCCGAGGTGGAGGAGGTGCTCCAGCCGTCGCTGCCGCTTCCGCCGGAGCAGCCGGCGTCGGCGGTGCCGCAGCAGGAGCCCGCGTACGGCTATCCGCAGCCGACGTCGGCCCCGCCGGCGTACGGGTACCCGCAGCCCCAGCCGGTGCCGGTGACCGCCGCTGTGGACCCGAACTTCCGGCTGCCTCCGCAGGGGCCGCAGTTCATCGGGCGGTGAGTTCCCGGCGCCCCGTCATCGGTCCGCCTTGGTCTTGTAGCCACGCCCCCACTGCAGTCCCCAGCCGTACAGCCGGTCCAGCTCGCCCTGGAAGCCGTAGACGAACTTGACCTCCCGGCGGACCACAAGTTCGCCCTTCACGTTCTCGATCAGCACCACCGCGCAGGAGCGGGCCTGGGGGTGACGTTCGTCCAGGCCTATCTCGATGCGGGGGCCGTTGCTCGGGTACAGGGTGACGACGGCGTGGGTGCGGTCGAAGGCCGGGGTCTGGTCGTAGATGTAGACGAAGACCAGCAGGCGCTTGATGGCGTCGCGGTGGTCGAGGTTGACGTACATCGTCTCGCCGGACGCCGAGCCGAACCGGTCGTCGCCGCTGAGCTTGATGTACGGCGGTGCGTTGACGTCGCCGAGGTAGTTGCCCAGCGGCTGTACGACCCCCTTGGTGCCGTCGGTCAGTTCGTACAGGCAGCCCAGGTCGAGGTCGACGTTGACCATGCTCTGGCCGTGGCCGAGGACCTCCGGCGGCCTGAGCGCCTTGAAGGGGTGCCTCAGCAGGCTGGTGCGCTGGTTGCCGTCGAAGTCGGAGGTGCGCATCCGCCAGGTGAGGTTGACGCGCAGGTGGCCGGTGGCCGCGTCCTGCTTGGTGAGGGACACCGTCTGGTGCCGCCTGGTGAGTTCGATGGCATTGCTGGAGGCGCTGCCCGAGTCGAAGTCGGCAGCGCGTCCGCCCAGCAGTCCGTCGAAGAAACCCATTCCCGCCCCCAGGTGGTGATGTGAACGCGATCGGGGCGGCCGACCGCATCGGCCGCCCCGATCAGAGCGTTCCTCACGGGCCCGGGCGTCACACCCCGTCATGGCCCGGATCTGTCCCGTAGGGGGTCACACCCCTGAGGAGACCTCGGCCTTCTCGTCCGTGCCCTCTCCGGAGGCCGCCAGCGCGCGGTTGCGGCGGACGGAGGACCAGAAGGACAGGGCGATCAGGACGACGCCGACGAGACCGGTGATGACCTCGTTGATCTCGTACTGGATGGTGACCATGAGGATCACGGCCAGGGCGCCGATGGCGTAGTGGGCGCCGTGCTCGAGGTAGACGTAGTCGTCGAGGGTGCCCTGGCGGACCAGGTAGACGGTGAGGGACCGGACGTACATCGCGCCGATGCCGAGGCCGAGGGCCATCATCACGATGTCGTTGGTGATGGCGAAGGCGCCGATCACGCCGTCGAAGGAGAAGGACGCGTCCAGGACCTCCAGGTAGAGGAACATGAAGAACGCGGCCTGGCCGGCCAGCAGCACCGCCGATTTCTGCTTGCCGGTGCGGGCGGCCTCTTCCTCCTCCTCGTGCTCGCGCTCCTCCTCTTCCTCCAGCCGGTCCTCGAAGTAGCCGGACAGACCGCCGACGATCATGTAGGTGATCAAGCCGGCGATGCCGGCGATCAGGACCGTCTGGGCCTTGTCGGCGTGGGCGCCGCCGTGCTGGTGGGCGTGGGTGGCGAAGGTGAAGGACGTGATCAGCAGGACGATCAGGGAGATGCAGACCGCCAGCATGTCGACCTTGCCGAGCTTGGCCAGCGGCCGCTCGATCCAGCGCAGCCACTGGATGTCCCGGTCCTCGAAGATGAAGTCGAGGAAGATCATCAGCAGGAACATTCCGCCGAAGGCGGCGATCGCCGGGTGGGCGTCGGTGACCAGCTGCTGGTAGCGGTCCTTGTCGGCGAAGGCCAGGTGGACGGCGTCGACGGGGCTGAGCTTGGCGGTGATGGCGACGATGACGACCGGGAAGACCAGCCGCATGCCGAAGACCGCGATGAGGACGCCGACCGTGAGGAAGATCTTCTGCCAGAAGGCGTTCATCTTCTTCAGGATCCCGGCGTTGACCACCGCGTTGTCGAACGACAGCGAGATCTCGAGGACGGCCAGGATCGCCACGACACCGAAGGCCTCCCACCCCCCGTAGAAGACCGCGGCGACCAGGCCGAGCGCGGTGACCGCGAACGACCAGCCGAAGGTTTTCAGAAGCACTGGCTACCCAATCATCTGTTGGGGGCACCTCCCAGACGAAGTCTGGGGGAGGATCTCCCCCGCGCCGTACTCGGCTTTGCTAAACGTTGACCCCGAGTCTAGAGGTGCACCCTACCGGCGGTACCCGCGGCTACGAAACGTTCACTCCGAAGTCCAGGGCGATACCGCGCAGCCCCGAGGCGTACCCCTGGCCCACGGCGCGGAACTTCCACTCGCCCTGGTAGCGGTACAGCTCGCCGAAGATCATGGCGGTCTCGGTGGAGGCGTCCTCACTGAGGTCGTAACGAGCCAGCTCCTGGCCGTCGGCCTGGTTGAGTACCCGGATGAAGGCGTTGGAGACCTGCCCGAAGGTCTGGCCGCGCTCGTCCGCCATATGGATGGAGACGGGGAAGATGATCTTCTCGCACTGCGCCGGCACCTTGGTGAGGTCCACCAGGATCGTCTCGTCGTCGCCCTCGCCCTCACCGGTGAGGTTGTCACCCGTGTGCTCGACCGAGCCGTCGGGGCTCTTGAGCTGGTTGTAGAAGACGAACCACTCGTCGCCCAGCACCCGGTTGCCGGCACCGCACAGCAGGGCGCTGGCGTCCAGGTCGAAGGGGGCGCCGGTGGTGGAACGCGCGTCCCAGCCGAGTCCGATCATGACGTTGGTGAGATTCGGTGCGGCCTTGGAAAGGGAGACGTTGCCTCCCTTGGCGAGCGTGACGCCCATGTTGCTGGTCCTCCCCTAGCGGTGCTTCTTTGGTTGTCCTGCGCGTCCGGCGCCGCCCGTAAACGGTGCGGCGCCGGACGGTGTGCGCGGGCGTCGTGCGTCAGACGTTGACGCCGAAGTCCTGCGCGATGCCCCGCAGACCGGAGGCGTAGCCCTGGCCGATGGCGCGGAACTTCCACTCCGCCCCGTGCCGGTACAGCTCGCCGAAGACCATGGCGGTCTCGGTGGAGGCGTCCTCGCTGAGGTCGTAGCGGGCGATCTCCTGCTCGCCCGCCTGGTTCACGACGCGGATGAACGCGTTGCGGACCTGGCCGAAGGACTGCTGGCGGTTCTCGGCGTCGTAGATCGACACCGGGAAGACGATCTTCTCGATGTCGGCCGGGACGCCGGCCAGGTTGATCTTGATCTGTTCGTCGTCGCCCTCGCCCTCACCGGTGATGTTGTCACCGGTGTGCTCGACGGAGCCGTCGGGGCTCTTGAGGTTGTTGAAGAAGACGAAGTGCTGGTCGCTCGCGACCTTGCCGGAGTTGTTCAGCAGCAGCGCGCTGGCGTCGAGGTCGAAGTCGGTGCCGGTCGTGGTGCGCACGTCCCACCCCAGACCGACGATGACGGCGGTCAGGCCCGGGGCCTCCTTCGTCAGCGATACGTTGCCGCCCTTGCTGAGGCTGACTCCCACGGGTCCTCCATGTGGTGTTCAGGGGCGGGGCGCCCCGTCGTGCTTCGGATATGGGATCAACGAGCCGATCCTAGTGACGGGTTCCCGCCCCCCGCAGACCCTGGACCGGAGGATCACAGGTGTCGGCCACGGTCGGCCTACAGGGTGTCGAGCGCCTTCACGTAGTCGTTCAGGTCGCGCGCGTCCGGCAGGCCGTTGACCACGGTCCACCGCACGACGCCCTCCTTGTCGATGACGAAGGTGCCCCGGACGGCGCATCCCTTGTCCTCGTCGAAGACGCCGTACGCGCGCGAGACGTTGCCGTGCGGCCAGAAGTCGCTGAGCAGCGGGTACTCCAGGCCCTCCTGCTCGGCGAAGACGCGCAGGGTGTGGATGGAGTCGTTGGAGACGGCGAGGAGCTGGGTGTCGCGGTCCTCGAACTTCGGCAGGTTGTCGCGCAGCTCGCACAGCTCGCCGGTGCACACGCCGGTGAAGGCGAAGGGGTAGAAGAGCAGGACCACGTTCCTGTCGCCGCGGAAGTCCGAGAGCTTCACGGTCCGGCCGTGGTTGTCCTTGAGCTCGAAGTCGGGCGCCTTGTCGCCGACCTGGATCGCCATCGTCGTGCATCCCTTCGGTGGGCCGTTCGGATGAGCGCACAGCAGTCGCTCGGGTCCACCCTACGCAGCGATCACCAGGGATCTCCGGACGGGCTGGGACGAAACCAGCCCGCCCGGGGGTGCAGAGGAGATCACCTCTTGGACTTGGCGGCCTTCGGCGTCGCCAGGCGGCTTCCGCTCCAGTCCTTGCCCACACTGACGCTCTTCGACGCCGTCAGGCCGGCCGTCGTGGCGGCGTCCTGGATGTCGCTCGGCTCCACGTACCCCGTACGGCCGGTCTTCGGCGTGAGGAGCAGGATCGCGCCGCCCTCTTCGATGTACGTGGTGGCATCCACCAGCGCATCCGTCAGGTCGCCGTCGTCGTCACGGAACCACAGCACAACGGCGTCGGCCACGTCGTCGTATTCCTCGTCCATGAGGTCGCCTTCGATGGTTTCCTCGATGGCCTCGCGGAGCTCCTGATCGACGTCGTCGTCGTAGCCGATCTCCTGGACCACCTGCCCGGGCTGGAACCCCAGCCTGGCGGCAGGGTTCGTCCGCTCCTCCGCGTGGTCCGCGGTCGCGCTCACGGGTTGCCTCCTGATCATGTCTTGGTGAATATCTCAGCCACGCGCGTGCGCGAAGCATTGGCCGTAGTCCACACGGGCGGGACGGATCGCGCAAGTACCCGGCCCTTCGGACCGCCGAAACGGTGACGATCCCGGCCGTGTCGCCGCAACTCCTGGCACCGTACCCCGTTCCCGCGCAACCCACATCACACCGATGTGCCCGGTTTGCACTGATGGGCATCATCTCAGAATCATCCAGCGATACGCCCCTCGAACACTTTTGCCAAGCACGTCACACCCCGGGCGTATCGTTGCGTTTTGACCGACGGGACACCGATGGGACACCGAGGAGATGACGTACGCCCTCCCGAGGTACACGATGGGGAACGGTGTAGGCACGAGTAAAAAATCGGCCCTCTGACAGGTAAGGAACAGCGTGGCTTCCGGATCCGATCGCAATCCGATCATCATTGGCGGCCTTCCGAGTCAGGTTCCTGACTTCGATCCCGAGGAAACCCAGGAGTGGCTCGACTCCCTGGACGCCGCCGTGGACGAGCGGGGCCGGGAGAGGGCCCGCTACCTCATGCTCCGGCTGATCGAGCGGGCCCGCGAGCGGCGCGTGGCCGTGCCCGAGATGCGCAGCACGGACTACATCAACACGATCCCCACCAAGAGCGAGCCGTTCTTCCCGGGCAACGAGGAGATCGAGCGCAGGATCCTGAACGCGACCCGCTGGAACGCGGCCGTGATGGTCTCGCGCGCCCAGCGGCCCGGCATCGGCGTCGGCGGCCACATCGCCACCTTCGCCTCCTCGGCCTCGCTGTACGACGTCGGCTTCAACCACTTCTTCCGCGGCAAGGACGAGGGCGACGGCGGTGACCAGGTCTTCTTCCAGGGCCACGCCTCACCGGGCATCTATGCGCGCGCGTACCTGCTGGACCGGCTCACCGCGGACCAGCTGGACGGCTTCCGCCAGGAGAAGTCGAAGTACCCCGACGGCCTGTCCAGCTACCCCCACCCGCGCTCGATGCCGGACTTCTGGGAGTTCCCGACGGTCTCCATGGGCCTCGGCCCGCTCGGCGCGATCTTCCAGGCGCGGATGAACCGCTACATGGAGGCGCGCGGCATCGCCGACACCTCCAAGTCGCACGTGTGGGCGTTCCTCGGCGACGGCGAGATGGACGAGCCGGAGTCGCTCGGCCAGCTGTCCATCGCGGCCCGGGAGGGCCTGGACAACCTCACCTTCGTCGTCAACTGCAACCTGCAGCGGCTCGACGGCCCGGTGCGCGGCAACGGCAAGATCATCCAGGAGCTGGAGTCCATCTTCCGGGGCGCCGGCTGGAACGTCATCAAGCTGATCTGGGACCGCTCCTGGGACCCGCTGCTCGCGCAGGACCGGGACGGCATCCTGGTCAACAAGATGAACACGACCCCGGACGGCCAGTTCCAGACGTACGCCACGGAGTCGGGGGCGTACATCCGCGAGCACTTCTTCGGCGACGACCACCGGCTGCGCGCGATGGTCGAGAACATGACCGACGACCAGATCCTGCACCTGGGCCGCGGCGGTCACGACCACCGCAAGATCTACGCGGCGTTCAAGGCGGCCACGGAGCACAAGGGCCAGCCGACGGTCATCCTCGCCAAGACCGTCAAGGGCTGGACGCTGGGCCCCAACTTCGAGGGCCGCAACGCCACGCACCAGATGAAGAAGCTGACAGTCGACGACCTCAAGCGCTTCCGGGACCGCCTCCACCTGCCCATCACCGACAGGGAGCTGGAGTCCGGCCCGCCGCCGTACTACCACCCGGGCCGGGACACCGACGAGATCCAGTACATGCACGACATGCGCAAGCAGTGCGGCGGGTACGTCCCGACGCGCGTCGTACGCTCCAAGCCGCTGGCCCTGCCGGACGACAAGACGTACGCGACGGTGAAGAAGGGCTCGGGTCAGCAGTCCATCGCCACCACCATGGCGTTCGTCCGGCTCCTGAAGGACCTCATGCGGGACAAGGAGATCGGCCGGCGGTTCGTGCTGATCGCGCCGGACGAGTACCGCACGTTCGGCATGGACTCGTTCTTCCCGAGCGCGAAGATCTACAACCCGCTGGGCCAGCAGTACGAGTCGGTGGACCGGGAGCTGCTGCTCGCCTACAAGGAGTCGCCGACCGGGCAGATGCTGCACGACGGCATCTCCGAGGCGGGCTGCACGGCGTCCCTGATCGCGGCGGGCTCGGCCTACGCCACGCACGGCGAGCCGCTGATCCCGGTCTACGTCTTCTACTCGATGTTCGGTTTCCAGCGCACCGGTGACCAGTTCTGGCAGATGGCCGACCAGCTGGCCCGCGGATTCGTACTCGGCGCGACCGCCGGCCGTACCACCCTGACCGGTGAGGGCCTGCAGCACGCGGACGGCCACTCGCAGCTCCTCGCCTCCACCAACCCGGCGTGCGTGGCCTACGACCCGGCGTACGCCTACGAGATCGCGCACATCGTCCAGGACGGTCTGCGCCGCATGTACGGCGGCGACGCCGAGCACCCGCACGGCGAGGACGTCTTCTACTACCTGACCGTCTACAACGAGCCCATCCAGCACCCCGCCGAGCCGGAGAACGTGGACGCCGAGGGCATCCTCCGGGGCATCCACAAGCTGAGCGACGGCACGAGCGGCTCGGTCCCGGCGCAGATCATGGCGTCCGGCGTGGCGGTCCCGTGGGCGCTCGAGGCGCAGCGGATCCTCGCCGAGGACTGGAACGTCAGGGCGGACGTGTGGTCCGCGACCTCCTGGAACGAGCTGCGCCGCGAGGCGGTGGAGTGCGAGGAGCACAACCTGCTGCACCCGGAGGAGGAGCAGCGGGTGCCGTTCGTGACCCGCAAGCTCAACGGGTCCGAGGGTCCGTTCGTGGCCGTGTCCGACTGGATGCGATCGGTTCCCGACCAGATCGCGCGGTGGGTGCCGGGCACCTACCAGTCGCTCGGCGCGGACGGCTTCGGCTTCGCCGACACCCGCGGCGCGGCGCGGCGCTTCTTCCACATCGACGCCCAGTCGATCGTGGTCGCGGTGCTGACCGAGCTGGCACGCGAGGGCAAGGTCGACCGGTCGGTGCTGAAGCAGGCCATCGACCGGTACCAGCTGCTCGATGTGTCGGCGGCTCATCCGGGGGCGGCGGGCGGCGACGCATAACCGCTGCGCCGGGCTTCGGCGGCTCGGCGACTGAGGAGGACCTGCGGGTTCACCGCCGGGCGCGAACGGGTGCACGACCGGTCGCGCCCACGCGGCGGACCCGCACGCCGGCGCTGCCCCGCGTCCCTTCCGGGCGCGACCTACGATGCGTCCATGAACGATGAGTCCGCGCAGGCACGTTGGGAAGGGCATACCCAACGGCCGCTGCTGGCTCTGGCGGTGGTGTTCGCCGTCGCCTACGCCGTGCCGATCGTGGACAACCCCGCGTACCCGCTCCTTACGGTCGCCTGCACCGTCACGGAGTGGGTCGTGTGGGCGGCGTTCGCGGTGGACTACCTGATGCGGCTGGCGCTCAGCCCCCGGCGCCGGGAGTTCGTACGGACGCACTGGATGGACCTGTGCGCGGTGGTGCTGCCGCTGCTGCAGCCGCTGCGGCTGCTGCGGATGGTCTCGACGCTGCTGCTGGTGGGGCGGCGGGCGCGGATGGCCTCGCAGATCCGGCTCACGACGTACGTCGCCGGGGCGGTGGTGGGGCTGCTGATGTTCGGGTCGCTCGCCGTGCTGTCCGTGGAGCGGGACTCGCCGCACGGGAACATCCGGACGCTGGGTGACGCGGTGTGGTGGTCGTTCACGACGATGACGACCGTGGGATACGGGGACCACGCGCCGACGACCGGGCTGGGGCGGATGATCGCCGTCGGGCTGATGCTGTCCGGGATCGCCCTGCTGGGTGTCGTCACCGCCAACATCGCGGCCTGGTTCATCGCGCGGTTCGAGAAGGACGACGCGGAGGAGCGGCGGCAGACGGAGGCGATCGCCTCTCTTGCCGAAGAAGTGCGGCTGCTGCGGGCGGAGGTCGCCCGGCTGGCCGACGAGCGGGAGAGTCAGCGGAGCTGACGGGCCCCGAAGGGGCGCGGGAAACCGAGCGATCAGCTCCCGCGCACCCACAGGCGGCAGACGGCGGACGGCCCCGAGCCCGACGATGCGGACCCGTCGGCTGGTGCTGCGGCCGGAAAGGTTCACCGGCTCGCGACGCCCGGGGTACCTCGCCGCGTTGTCGCATCACCCCAGTACATCCCGTACGCGGACGATGCTCCGCCTTGCGAGGCTCCCCCACTGCCTGAAGGGCGTGGGAGGTACCCCCAGCACCGGACGCCGCGAGCGTTCCGGCAGACCTTTCCGGTCGCCGCACTAGAGCAGCCCGTGCCCCCATGTCGCCGCGCCCGCCAGGGCGATGACGGCCAGCAGTGTGTCGATCGCGCCCAGGATCAGCGCGACCAGCGCCGGGACGTTGCGGTCGCCCGACCACTTGCGCCCCATGGACTGCCAGCCGCAGAACATCGCCACCGGGCCGAGGACGATGCCCAGTGCGAAGAAGCCGGCCACCGCGCAGATCGCTCCGATGATCCCGAGCGTCGCACGGTCCGGCCCGGTCCGTTGCCACGTCCGGCCACGTGACCGGGGGTATCCGCGCGTTCCGTGCCCGAAGCCCGCCATCATCAACTCCCTGAGGTCCGTCGACAGTTCGGCTTCGGCTTGCGGGTACCCCGGTTTCGCGTCGCCAGACCTGCGCGCGCTGCCCCCCTCCAGCAGCGCGCGCCGCGGCCCGGCGGTCCTCCCATGTCCTGCGGAGGACTTGACCCACTGTGACCTGCGGCGCGCGCCCGATGCGAGCGATCTTGAGCGGAGTCACCCTGATAGGCGAACTCCGGCCGGAAACCACCGCGGGCGGCGCTCAGATGTGGCCCACGCCCGCGCCCGCCTCGGCGTGCGCGCCCCGCTTGGTGAGCAGCGCGACGAGGACGGCGACCGCCGCCACGCCGGCCGCGACCAGTGAGGCGAGGCTCATGCCCGAGACGAAGGTGTGGTGGGCGACCTCGGTGATCTTCGCGGCGACCTGCTCCGGCACCCCCTTCGGCACCGGGGCGACGCCGACCTGGACCGCCTCCGAGGCCTGGTCGAGCTGGCCCGGGGTCAGCCGCGGCAGCCCGGCGCCGGTCCAGTTGCCCGGCAGGTCGCTGTCGACCTTGGAGGCCATCACGGCGCCCAGCACGGCCGTACCGAGACTGCCGCCGATCTGCATGGCAGCCTGCTGAAGGCCGCCGGCGACACCGGAGAGCTCCATGGGCGCGTTGCCGACGATGACCTCCGTGGCGCCGACCATGACCGGCGCGAGGCCCAGGCCGAGCAGCGCGAACCAGACGGACATCACACCGCTGCCGGTGTCGGCCTCGAGCGTCGACATGCCATACATGGCGATCGCGGTCGCTGCCATGCCGCCGGCCAGCGGGATGCGCGGGCCGAGCCTGGTGATCGCGGCGCCCGCCAGCGGCGAGCCGACGATCATCATGCCGGTGAGCGGCAGCAGGTGCAGGCCCGCGCCGATCGGCGTCATGCCGTGGACGTTCTGCAGGTAGAACGTCACGAAGAACAGGCCGCCCATGAACGCGATGGCCATGAGGACCATCAGGACCACGCCCGCCGAGAGCGGTACCGAGCGGAACAGGCCCAGCGGGATCAGGGGCTCCCCGACCCTCGTCTCCCAGAGGGAGAAGAGGCCGAAGCCCACCGCGGACGCGACGATGAACGCCCAGGTCCTGCCGTCGCCCCAGCCCCACGTCGGCGCCTTGATGAGCGCCCACACGAGGCAGAACATCGCGCCGGAGAGCAGCGCGATGCCGAGGACGTCGAAGGACCGCGGGGCGTTGTCGGCCCGGTGGTCGAGGAGGATCAGCGCGCCCAGGATCAGGGCGAGCGCGCCGACCGGCACGTTGATGAAGAACACCGACTGCCAGTTGACGTGCTCGACGAGGACGCCGCCGAGGATCGGGCCGCCCGCGGTGGACGCGCCGATCACCATGCCCCAGATGCCGATGGCCATGTTCAGCTTCTCGGCCGGGAAGGTGGCCCGCAGCAGGCCCAGCGCGGCCGGCATCAGCAGCGCGCCGAACAGCCCCTGGAAGACACGGAAGGTGACGACCGCGGCGATGCTGTGGGACAGGCCGATGGCGCCGGAGGCCGCGGCGAAGCCGGTCACGCCGATGAGGAAGGTCTGCCGGTGGCCGAAGCGGTCACCGAGCTTGCCCGCGGTGATCAAGGTGACCGCCAGGGCGAGGAAGTAGCCGTTGGTGATCCACTGGACGTCGGCGAAGGTCGCGCCCAGGTCTTCCTTGATGGTCGGGTTGGCGATCGCCACGATGGTGCCGTCGAGGGCCACCATCATGACGCCCACGGCGACGGTGACGAGGGTGAGCCAGGGGTGGCCGCGCAGCCCCGCGGCCGGAGGCGACTCCAGCGGAGCGCCGGGCGCCGCGTCCCCCGGCCCCGCCGCGTCGATGGTGGTCCGACTAGTCATGCGCCCGAGGGTAGTGACAGCCTCTGACAATTGACAAACGATTTCATCCGACAGTAACTGACACATATGGAAACGCTGCGCGAACGCAAGAAACAGCGCACCCGGGAGGCGCTGCTGCGGGCCGCCCTGGAGCTGTTCACGACCCAGGGCTACGAGCACACGACCGTCGACGAGATCGCCGAGGCGGTCGACGTCTCGCAGCGCACCTTCTTCCGTTACTTCGCCGGCAAGGAGGACGTGGCCTTCGCGGTCCAGGAGATGACGGAGGCGCGCTTCGTCGACGCCGTACGCGCGCGTCCGCCGCACGAGGCGCCGCTGGAGGCGCTGCGGCAGGCGGTGCTGGAGGGCTGGGACGGGATCCGCGAGACGGTCGAGTCGGCCGTCCCGGTCGAGCTGTACCTGCGCATGTACCGCACCATCTCGTCGACGCCCGCGCTGCTCGCCGCCCATCTGCGCCGCTCGGCGGCGACGGAGGAGACGATCGCGCGACTGCTGGCCGGGCGCGAGGGCGTGGACGTGGACGCCGACCCGCGGCCGCGGCTGGCCGTGGCCCTGTTCGGCGGGGTGATAAGGGTCACCGAGCGGCAGTGGTGCACGGGCGACGACTTCAGCCTGGAGGCCATCCGTCAACTCACCGCGTCGCACCTCGATCTGGTGGGTTCGGCGCTCACCGGCAACTGGCGTGCGGAGCGTGATCGTTGACCACCCGTTCGACGGTTCACGAAACGTGATACCCGTCACTCGGTTACCCCGAGACCCTCCCGTTCTCCTAGTGTGTCCTCCCAGTGACTTCCTTCGACACCTCCCCGCAACTGAACGTCTGGCGCGCCCTGCTGGCGCTGGCCGTGGTGTTCGTGATGCTCGCCACCACCGGCTGGACCGCACTGCGCAGTCATCGGGAGGCGACCGCGCTGCAGGCCTCGCTCGCCCAGTGGGAGCACGGCAGTATCCACGGCCTGCACCTGCCGGACCCGCAGGCCGCGCCGGCCCGGCTCAGCCGTTTCTTCACCGCCCTCTCCCCCGAGGACCGGAGCCGTCTCGCCCACCGCTATCCGCTCGCGGTCGGCAACATGAACGGCGCCCCCGCGACCCTGCGCTACCGCGCCAACCACATCGCGCTGGAGCAGGCCCTCGAGGTCGAGAAGAACCGCATGCACGACAGCCGGCTCAGCACGGCCGGACAGCAGGACGCGGGTCGCCGCATGCACCGCTACGAGTCCCTGCTGACCCCCGGCCGGCAGATCCTGGCGTTCGACCCCGAGGGCTCGGGCCGCATCGCGGAGGTGTTCGGGAACCTGGACGAGGCCCAGCGGATCTCGGTCGTCGTCCCCGGCGTCGACACCGATCTGCTCACCTTCCAGAAGACCAACCGCCCGTACACCGCGCCGGTCGGCATGGCCAAGGCGCTGTACGCGGCGGAGCGCGCCCAGAGCCCCACGACGCGCAGGGCCGTGATCGCCTGGGCCGACTACACCGCCCCCGACGGCCTCGGCATGGACGCTGCCACCGGGCTGCGCGCCCAGGAGGGCTCCGTACGGCTGAACGCCCTGCTGGGCGGCCTGCCCGGCAGGGCGCCCGTGGCGATGGTCTGCCACAGCTACGGCTCGGTGGTCTGCGGGGTGGCCGCGCACGCCATGCCACGCCGGGTGACGGACATAGCGGTGGCCGCGAGCCCCGGCATGCGGGTCTCCAGCGCCTCCCACCTGGGCACCACGGCCCGGGTGTGGGCCATGCGGGACGCCACCGACTGGATCCAGGACGTGCCGTACCTGGAGCTCGGCGGGCTCGGGCACGGCGCCGATCCGGTGTCCGGGGCGTTCGGCGCGCGGGTGCTGTCCGCGCGGGACGCGCAGGGCCACGCCGGCTATTTCCAGCCGGGCACGGACAGCCTGCGCAACCTCGCCGACGTGGCGGTCGGCGCGTACGACGCGGTGACGTGCGCACGCGAGAACGACGCGTGCCGGACCGGCGTGCCCCGCACGACGACGGCCGGACGCGCGTAGAAACAGCAGGAAGTGCGGTCTGCGCGGGTGGCGACGGAGGAGCACGTGCCGCATACGATGAGCCGCATGGGTGACGTACTGGCGGGTTTTCATGCCGTCTGGGAGTTCGAGTCCGACTCCGTGCTCATCCGCTACGAACGGGGGATTCGAACACCGAAGCTGTTCCAGGCACTCGGGGAAAGACGCGTCCCGCTGTCCGCGGTCGAGGGCGTGACCCTCACCCCGGGCAGGCGCGGCACCGTCGTCCTGCGGCTGCTGCCGCGGCCCGGCGCCGATCCGCTGATGGAGGCGGCGGCCGGGCAGCTGAAGGAGGGCTCCGATCCGTACCGGCTGGTGCTCCCGGCCGAGCGGGAGACCCTCGCCGAGTACTACGCCGACGAGCTGAAGGGGCTGTTGACCGAGTCCGGCTCCGGTCCGGCCGAGCGGTTCCTGGTGCCCGCGCCCGAGGCGCCGCTGCAGTTCAAGGCGTACGACGCAAAGGCGTCCTTCGACGGTACGGCGGTGCAGTTCCGCTGGTCGTGGACGGGCGCGTCGTCGGCGAAGTGGAAGGCCGGCGACCAGAGCTTCGCCGTCGCCGACCTGGGCGGGGTGGAGTGGCGGTCGCCGGAGGTGTTCGAGGGGTACCTCAGGCTGCTGGGGCGCTCCGCCGACCCGGCGGCGGCCGGACAGCCCGACCAGGACCCGGCGGCCGTCGTCTTCGGGCTGGGGTACGGACCGGTGCACGAGTCACTGCCGTTCGCCGCGGCCGTTCTCGCCGCCGTCCGCACGCGGGGGCCGGTGCCCGTGGCACCGGCCGCGTCCCGGCGCGACCCCGCCGAGATCGCCGAACGGATCCGCCACCTCGGGGAGTTGCACCGGGCCGGGCTGGTCACCGACGAGGAGTTCTCCTCCAAGAAGGCGGAACTGCTGGCGGAACTCTGACCTATTCCCTTCCGCCGGAAGCGAAGGTCATGTCCGCGTACCGGGCACCCGCGACCTGGCCCGCGATCGGCTCCAGCCTGGACAGTTCCTCGTCCGTGAGGACGATCGCCGTCGCCGCCACGTTCTCCTCCACCCGGCCCGGCCTGCGGGTGCCGGGGATCGGGACGACCGGGAGGGCGTCGGCCGTGGCGCGCTGCTGCACCCAGGCGAGGGCGACCTGGCCGACGGTGGCGTCGTGGGCCTCGGCGATCGCGCGGACCGGCTCCAGCAGAGCGGCGTTGGCGGTCGCGTTGTCGCCGGTGAAGCGGGGCTGCCGGCGGCGGAAGTCGTCGGCCGTCAGCTCCTGTTCGGCATGGGTGAAGGACCCGGTGAGGAAGCCCCGGCCGAGCGGCGAGTACGGCACCAGGGCGACGCCCAGGTCGCGTGCGGCCGGTACGACCTTCGCCTCGATGTCCCGGCTGAACAGGGACCACTCCGACTGCACGGCCGCGATCGGGTGCACGGCGTGCGCGGCGCGCAGTTCACCGGAGGTGACCTCGCTCAGCCCGAGGTGCTTGACCTTGCCCTCGCGGACCAGCTCCGCCATCGTGCCGACGGTCTCCTCGACGGGCACGTTCACATCACGGCGGTGCATGTAGTACAGGTCGATCACGTCGACGTCGAGCCGCTTCAGGCTGGCCTCGACGGCCTGGCGGATGTACGGCGCGTCGTTGCGGATGACCCGCGCGGTCGGGTCGTGCTCGGGGATCGACAGGGCGAACTTGGTGGCGATGACCACCTCGTCGCGGTGGGCCTTGAAGAAGGGGGAGAGGAAGCGCTCGTTCTCCCCCGCGCCGTAGGCGTCCGCCGTGTCGTAGAGCGTCACGCCCAGTTCGAGCGCCCGCTCCAGCGCCGCGCGCGCCTCGCCGGCGTCGGTGGGGCCGTACGCGAAGCTCATGCCCATGCAGCCCAGGCCCTGTACGCCCACCTCCGGTCCGCTCTCGCCGAGCCGTACCGTCGGAATCCTGGCGTCGGTCATCGCGTGGTCCCCTCCATCGCGTAGAAGCTGATCTTGCGGTCGAGTACGGCGAGCGTGTCCCGCAGCTCGGCGATCCTTTTCAGGACGTCCCGGCGGGTCGACTCCAGCAGGGCGTGCCGTTCCCGGTAGGTGCTCTCGCCCTCCTGGACCAGCTCCGCGTACCGGACCATGTCCGCCACCGGCATGCCGGTCAGCCGCAGCTTGGTCACGAAGTCCAGCCAGTCCAGGTCGCGGTTGCGGTAGCGCCGCTGACCGGTGTGCGAGCGGTCGACGTCCGGCATCAGGCCGATGCGCTCGTACCAGCGCAGGGTGTGCGCGGACAGGCCGGTGTACGCGACGACCTCGCTGATCGTGTAGCGGTCCTGGCCGTCGGGGCGCGGATGCGGTCTGGGCGGGGCGGAGCAGATGTCTGCGGGGGCCGTGGGTGCGGTGTCCGCTGGCGTGGTCTGCATCACCGTCATGGCCTCCACGCTATGACCTTGGAGTGCACTCCAAGCAAGCGGGTTCGGTAAGAAAACCCCCGGACGCGGGCTCGGGCCTTTGACTAGCGTGCGGGACATGAGTCTTGCACGCCGGGCACGGCCCGAGGATGCCGGTGAACTGCTGCGCCTGCGGCAGGTGATGATCGACGCCCTGTGGAGCGGTGGCGGTTCCGGGCCGGCCGACTGGCACGCCGAATCGCTGCCGACGCTGCGGGAGCGGCTGGCCGAGCCGGACGGCGACTTCGTCGCCTTCGTCGCGGACCGTCCGGACCGGCCGGGGACGCTGGCCGCGGCGGTGGCCGGGACGCTGGAGTACCGCATCGGGAAGGCCGGCAACCCGCACGGGCGGGTCGGGTACGTCTTCAGTGTCGCGACCGACCCGGACGCCCGGCGCCGGGGCTACGCGCGCGCCTGCATGGAGGAGCTGCTGGCCTGGTTCCGGGAGCGGGGCGCCGTGCACGTGCTGCTGAACGCCTCCGCCGAGGCCGAGCCGCTGTACGCGTCGCTCGGCTTCACCCGGGACCCGGACCCGTCGATGCGTCTGCTGCTGTGAGCCGCATAGGCTCGGCACCATGTCGTTGAACAGCTTGGCGTCGATCGAGAACTGGCCCGTCCCCACCGCGGCGGCGGGTGTCGTACGAGCCGACGGAACCGTCCTCGGCACGCACGGCCCCGTCGGCCACCGCTTTCCGCTCGCGTCCGTCACCAAGCCGCTGGCCGCGTACGCGGCGCTGGTCGCGTACGAGGAGGGCGCGATCGAGCTGGACGAGCCTGCCGGACCGCCCGGTTCCACCGTCCGTCACCTCCTGGCCCACACCTCCGGACTGGCCTTCGACGAACACCGGGTGACGGCTCCGCCCGGGGAGCGGCGGCTGTACTCCAACGCCGGGTTCGAGCAGCTCGGCGATCACATCGCCAAGGCCACGGACATTCCGTTCGCCGAGTATCTGCGGCAGGCGGTACTGCAGCCACTGGGAATGACGTCGACCTCGCTGGAGGGCTCGCCGGCCAAGGACGGTGTGTCCACGGTCTCGGACCTGCTGCGGTTCGCGGCCGAGGTACAGGCGCCGCGGCTGCTGGATCCGCGGACGGTCGCGGAGGCGATGAGCGTGCAGTACCCGGGGACGAAGGGGGTACTGCCGGGGTACGGGCACCAGAGCCCGAACGACTGGGGACTGGGCTTCGAGATCCGGAACTCCAAGTCGCCGCACTGGACGGGGAGTTCGTCGTCACCGCGCACCTTCGGTCACTTCGGGCAGTCGGGTACGTTCCTGTGGGTCGACCCCGCCGCGGGCGTGGCGTGCGCCGCGCTGGCGGACCGGCCGTTCGGGCCGTGGGCGATCGAGGCGTGGCCGGTGTTCACGGACGGGGTGCTGGCGGAGCTGCGCGGCTGAGGCCGGCGGGCGAGGGGCGGCCCCTACGCGCCCATCTCCCACACGAGCAGTTCCGCCGCCGTCAGCCCCGTCGCCTCCAGCGACTCCGCCCCGGTGATCCGGGCCGAGTCGCCCGTCGCCAAGTGCTCCTCGCCCAGCCGGACCTCGCCCCGGACCACGTGGACGTACACGTACGCCCCGTCCGGCACCGCCGTCCGTTCCCCCTGCGTCAGGCGCCGCACGTGCAGCATGGCGCCCGCCTCGGGGACGGCGTACGGGGTGGAGTCGGCGATGCCGGGGACGATCTCGTACGACGGGTCGCCGCCCGGTTCCAGGGGCGCCAGCCACATCTGGACGAAGGTGAGCGGCGACGCCCCGTCGTTGCGCTCGACGTGCCGGACCCCCGCGGCCGAGCTGAGCCGCTGCACGTCCCCCGGGCGCACCCGGGTCTCGTGGCCGGTGGAGTCGCGGTGGGTCAGCTCGCCCTCCACGACCCAGGTGACGATCTCGGTGTGGCTGTGCGGGTGTTCGTCGAAGCCGGCGCCCGCGGCGAGCCGCTCCTCGTTGCAGGCGATCACCGCGCCGAACCGGAGGTTGCCGGGGTCGTAGTGCGGCCCGAAGGAGAAGGCGTGCCAGGACTCGATGCCGGCCTCCGGATCGCCCCCGGGGTAGCGCTCAGCGGCGCGCCGTACGTCCATCACGACCCCCACCGTAGCCCCGCGGGAAGCGGCGCCGGCCCCTCACCCCCGACCCGGCGACGCACGCCGACGTCCGGATAAGGCAGTCTTGTCCCCGTGCCCGAACCCGAATCCCACAGCAGCGATCGCCACGCATTCGACGTCCACCCGCACGCCGCGACCCTGAAGCGGCTGGAGAAGTCGTCCGGCTCTCTCGCCGCGCAGGCCATCGCGCGGATGGACGAGACCCTGCCGTGGTACCGGGCCATGCCCCCGGAGAACCGTTCCTGGATCGGGTTGGTGGCCCAGGCCGGCATCGCCGCCTTCACCGAGTGGTTCCGGCACCCCGACGCCCCCCAGGCGATCTCCACGGACGTGTTCGGGACCGCGCCGCGCGAGCTGACGCGGGCCATCACGCTGCGGCAGACCGTGGAGATGGTGCGGACGACCATCGAGGTCATGGAGAGCGCCATCGACGAGGTGGCGGCGCCCGGGGACGAAGGCGTGCTGCGGGAAGCGCTGCTCGTCTACGCCCGGGAGATCGCCTTCGCGACCGCGCAGGTGTACGCCCAGGCCGCCGAGGCACGCGGTGCCTGGGACGCGCGGCTGGAATCGCTGGTCGTCAACGCCGTGCTCAGCGGGGAGGCGGACGAAGGAGCCGTCAGCCGGGCCGCCGCGCTCGGCTGGAACTCGCCCGAGCACGTGTGCGTCGTCCTCGGAACCGCGCCGGACGGGGACAGCGAGCTGACCGTCGAGGCGATCCGGCGGGCCGCCCGGCATGCCAAGCTGCAGGTGCTCACCGGGGTGCTCGGGGACCGGCTGGTCGTGATCGCGGGGGGCAGCCCCAACCCGCTCGCCGTCGCCAAGTCGCTGATCGGCCCCTTCGCCGCCGGTCCGGTGGTCGCCGGACCCGTCGTACCCGACCTGCTGGCCGCCACCCGGTCCGCGCAGGCCGCCGCCGCGGGTCTGAAGGCGTGTTCCGCCTGGCAGGACGCCCCGCGGCCGGTGCTGGCGGACGATCTCCTGCCGGAGCGCGCGATCGCGGGCGATCCGGGCGCCCGCGAGCAGTTGGTGGAGGAGATCTACAGACCTCTCGAAGAGGCGGGGTCGGCACTGCTGGAGACCCTGAGTGTCTATCTGGAGCAGGCGAGCAGCCTGGAAGGCGCGGCCCGGATGCTCTTCGTTCACCCGAACACCGTGCGCTACCGGCTCCGACGTGTGACTGACGTCACCGGTTGGTCGCCATCGGATGTACGATCCGCGTTCACGCTACGGATCGCGCTCATCCTGGGGCGTCTGGTCGACGGTGAAGCCCCGGCATAGGGTTTTGTCGGGGCTCCACAAAAGCCCCTCGTGTTCTTCGTCCCTGTCCTCACGGGCGGCTTCGGCCGTCCCCAAGAGAGAGTGTGAGAGTGCTCGTACTCGTCGCTCCCGGCCAGGGCGCCCAGACGCCCGGCTTCCTGACTCCCTGGCTCGAACTGCCCGGCGCCGCCGACCGTGTCGCCGCCTGGTCGGACGCCATCGGACTGGACCTGGCCCACTGCGGTACCCAGGCCGACGCCGACGCCATCCGCGACACCGCGGTGGCCCAGCCGTTGCTGGTCGCCGCCGGGATCCTGTCTGCCGCGGCACTCGGTGACATCTCCGAGATCGCCCCGGGTGCGGTCGCCGGCCACAGCGTCGGTGAGATCACCGCCGCCACCTTCGCCGGGGTCCTGGACGACACCGCCGCGCTGGGTCTCGTGCGCAAGCGGGGTCTGGCCATGGCCGACGCCGCCGCGATCACCGAGACGGGCATGTCGGCGCTGCTCGGCGGCGACCCGGAGACCTCGGTGGCACACCTGGAGAAGCTGGGGCTGACCCCGGCGAACATCAACGGCGCGGGCCAGATCGTCGCCGCGGGCACGCTGGAGCAGCTGGCCGCGCTGGCCGAGGACAAGCCCGAGGGCGTCCGCAAGGTCGTCGCGCTGAAGGTGGCCGGCGCCTTCCACACCCACCACATGGCGCCCGCCGTCGAGACGCTGGCCAAGGCCGCCGCGGAGCTGACGCCCGCCGACCCGAAGGTCACCTACGTCTCCAACAAGGACGGCCGGACCGTCGCCAGCGGCACCGAGGTGCTGCAGCGGCTGGTCGGCCAGGTCGCCAGCCCCGTGCGCTGGGACCTGTGCATGGAGACGTTCAAGGAACTGGGCGTCACCGCGCTCATCGAGGTGTGCCCGGGCGGCACGCTGACCGGCCTGGCCAAGCGCGCGCTGCCCGGCGTGAAGACGCTGGCCCTGAAGACCCCCGACGACCTCGACGCGGCCCGTGAGCTCGTCTCCGAGCACGCAGGCGCCTAAGGAGAGCCGTACATGGCGAAGATCAAGCCCAGCAAGGGCGCCCCGTATGCGCGCATCCTCGGCGTCGGCGGCTACCGGCCGACGCGGGTGGTGCCCAACGAGGTGATCCTCGAGAAGATCGACTCGTCCGACGAGTGGATCCGCTCGCGTTCCGGCATCGAGACCCGGCACTGGGCGAGTCCCGAGGAGACCGTGGCCGCGATGTCGATCGAGGCCTCCGGCAAGGCGATCGCGGACGCCGGCATCGATGCCGAGCAGATCGGTGCCGTGGTCGTCTCGACCGTCTCCCACTTCAGCCAGACCCCGGCCGTCGCCACCGAGATCGCCGACAAGCTGGGCACGAACAAGGCCGCCGCCTTCGACATCTCGGCCGGCTGCGCGGGCTTCGGCTACGGCCTGACCCTCGCCAAGGGCATGGTGGTGGAAGGTTCCGCCGAGTACGTGCTCGTCATCGGCGTGGAGCGGCTCAGCGACCTGACCGACCTGGAGGACCGGGCCACGGCCTTCCTGTTCGGCGACGGCGCCGGCGCAGTCGTCGTCGGCCCCTCGCAGGAGCCGGCGATCGGCCCGACCGTGTGGGGCTCCGAGGGCGACAAGGCCGAGACGATCAAGCAGACCGTCCCGTGGGACCGTTTCCGCATCGGTGACCTCGGCGCGCTGCCCGTGGACAGCGAGGGCAACGTCAAGTTCCCCGCGATCACGCAGGAGGGCCAGGCGGTCTTCCGCTGGGCCGTGTTCGAGATGGCCAAGGTCGCCCAGCAGGCGCTGGACGCGGCCGGGATCAGTCCCGAAGAACTGGACGTCTTCATCCCGCACCAGGCCAATGTGCGGATCATCGACTCGATGGTGAAGACTCTCAAGCTGCCGGAGCATGTCACGGTCGCCCGTGACATCCGCACCACCGGCAACACCTCGGCCGCCTCGATTCCGCTCGCGATGGAGCGGCTCCTGGCGACCGGGGAGGCGAAGAGCGGCGACACCGCGCTCGTCATCGGATTCGGGGCGGGTCTCGTCTTCGCCGCCACGGTCGTTACCCTCCCCTAGGCACTCCGTGCCGGATCTTGGGATCGGGCACGGCAGCAATTGCCACAAACCGTCTGAACATCAAGAAGGAGCGCCGACATGGCCGCCACTCAGGAAGAGATCGTCAAGGGTCTCGCCGACATCGTTAACGAGATCGCTGGCATCCCGGTTGAGGACGTCCAGTTGGACAAGTCCTTCACCGACGACCTGGACGTCGACTCGCTGTCCATGGTCGAGGTCGTCGTCGCCGCCGAAGAGCGCTTCGACGTGAAGATCCCGGACGAGGACGTCAAGAACCTCAAGACCGTCGGTGACGCGACCGACTACATCCTCAAGCACCAGGCCTGAGCAACCCCCTAGGGCACAGGCTGCAAGGCCCCGCCACCCGGCGGTGGCGCCGTAGAATCCCGTATCCGTTGGAGAAAGAATTCCCGTGAGCCCGACCAATCGCACCGTGGTCGTCACCGGTATCGGCGCAACCACACCGCTGGGTGGCGACGCAGCCTCGACCTGGGAGGGCCTGATCGCCGGCAAGTCCGGCATCAAGCCCCTGGAGCAGGACTGGGCGGCCGAGCAGGCCGTCCGTATCGCGGCCCCGGTCGCCGTCGAGCCGACCGAGGTCATCCCGCGGCCGCAGGCCCGCAAGCTGGACCGTTCGGCGCAGTTCGCCCTGATCGCCGCTCAGGAGGCCTGGAAGGACGCAGGCTTCGTCGGCAAGGCCGGGGAAGACGGCAGCATCGACCCGGACCGGCTGGGCGCCGTCATCGCCTCCGGCATCGGTGGCGTGACGACTCTGCTCGACCAGTACGACGTGCTCAAGGAGAAGGGCGTCCGCCGCGTCTCCCCGCACACCGTCCCCATGCTGATGCCGAACAGCCCCTCGGCCAACGTGGGCCTGCTCGTGGGCGCCCGCGCGGGCGTGCACACGCCGGTCTCCGCGTGCGCCTCGGGCGCCGAGGCCATCGGCTACGCCATCGAGATGATCCGCACCGGCCGCGCCGACGTCGTCGTCGCCGGCGGTACGGAGGCGGCCATCCATCCGCTGCCGATCGCCGCGTTCGGCAACATGATGGCGATGTCCAAGAACAACGAGAACCCGCAGGGTGCCTCGCGTCCCTACGACGTCGACCGGGACGGATTCGTCCTCGGCGAGGGCGCCGGTGTGCTCGTCCTGGAGTCCGCCGAGCACGCCGCGAAGCGCGGCGCGCGGGTCTACGCCGAGGCCGTCGGGCAGGGCATCTCCGCCGACAGCCACGACATCGTGCAGCCGGAGCCCGAGGGCCGCGGCATCTCGCACGCGCTGCAGAACCTGCTCGACAACACCGGCCTGAACCCGGCGGAGATCGTGCACGTCAACGCGCACGCCACGTCGACGCCGGCCGGTGACATCGCCGAGCTGAAGGCGCTGCGCAAGGTGTTCGGCGACGACGCCGACCACATGGCGGTCTCCGCCACCAAGTCGATGACCGGTCACCTGCTCGGTGGTGCGGGCGGCGTGGAGTCGGTCGCGACCGTGCTCGCGCTGTACAACCGGGTGGCACCGCCGACGATCAACGTGGACAACATCGACCCGGAGGCGGAGGCCAACGCCGACGTCGTCCGGGGCGAGGCCCGCAAGCTGCCGGCCGAGGGCCGTGTCGCCGCGCTGAACGACTCCTTCGGCTTCGGCGGGCACAACGTGGTGCTGGCGTTCCGCTCCGTCTGAGTCCGTCTGAGAACGAAATGAAGGGCCCCTGCCGGTCGGCGGGGGCCCTTTCTCGTGCCCGGACGCGTGCCGGGACAGGTGCCCGGGCGGGAGGACTCACACGACCTGGTGCAGCCAGCGCACCGGCGCTCCCTCGCCCGCGTACCTGAACGGCTCCAGTTCGTCGTCCCACGGCTTGCCCAGCAGCTTGGCGATCTCCGCCTCCAGGTCGCTCTCCCCCCGCTGAGACCGCGTCAGCGCCGCCCGCAGACGGTCCTCCGGGATGAGGATGTCGCCGTGGATGCCGGTGACGGCGTGGAAGATGCCGAGGTCGGGGGTGCAGCTGTAGCGCTCGCCCTCGGCGGTCGGGCAGGGCTCGGCGGTGACCTCGAAGCGGAGCAGGTGCCAGCCGCGCAGCGCGGAGGCCAGCTTGGAGGCCGTACCGGCCTCGCCCTGCCAGGAGAACTCCGACCGCCAGGTGCCGGGGGCCGCGGGCTGCCGGATCCAGTCCAGGCTGACGCGCGTGCCGAGCACCCCGGCGACGGCCCACTCGACATGCGGGCACAGCGCGCGCGGCGCGGAGTGCACGTACAGAACTCCACGTGTCGTCACCGGAACCTCCGGGCAGAGCGGGACATCTTGCGGACTGGCTGGCGGCAGTGGCACGACGGCCGCGTTGATGGCGAGGCTACCCTGCGGCGGCGCAAGGAGTGTGACGTACCGTCGGTCCCGGTGCCAGGAAACCCTCCCCATTCACCCAGGGGGACGCTTGTACGGGGGTGCGCCGTTCCAAGGCGCCGGGTCGGGAACCCTCGCACGTTGTTATGGGAGGAAGCACCGGAACCATCGGATTCGACGACGAGGGGATCACCAGGGGATGCGGAAGCGAAGCAGCCGTGGCCGAGCCGCTCTCGCCTTCCTGGCGGCCGCCGTGCTGGGCGTCGCCGGATGCGACGCCGGGGGCGGGAACGCGCCCGCACCGGGTGGCACCAGGGCGCGTACGACCGTGCCGGAGTGGAACCGCAGCCCCGCCTCGATCGCCGCGGTCGGCGACTCCATCACCCGCGGTTTCGACGCGTGCACGGTGCTGTCGGACTGTCCCGAGGTGTCCTGGGCGACGGGCAGCGACGCGCAGGTGGACAGCCTGGCGGTGCGGCTGCTGGGGACGGCGGGCGCGGCGGAGCGCAGCTGGAACTACGCGGTGACCGGCGCCCGCATGGCGGATCTGCCGGAGCAGATGTCCCAGGCGGCGGCGCGCGACCCGCAGCTGGTGACGGTGATGGTGGGCGCGAACGACGCCTGCAGGTCCTCGGCGCGGGCGATGACCTCGGTGGCCGGCTTCCGGGCGGACTTCGAGGAGGCACTGAGCACCCTGCGCGCGGCGTCGCCGAAGGCGCAGGTGTACGTGGCGAGCGTGCCGAACCTGAAGCGGCTGTGGTCCGAGGGGCGGACCAATCCGCTGGGCAAGGAGGTGTGGAAGCTCGGCATCTGCCCGTCGATGCTGTCCGACGCGGACGATCTGACCGGCGCGGCCATGCTGCGCCGGGACCGGGTGCAGCAGCGGGTGGTGGAGTACAACAAGGTGCTGAAGGAGGTCTGCGCCAAGGACCGCCGCTGCCGCTTCGACGGCGACGCGGTCTACGACTACCGCTTCGACACCGGCCAGCTCAGCCACTGGGACTGGTTCCATCCCAGCAAGGACGGCCAGGCGCGGCTCGCGGCGATCGCGTACCGGACGATCACGGCGCCCCATCCGGTTGCCTAGGGCCCTGGTCACTTACTGTTTTCCATATGAGCGAACCTTTCGGCACACTGCGCGACGGCACCGGGGTCCACCGCTGGACGCTGGATCGTGCCGGGACCCGGGTGGAGGTCCTGACCTACGGCGGGATCGTGCGGTCGGTCCAGGTGCCGGACCGGGAGGGCCGCACGGCGAGCGTGGTCCTGGGCTTCGCCGGCCTGGACGGCTACCTCGCCCATCCGGAGCCGTACCTCGGCGCCCTGGTCGGCCGGTACGCGAACCGGATCGCCCGCGCCCGCTTCCCGCTGGACGGCTCCGTCTACGCCCTGGAGCCGAACGACGGCCCCCACTCCCTGCACGGCGGCGCGCACGGCTTCGACAAGCGGGTCTGGGACGCCGAACCCGTGGCCCACGGGGTGCGGCTGAGCCGGGTGAGCCCGCACGGCGAGGAGGGCTTTCCGGGCCGGCTGGAGGTGTCGGCGACATACACGCTGGATGCCGGCGGAGCGTTGCGGATCGCCTACGAGGCCGTCACGGACGCGCCGACCGTGGTCAACCTCACCAACCACAGCTACTTCAACCTGGCCGGCTCGGGGCATGCGGGCGGCCACGAACTGCGGCTGGCGGCCTCCCGTTTCACCCCGGTCGACGCCGGCCTGATCCCGACGGGCGACCTGCAGGACGTGGCCGGCTCCCGGTTCGACTTCCGCAGCCCCCGCAAGGTCGGTTCGGGCTACGACCACAACTTCGTCCTGGACAAGGGCGTGACCGCCGCCCCGGAGGAGGTCGCCGAACTGCACGACCCGGCCTCCGGCCGCACCCTGACCGTGTCGACGACCGAGCCGGGCCTCCAGCTCTACACCGCCGACCACCTCGGCGAACCCTTCGCCCCGGGCGACGGCGTCGCCCTGGAGACCCAGCACTTCCCGGACTCGCCGAACCGGCCTGAGTTCCCGGGCACGGTGCTGCGGCCGGGCGAGGTCTTCCGCTCGGAGACGGTGTACGGGTTCGGTGTGCGCTAGGCGGTCTCGCCCCGCATCCGCCGGGCAGCCTTGCCCAGCAGGGACATCGCGCCCCAGCAGACGAGCAGGGTGGCGGCGCCGGCGACGGTCGGTCCGACGGCGTGGCCCTTGATGCCCTCCCCCGTCACCGTCGTCGCCAGCACGAAGATGATCGAGTACAGGCTCCGGCCGACCTTCGCGCCGGCCGGGATCACCTGGAGCAGCTGCGGGACGGTGGTCGCGGCGGCCAGTGCCATGCCGAAGGGCAGGGCGGCGCCGAGCATCAGGGCTCCGAAGCCGAAGGAGTTGCCGTAGGCGCCCCAGCCGGCGCCCTTGCAGAGCAGATAGCCGGTCGCGCCGAGGGAGAGCAGGACCAGCAGTCCGTTGAGATAGGCGGCCTGCGTGGCGGCCTTGCGGGCGCCGGGCAGATGCGCGGCCGGGGAGCGCCAGGCGTCCGCCGTGACGAGCCGCAGCTGCCGCTTGAGGGCCTGCATCTGCAGCAGCGAGACGACACCGAAGGCGAGCAGGGCCAGCCCGGCGAGCGCCGCGGCGAATCCGAGGGGCTGCCGCGTGATGCCGTAGTGCACACCGCCGAAGGTGACCGGGATGCCGAGCACCATGCCGTAGGCCATGGGCTTGGACTTCGCCTGGATCTTCAGGACCAGATCGCGCTGGGCCGGGGTGAGGCCGGGGTCCAGCCGCATGCGGCCCTCGCCGAGGTGCTGGACCGGCGGTTGCGGGTACGCCTGTCGGGGCGGGTACGGCTGCTGGGGCGGGTACGCCTGTGGGGGCGGGCACGGCTGCTGCGGGTACGGCTGCTGGGGCCGGTACGGCTGCTGCGGCGGATACGGCTGCTGCCCGTACGGTGCCGCGGGCGGCTGCTGTGGGCCGTAGGGGCCCGGCTGCTGCTGCCCGTACGGTCCTGGGTGTGGCTGCCGGCCTGGATTCACGATGTCTCTCCCCCGTGCCCGGTGTCGTCCGGTGGTCGCGGGCCGGGAGTCTGCCACACGCCCCCGGGGGCGACGAGCCCCGGCCCAGGGGTCAGGTCCCGGACCGGGGCTGCTCGTGGGGACTTGTCCCGGATCAGACGTTAATCGGCGCGGCGAGCCGGCGGTCCGCGATCGAGCGTCCGGCGGCGATCTCGTACGAACCCTTCACAAACGCCCACGCGTTCGCCTTCTCGTCCCAGATCTCGAAGGCGCGCCGCGGCAGGACCACGGTGACCTCTACGCTCTCGCCGGGGCCTGCCTCGGCTGCGGCGAAGCCGGCCAGCTGCCGCGCCGGGCGCCCGGGGTCGGGCTCGGCCGGGGAGAGGTAGAGCTGGACGACCTCGCGGCCGGGCCGCTCGCCGGTGTTGCGCACGCGGACGCGCACGGTGGTGCCGTCGACGTCCAGGGACTCGTACGCCCAGTCGGTGTAGCCGAGGCCGTGGCCGAACGGGTACGACGGAGTGCGGCCGGCCCTTTCCCAGGCGCGATAGCCGATGAACACGCCCTCGGTGTAGTGCAGTTCGCCGTCGGTGGGGGTCACCCGGGTCACCGGGGCGTCGGCGAGGGAGCCCCAGGTGGTGGGGAGCCGGCCACCGGGCTCGTGGGCACCGGTGAGGACGTCGGCGAGGGCGGCACCGCCCTCCTGGCCGGGGAACCAGCCGAGCAGGACGGCGGCCGCCTCCTCGCGCCAGGGAAGCTCCACCGGGGAACCGGAGTTGACGACCACCACCGTGTTCGGGTTGACGGCGGCGACCGCGCGGACCAGGTCGTCCTGACGGCCGGGCAGCGCGAGGTCCCTGCGGTCGAAGCCCTCGGACTCCACGCGGTCGGTGGTGGCCACCATGACGACGGCCGTGTCGGCGTGCCGCGCCGCCTCGACGGCCTCGGCGATCAGCTCGTCGGCAGCGCGCTGCGGCTCGCGGTGCGCGAGCGCGAAGGTGACGGCCTTCATGGGGATGTCGTCGGGGAGCCGGACGACGTGGATGAGGGAGACCTCGACCGTTTCGCCGGCGGTGAGTTCGGCCCGGGCGCGGGGTACGGGGGCGCCGAAGAAGGCTTCGAAGGGGTCGTCCTCCTCCGGGCGCTGGACGTCGTCGTAGTACGTGGTGCCGTCGACGGTGAGGGTGAAGAGGCCCATGCCCTTGACGCCGAAGGTGTGGGGGCCGGTCGCGCGCGGGGTGAAGGTGCCGGTCAGCTCCACGGTGTGCAGGGTGTCGTGGGTGACCCCGTCCGGGAGGTCCGAACCCATCCACTGGATCAGTCCGCTGGGTGCGCTGCGGGTGCCGATCACGTTTCCGCCGGTGTCGCGGCAGACGGCCCTGAGGCGGAACCCCTGTCCGGCCACCGCGAGTTCGGTGGCCGGGTCGGCGCCGACGGCGTAGCTGAGGGTGCCCTCGGGGAGGGCGGCGGTGAGGCCGTCGAGCGGGGAGACGACCCGGGCCGGGAAGACGGTGGCGGAACCGCCGCCGAGGACGCGGGCGTCGCGGGCGGGGGCGCCGATCAGGGCCACCGTGGCGCCGGGTCGCAGCGGGAGGGCGGCGTTCTCGTTGCGGACCAGGACGAAGGACCGGCGGGCGATCTCGCGGGCCAGGGCCTCGCCGTCGACCGGGGCGGGCGGTTCGGGTACGACGGGTTCGGCGCCCTGGAGGGCACCGACGCGGGCGGCGAGCCGCAGCACCCGGCGCACGGCCGCGTCGACGGTGGCCTCGGCGACCTCGCCGTCCCGGACGGCCTGCGCGAGGGCGTCGCCGTACACGGTCCGCGGCCCGGGCATGGCCACGTCCAGACCGCCGTCGATGGCGCCGACCGTGTCCCGGGCGGCCGTCCAGTCGGAGACGTTGAAGCCGTCGAAGCCCCATTCACCGCGCAGGACCTCGTTGACGAGGTGGTGGTGCTCGGTCAGGGTCGTGCCGTTGACCGTGTTGTAGGCGGTCATGACGCCCCAGGGGCGGGCGTTCTCGACGATCGCCTCGAAGGGGGCCAGGTACACCTCGCGCAGGGCGCGTTCGGAAACCAGGTTGTTCACGGTGAAGCGGTCGGTCTCGGCGTCGTTGGCGACGAAGTGCTTGACGGTGGTGCCGACGCCGCCGGACTGGACGCCAATGACGTATCCGCTGCCGATCACGCCCGTCAGGTACGGGTCCTCGCTGTAGGCCTCGAAGTGCCGGCCGCCGAGCGGTGAACGGTGCAGGTTCACGGTCGGCGCGAGGAGCACGTGGACGCCCTTGCGGCGGGCCTCCTGGGCGAGCAGGACGCCTGCGCGGCGGGCGAGTTCGGGGTCCCAGGCGGCGGCGAGCGCGGTCGGCGAGGGCAGGGCGACGGAGGGGTCGTCGGCACTCCAGCGCACGCCCCGGACGCCGATCGGGCCGTCGGACATCACCAGGGGCTTCAGGCCGATCTCCGGCAGCGCGGGCAGGGTCCACATGTCCTGGCCCGCCAGCAGCCGCGCCTTGGCGTCGAGACCGAGCTTGCCGAGAGCGGCCTCGACGACCGCCTCGCGCGCCGTGCCGGCCGGGGTGGGCTGGGATCCCGCCATCGGGTGCCTCCTCGTGTGGACGTCCCTGCAGCGTGCCTCCATCGTGCGCGGACCACCTGTAGAACGGTAGGTTGCGTTACCTTGTCGTTATTTTTGGTGGACGTGCATGCCGTACCGTGACGTCATGAACGCCAGGGTCAGGAGCGAGGAGCGGCGCGCGGAGATCGTCGGGGCGGCGCTGGAGGTGATCGCCGAGCGCGGGTACCGGGGGGCCAGCCTCGCCGCGGTCGCCGAGCGCGTCGGCCTCACCCAGCAGGGGCTGCTGCACCACTTCCCCACCAAGGACGCCCTGCTGGTGGCCGTGCTCCAGGAGCGGGACCGGTGGGACGCGGTGCCGGACACGCGGTGGCGGGTGGACCTGCTGACCTCGCTGGTCGAGTACAACGCGATGCGGCCGGCGATCATCCAGACCTTCTCGGCGCTGCTCGGGGAGAGCGTGACGGAGGGGCATCCGGCGCGGGGGTACTTCACCGAGCGGTACGCACGGGTGCGGGAGTCCATGGCCGGGGTGCTGCGGGCCGAGTACGGCGACCGGCTGCCGAACGGCCTCACCCCCGAACGCACCGCTCCCCTGCTGGTGGCCGTGATGGACGGGCTGCAGTACCAGTGGCTGCTGGACCCGGACTCGGTGGACATGCCGGGGGCGTTCCGGGACTTCCTGCGGCTGCTGGGAGAGCCGGTGGACTGAGAGCGGTGCTTCGGGTCCGGGCCCGAGCGGGGCACCGGGCCGCGGCGCTCAACGCGAGGGCGCCGGCGCCAGGCCGGCGCCGAGGCCTGCCGGGACCGAGCCGATGAGCTCGTCGAGGATCTTCCGGCCGCGCGGCATCAGGGACCGCGTCCGCGTCTGCGAGAAGAACGTGGAACGTTGGTGAGGGAGCCGGTGCGCAGCACGGGGAACGAGGCCGGCTCGCGGCGGTCGTCGGGGGTCCGTGACGACGGCGACGGCGAGGATCCGGGTCACCGGGCGGCGTCCTCGGAGTCGGGCTCCCCGTGGGGAGCGCCGGGAGCGGGGACGTCGTCGCCGCTCTCCTCACCCAGCAGGTCGCGGGCGAGCAGCGTGGCGCCCGCGACCGCGCCCGGCATGAGGAACACCGCGACGAGCGGGACCAGGAAGGCCAGGCCGAGAGGCGCGCCGAAGCCCCAGACCAGGGTCTTGCGGGAGCGGAGCAGGGCGAGCCGGGCGCGCAGTTCGACGCCCCGGCGCTGGAGGGCCACGGCGGTCAGTTCCTCGGTGAGGAAGAAACCGGTGACGAGGAAGCCGAGCACGGGGACGACGGTCTGTCCGACGAAGGGCAGCAGACCGAGGGCGAAGAGCAGGACGCCCCACACCGCGGCCCGTACCAGGATGCGCAGGCTGTCGCGGGCCGAGATCCACAGTTCGCGCCAGAGCGGCAGGTCCGACCGCGGGGCGGTGCCGTCGGGCGAGGCGTCGGCGTCGACCTTCTCCGACAGGTTCTCGTAGAAGGGCTGCCCGACGAGGAGGGTGACGGCCGTGAAGGTGAGGACCGCCAGCAGCAGACCGAGGGCGAACAGGACGGCCGTGAGGAAGCCGCGGAACAGGCCCTGCCAGGGGCTGGACCAGTGGTCCGCGAAGGGCGTCGCCCAGCCGACCACGTCCTCGCCCCACACGGCGAGCGCGATCAGTGCCGCCGTGTAGAGCACCAGGGTGATCAGGCCGGGCAGCAGCCCGAAGCCGTACTGCCGGCCGTGCCGGGTCATCCAGCGCTGACCGGCCAGCAGATGACCGAATCCCGCCCCAAGATCGCGCATGGCGGGAACTTTACCCACTCCCGTCCGGGCGGCGGGCGGCTCCTCAGCCGTCCAGCATGCGGCGCAGCAGATCGCGCAGCGAGCCGCGCTCCTCCGCCGACAGGCCGGCGAGCGGTTCGCGGGCGAAGTGGAGGCCTTCGCGCAGGTCACGGGCGACGCCCAGGCCCGCGTCGGTGGCGGCGGCCACCTTCACCCGGCGGTCGTCGGGGTCGGGGCGGCGCTCGACCAGTCCCCGGGACTCCAGGCGGTCCACTATGCCGGTGACGTTCGACGGCTCGCACTTCAGCTTGTGCGCCAGCTTCCGCATCGGCAGCGGCTCCACCGAGAGCAGGCTGAGCAGCCGGGCCTGCGGTCCGGTCAGCGCGTGCTCGCCCGCCGCTTCCTCGTAGTCCGCGTAGAAGCGGGCCACGACGTCCCCGATGAGTTCGACGACCTCCATCGTGAGGGCGTCGGGGCGGTGGGGCTTCGGTGGTGTGGCCATGCACCCCAGGATACCCGCTTACTTGACATCCTGAAATATTGAAGCGCATGGTTGTTTCAGGTTCTGAAGTATCCAGGAAAGGCGCTGTCATGATCAACCGCGAGTGGCACCTGCTCAGCCGTCCGGTCGGCTGGCCGAAGCCCGAGGACTTCGCCCTCGTCGAGACCCCGGTCCCGGCAGCCGGCGAGGGCCAGGTGCTCCTACGGAACAAGTTCCTCTCGGTGGACCCGTACATGCGCGGCCGGATGAGTGCCGCGAAGTCGTACGCCGCCCCGTTCGAGCTGGGCAAGGTCATGCAGGGCGGTGCGGTCGGCGAGGTCGTCGAGTCCCACGCCGAGGGCATCTCCGCCGGCGACCACGTCCTGCACTTCTTCGGCTGGCGCGAGTACGCGGTCGTGGACGCGAAGAACGCCGTCAAGGTCGGACCCGCCCTCGCCCCGGCCGTCAAGGTCGACGACGAGGCCCACGAGGTGCCGCTGTCGGCCTACCTGGGCGTCCTCGGCATGACCGGCCTGACCGCCTACGCCGGGCTGCTGCGCACCGCCTCCTTCAAGGAGGGCGACATCGTCTTCGTCTCCGGCGCCGCGGGTGCCGTGGGCAGCGAGGTCGGCCAGCTCGCCAAGCTCCTGGGCGCCTCCCGGGTCATCGGCTCGGCCGGATCCGACGAGAAGGTCAAGCTGCTGGTCGAGGAGTACGGCTTCGACGCCGCCTTCAACTACAAGAACGGCCCCGTGGACGAGCAGCTGCGCCAGGCCGCGCCCGACGGCATCGACGTCTACTTCGACAACGTCGGCGGTGACCACCTCGAGGCCGCCATCGGCTCGCTCCGCCAGGGCGGCCGTGTCGCCGTCTGCGGCATGATCTCGGTCTACAACAACACCGAGCCCGCCCCCGGCCCGAGGAACCTCGCCCGGCTGATCCAGACCCGGGCCCGCATCGAGGGCTTCCTGGTCGGCGACCACTACGACCTGCAGCCGGAGTTCGTGCAGAAGGTCGGGCCGTGGGTCGCCTCGGGCGAGCTGAAGTACCGCGAGACCGTCGTCGAGGGCGTCGAGAACACCCTGGAGGCGTTCCTCGGGGTGCTGCGCGGCGACAACATCGGCAAGATGATCGTCAAGCTCTGAGGCCTGGCCCAAGCTTTCCGGCATGCGGTAACTTCTTTCCGAATCCGCCGTCGATCGTGGGCGCGAGTCGCGGCGGACCGAGGAGGAAGACAACCGCATGCCCATCACGCAGTCCGACGTCCTGTACACCGCCGTCGCCACCGCGGAGAACGGCCGCGACGGCCGCGTCGCCACCGATGACGGCCGGCTCGACGTCGTCGTCAACCCGCCCAAGGAGATGGGCGGCAGCGGCGCCGGGACCAACCCGGAGCAGCTGTTCGCCGCGGGATACTCCGCTTGCTTCCAGGGGGCGCTGGGCGTGGTCGCCCGGGCCGAGGGTGCCGATGTCTCCGGGTCCACCGTCACCGCGAAGGTCGGGATCGGCAAGAACGACGACGGTTTCGGGATCATCGTGGAGATCTCGGCGAGCATTCCCGGCGTTTCCGCCGAGGTGGGCCGGAACCTGGTCGAAAAGGCTCACCAGGTGTGCCCGTACTCGAAGGCGACCCGGGGCGACATCACCGTGACGCTGGTGTGACGACCGTCGTTGCGCAGTGCGGAGACCGCACCCTTGGACGTGGGGTGCGGTCTTCTTTTCGGCAAAGGGCGTGTGCCGGCTGCGAGGCGATCTTGGCTGCGGGTCCGTCGTGGCCGCCCGCGCCCACGCGGCGGAGCCGCACATCGCTACGGCCCCCCGGCTCGACTCACCTCGGCAACGCCGCCTTGTGGAGCGCTCTCACCAACCGGTCGTTCTCCGGTGCCGCTCCACCCGGAAAGGTCATCCGCCGGCGGGTGTAGCCGTAGGCGAGGCCGCTGCGCGGGTCGGCGAAGGCCTGGGAGCCGCCGACGCCGCTGTGGCCGAAGGTGCCGGCGCCCAGCACCGGGTGCCACATGTCCGCGGTGGCCTGGAAGCCCAGGCCGTACGACTTGTGGGCGCGGGCCACAAGGTCATAGCCGACGGAGTGGATCTGGCCCACCTCGGCGATCGTGTCCGGCTTCAGCAGCGGTGGCCGGTCGTCCAGCTCGCTGATCGCCGCCGCGTACATCTTCGCGAGTCCCCGCGCGGAGGCGACGCCGCCCGCCGACGCGGGTCCCTTGGCCCGCACGCGGCGGGAGTTGGCGTACTCGTCCGGGGTGCCCGGCTCCGGGACGTGGGTGTTGAAGGCGATGGAGGCCAGCGTGTGCGGTCCGGTCGGCTGGGCCGCGAGCATGACCTGCTGCTCGGGCGTCGGGAGCATCGGCTGCACCGGGCGGAAGCGGGTCTCCTCGGACTCGGGCAGCCCCAGGAAGAAGTCCGTGCCGTACGGGGCCCGCACCCGCTCCTCGTAGACCTCCTGGAGCGTACGGCCGGTGGCCCGGCGGACCACCTCGCCGGTGAGCGCGCCGATCACCAGCGCGTGGTAGCCGAAGGCCGTCCCCGGTCGCCAGAACGGCTTCTGGTCGGCGAGCCGCTCGGCCATCGCCCGGTCGTCGGCGATCTCCTCCGCGGAGAACCCGGCGTCGATCCCGACCAGTCCGGCCCGGTGCGCCAGCAGGTCCCGCAGGGTCACTCCGCCCTTGCCCTCGGCGCCGAACTCGGGCCAGTAGTAGGTCACCTTTCGGTCCAGCTCCAGCGTGCCGTCCTGGACCAGGAGCGCGACCACCAGGTGGGCGGCGCCCTTGGTGGACGAGAACACGCCGTACAGCGAGTCCGCCTCCGCGCCCGCCCACAGGTCGACGACCTGCCGCCCGTGCACGTACGCGCACAACTGGCCCTCGTAGTCGTCCCGTTCCGCGGCGACGAAGGCGGCGAACTCCTCACGCACCGCCTCGAAGCCCTCGGCGACCGCGCCGTGGACGGTGATCTGCTGCGTCATCCGCTCTCCTCAAGTGAGCCGCTGCTCGCTGCTCCCCCTCAGCACAACGCCCGTTCCCGCTGCGGGCGTTCCCGAGACCGGTACGGCGCAATGCACCCGTTCGACTCAACCACCGCAAGCGCCCATGGGTGTCACGGCTGCCCCGGACGGCGTACGGCGCGGGGTGGCGCGCCGGTGCGGGCCGGGGTGGCGCGCCGGTGCGGGGCGGCGGCTCAGTCACGCCACCCCGGCACACGTGTGCGGGGACTCGGCCCGGCCCGACCGCTTCGACCGCCTCCGGCGCGTCAGCGCCACCGCGCACGGCGGACGGGACGGGACGGGGGCGTGTGGCGGGGTCAGGTGCACCACCAGAGGAAACGTTTGCAGGTATGGGTGGGTGAGGGTGTGGGGGACGGATGCGAGGCCGTCGGGGCGCTGGACGGGGTGGAGGCCGGCCGGGTGGTGGCGGGAGGCGCCGGGGCGGCGGTGGCGCCGGAGCCCGCGGCGGCGGTCTGCTGCGCCGTGCCGGTGTCCTTGGCGCCGGGGGACTTGGAGGCCTTGTCCTTGGGGGACTCGGAGGCGGAGGCGGAGGCCGAGGCGCCCGGGGAGGCGGAGGCGGTCGCGCCCCGGGCCGCGCCGGAGGCGTCGGCGGCCGGGTCGGCCGTGGCGCCGCGCGAGGCGGAGGACGTGCCGCCGTCGGCCGCGGTGTCCCCGGCCGCGTCCGGCTGTCCGCTGGCGAAGGGCGAGAAGGGCGCGTCCGTGCCGAGTTCGGCGAGGCTGAGGCCGCCCGCGGCCAGCACGAAGCCCGCGGTGATCAGCACCGTACGCCGGCGCCGGCGGCGGTGCGCGGCGGCCTTGCGGTCACGCCGGCTCGTGTCGGCGCCGGCGGGACCCACGGTGGCGGTGCCGCGCGCCCCGCGCCGGGCGGACCGGCCACCCCGCTCGGGATCGGCGCCCCCGGCCTCGGCCTCGGCCCCGGATTCCGGCTCCCCGTGCGGCTCCGGGGCCTCCGTCTCCGCCGGCTCGTACTGGCGCGGGACGCCGTACCCCTGGGACTCGTGCCCCTGACCGGCGTCGTACCCGTGCGAGCCGTACGGCGAAGTGCCGTAGGCCTGGGAGTCGTAGGCCGGCGGCGCGTACTCCTCGGGCGCGCCGTGCGCCTGGGCGGGCACGCGCGCGTCGTAGGTCTCGGCAGGGGGATGACGGTCGCCGGCGGGCACGTGCCCGCCGTGACCCGGTGTTCCACCCGTGCCCGCGCGTGCGTACGCGACCGTCGCCCCGGCGGCGGGGCGTGCCGGTGTTCCGCACCCGGGACAGGCCAGGGCGCCGTTGAGGTGCCGTTGGCACGGGTGGCAGTAGTCCATGACGCCGGAAGACTAGATTCCCCGCCGGTCCCGTTCCTAGGCACCCCTGTGAAGGTTTCGTAGAAAACGAAACAATTCTCGAAAGGCTTGCCGAAACCGTTACCTGTGCGCCCCATTGACACCCCCACCACCCCATCCTTACTGTCACGCCAGCATTTCGAACGTGTGACGAAATATCGAACAGCTGAGGGGCAACTGCCGTGCGCATCACCGGAATCAGCACCCACGTGGTCGGCACGCCGTGGCGCAATCTGACCTACGTCCAGGTGCACACGGACGAGGGGGTCACGGGCGTCGGCGAGACCCGGATGCTCGGTCACACCGACGCGCTGATCGGCTATCTGCGGGAGGCCCAGGCCAATCACATTCTCGGCTCGGACCCGTTCGCGGTCGAGGATCTGGTACGCCGGATGAAGTACGGCGACTACGGCCGTGCGGGCGAGATCGTCATGTCCGGCATCGCCGTCGTCGAGATGGCCTGCTGGGACATCAAGGGCAAGGCGCTGGGCGTACCGGTGTGGCAGCTGCTCGGCGGCAAGGTGACGGACAGGGTCAAGGCGTACGCCAACGGGTGGTACACGACCGAGCGAACCCCGGAGGCCTACCACAAGGCCGCCCAGGGGGTCATCGAGCGCGGCTACCAGGCGCTGAAGATCGATCCGTTCGGCACCGGGCACTTCGAACTGGACCACCAGGAGACCCTGTACGCCGTCTCCCTCATCGAGGCCGTGCGGGACGCGATCGGTCCGGACGCCGAGCTGATGCTGGAGATGCACGGCCGCTTCTCCCCCGCCACCGCCGTCCGGCTGGCCAGGGAGATGGCGCCCTTCGAGCCGGCCTGGCTGGAGGAGCCGGTGCCGCCGGAGAACCTGAAGGCGCTGGAGAAGGTCGCGGCCAAGGTCGACGTCCCGGTCGCCACGGGCGAGCGGATCCACGACCGGATCGAGTTCCGCGAGCTGCTCGACAGCCAGGCCGTCGACATCGTCCAGCCCGACGTCGGCCACATCGGCGGCATCTGGGAGACCAGGAAGCTCGCCGCCACCGCCGAGACGCACTACATGCTGGTCGCGCCGCACAACGTCGGCGGATCCGTGCTCACCGCCGCCTCCCTCCAGGTCGGCTTCACCTCACCGAACTTCAAGATCCTCGAACATTTCAATGACTTCGCGGACGCGGAGATCAAGAAGGTGGTCAAGGGCGCGCCGCAGGTCGTCGACGGCTACTTCCACCTCTCCGACGCCCCCGGACTCGGCGTCGAGCTGGACGTCGACGCGGCCGCCGAGTTCCCGCAGCAGCAGGCCCGGTTCGACCTGTGGGCCGAAGGCTGGGAGCAGCGCAGGCCGAAGGGGACCGAGTGAGCACCGCCGTCGTCGTCGAGGCCCCGGGCCGGTACCGGCTGGCGGAGCACACGCCTCGCGAGCCCGGCCCCGGCGAGGTGCTGGTGGCCGTGCACGCGGTGGGCATCTGCGGCAGCGACCGCGAGGTGTACCAGGGCAACCGGCCCGAGGGGTACGTCCGTTATCCGCTCACGCCCGGTCACGAGTGGTCCGGGACGGTCTCACAGGTGGGCGCCGGAGTGCCGGAAGGACTCGTCGGCCGCAAGGTCGTGGGCGAGGGCTTCCGCAACTGCCAGGTCTGCGAGCGCTGTCATGCGGGCGAGACCACGTTGTGCACCGACGGCTACGAGGAGACCGGCTTCACCCGGCCGGGCGCGATGGCCGCCACGCTGACCCTGCCGGCCCGGCTGCTGCACGTGCTCCCGGACGACGCCGATCTCACCGCCGCCGCCCTGCTGGAGCCGGCCGCCTGCGTCGCCGCGGCGGCGCTGAAGGCGGGCGCCCGGCCGGGAGAGCGGGTCGCGGTGGTCGGCACCGGGACGCTCGGGATGTTCGCCGTGCAGTTCCTGAGGGCGGTCTCACCGGCCGAACTGCTCGTCGTCGGGACCGGGAACGACCGGGAGGCGCTGTCGCGGCGGTTCGGGGCGACCGGCTTCCGGCTCGAGGACCAGGGGCTGCCGGACGACTTCGACGTCGTGATCGAGACGGCGGGATCGGCTTCCGCCGCGCGCACCGCCGCCTCGCTGCTCCGGCGCGGCGGACGGCTGGTCCTGACCGGGATCCCGGGGCCGGGCGCGGACGGGCTCGACCCGACCGATCTCGTCGTACGGCAGCTGGAGGTGCAGACCGTCTTCGGGGCCCCACCGGACGCCTGGGCGCACACCGTGCGGGTGTTCGGCACCGGGCTGCTCGACCCGCTGCCGCTGGTCACGCACCAGCTGCCGCTGACCGGGTTCCCGCAGGCCATCGAGCTGGTCGGGGCGGGCGATCCGAAGGTGGGGAAGGTGCTGCTGCGCCCCTGAAGGCGTACGCCGGTCGGGGCGTGACCTGACGGCGCCCCGACCGGCGTACCACCACGGCCGCTCTTTTTTCGGCGGCACCGCCCAGGCCGTTTTCCGCTCCGAGGCGCGAACTACGTCCGATATATCGAACACAAAGGACAGCTTGTGACGACCGACGCTTCCGCTACGGCGGTCCGCCGACCCGGCGAGCAGGCGCTCGCCGCTCTCGGTCTGGGCGCACCCGCCCTCGACCCCGCCGACGCCTCAGCCCACAGCTTCCCGGGCGGCGGCCGCTGGCGCACCGAGATCCCCTCGTGCGAGGGTCCCGAAGCGCTGGCGGTCGTGCTGAAGGAGGCCGCGCGCCTCGATGTGCCGATCCACCGGATCAGCCAGGGCAGCGGCGTGTGGATGCTGACCGACGCCGAGATCACCGAGATGGTCGAGTCCACCGCCGAACGCGACATCGAACTCTGCCTGTTCACCGGCCCGCGCGGCACCTGGGACATCGGCGGCTCGGTGCGCTCCGACTCGCGCGGGGCCGGGCTGCGCGCACGGGGCCACGACGCCGTCGCGGGCTGCGTCGAAGACGCCGTACGGGCGGCCGAGTTGGGTGTCAAGTGCCTGCTGGTCGCCGACGAGGGCGTGCTCTGGACGCTGCACCGGGCGCGGGAGAGCGGCATCCTGCCGGCCGACACCACGCTCAAGGTCTCGGCGCTCATCGGCCCCGTCAACCCGGCCGCGTACGCCGTCTTCGAGCGGCTCGGCGCCGACTCCGTCAACGTGCCCAGCGACCTGACGCTGCATCACCTCACCGAGATCCGCCGGGTCTCCCGCGCCCCGATGGACATGTACATCGAGGCACCCGACGACCTGGGGGGCTATGTGCGGATGTACGAGGTCGCCGAGCTGATCCGGCGCGGCGCACCGCTCTATCTGAAGTTCGGCCTGTCCAGGGCACCCGGCATCTACCCGTGGGGCACCCATCTGCGGGACGTGACCCTGGACACCGCCCGGGAGCGGGTGCGGCGCGGCCGGCTCGCCCTGGACCTGCTCGCCCGGCACGGCGCGGACGGCGACATGGCGCCGCTCGGCTCGCGGCTGCCCGGGACGCTCCACCGCTTCCCCGGCGACGCATGACCACTCAACGGCTCCTCAACGACCTCTCAACGACCCCTCAACGCCGAGACGACCAAGGAATGATCACCATGCGCAACCGCAGAGCCGCACTCGCCGCGATATCCGCGACCGCCTCGCTCGCCCTCACCCTGACCGCGTGCGGGCAGAGCGGCTCGGGCGGCAGCAAGGAGAAGACGGGCGACGTCAAGGGCGCCACGATCGGCATCGCGATGCCGACGAAGTCCTCCGAGCGGTGGATCAACGACGGCAACGACATGGTCAAGAACCTCAAGGCCAAGGGCTACAAGACCAAGCTGGTCTACGGCGAGGACGACCCGAGCACCCAGGTCTCGCAGATCGAGAACATGATCACGCAGGGCGTCAAGGGCCTGATCATCGCGGCCATCGACAACAAGTCCCTGAACAACGTGCTCCAGGAGGCCGCCCAGGCCCACATCCCGGTCATCGCCTACGACCGGCTCATCCTCGGCACCAAGAACGTCGACTACTACGCCTCGTTCGACAACGAGAAGGTCGGCACCCTCCAGGGCACCTACATCGTGCACAAGCTCGGCCTGGACGGCGGCAAGAAGGGCCCGTTCAACATCGAGCTGTTCGCCGGCTCCAACGACGACAACAACACCCAGTACTTCTTCGACGGCGCCATGAAGGTGCTCCAGCCGTACATCGACAAGAAGGAACTGGTCGTCAAGTCCGGGCAGACCAAGCTCAGCCAGGTCACCACCCTGCGCTGGGACGGCACCACCGCGCAGAAGCGCATGGAGGACATCCTCACCTCCTCCTACAAGAGCGGCAAGGTCGACGCGGTGCTCTCGCCCTACGACGGCATCTCCATCGGCATCATCTCCGCGCTGAAGTCGGACGGCTACGGCTCGGGCAGCAACCCCTTGCCGGTCATCACCGGGCAGGACGCCGAGCTGGCCTCGGTGAAGTCGATCATCGCGGGCCAGCAGTCCCAGACCGTCTTCAAGGACAGCCGCAAGGAGACCGCGGTCGCGGTGACCATGGTCGACGACGTCCTGCACGACAAGAAGCCCCAGGTCAACGACACCAAGACCTACACCAACGGCGCCAAGGTCGTGCCCTCCTACCTGCTCCAGCCGGTGAGCGTGGACAAGACCAACTACGAGGACGTCCTGGTCAAGGGCGGCTACTACACCGAGTCCCAGCTCAAGTAAGCCCGCCCCCCTGCCCGACCCACACTGATTGGAAGGCACGACCATGGCGGGACCCGTCCTGGAAATGCGCTCGATCGTCAAGACCTTTCCCGGTGTCAAGGCGCTGTCGGACGTCACCCTGACCGTCCGGCAGGGCGAGGTCCACGCCATCTGCGGGGAGAACGGCGCCGGCAAGTCGACCCTGATGAAGGTCCTCTCCGGCGTCCATCCGCACGGCAGCTACGAGGGCGAGATCCTCTTCGAGGGGGAGACCTGCCGGTTCAAGGACATCCGGGCGAGCGAGCAGCACGGCATCGTCATCATCCACCAGGAGCTGGCGCTGGTGCCGTACCTCTCCGTCGCGGAGAACATCTTCCTCGGCAACGAGCACGCCAGGCGCGGGTTCATCGACTGGCGCGAGACCCTGCGCCACGCCACCGAACTGCTGCGCCGGGTCGGCCTCGACGAGCATCCGGAGACCCGCGTCGCCGACATCGGCGTGGGCAAGCAGCAGCTCGTGGAGATCGCCAAGGCGTTGTCGAAGGAGGTGAAGCTGCTCATCCTCGACGAGCCGACGGCGGCGCTGAACGACGAGGACAGCGGCAAACTCCTCGACCTGATCCTGGAGCTGAAGAACCAGGGCATCACCTCGATCATCATCTCCCACAAACTGGGCGAGATCCGCCGGGTCGCCGACTCGGTGACGATCATCCGCGACGGGCGGTCCGTCGAGACGCTCGACGTGAAGGCCGAGCAGACGACCGAGGACCGGATCATCAGCGGCATGGTGGGCCGCGACCTCGACCACCGCTTCCCCGAGCGCACCCCGCACGAGCCGCAGGAGGGCGCGGCCCCCGCGCTGGAGATCCGCAACTGGACCGTCCACCACCCCATCGACCAGCAGCGCAAGGTGGTGGACGACGTGTCGATCAGCGTCCGCCGGGGCGAGATCGTCGGCATCGCGGGCCTGATGGGCGCCGGCCGCACCGAACTCGCGATGAGCGTCTTCGGGCGCACCTACGGCCGGTACGCGGGCGGCACGGTCCTCAAGGACGGCGTGGAGATCCGTACGAAGTCCGTCGCGGAGGCGGTGGAGCACGGCATCGCGTACGTCACCGAGGACCGCAAGCACTACGGCCTCAACCTCATCGACACCATCAACCGGAACATCTCGCTGACCGCGCTGCGGAAGGTCGCCAAGCGGGGCGTGGTGGACGAGCAGGCCGAGCGGCAGGTCTCCGAGGGCTTCCGCACGTCGATGAACATCAAGGCGCCGACGGTGTTCGAGCCGGTGGGCAAGCTGTCCGGCGGCAACCAGCAGAAGGTCGTCCTCAGCAAGTGGATCTTCGCGGGTCCGGACGTGCTGATCCTGGACGAGCCCACGCGCGGCATCGACGTGGGCGCCAAGTACGAGATCTACACGGTCATCGACCGGCTGGCCGCCCAGGGCAAGGCGGTCGTCTTCATCTCCTCCGAGCTGCCCGAACTGCTCGGCATGTGCGACCGCATCTACACGATGGCCGCCGGGCGGCTGACCGGTGAGGTGCCACGCGCCGAGGCCACGCAGGAAGTGCTGATGCGCCAGATGACGAAGGACAAAGAGGTAACGCGATGAGCACGGACGTCACCGACAAGAGCCCGGCCGCCGCGCCGCCGGGCAAGGGCGGACCGGCCGCCGGCGAGGGTCTGTTGCGGCTGGTGCTCGGCGGCCTGCGCCGCAACATGCGCCAGTACGGCATGCTGATCGCGCTCGGTCTGATCGTCGTCCTCTTCCAGATCTGGACCGGCGGCGACCTGCTGCTGCCGCGCAACGTCTCCAACCTGGTGCTGCAGAACAGCTACATCCTGATCCTCGCGATCGGCATGATGCTGGTCATCATCGCCGGGCACATCGACCTGTCGGTCGGCTCGATCACCGCGTTCGTGGGTGCCTTCGCGGCCGTGCTGACGGTGCAGCACCATGTGGCGTGGCCCGTCGCGCTGGTGCTGTGCCTGCTGGTGGGCGCGGTGGCGGGCGCCGTGCAGGGCTTCCTCATCGCGTATTTCGGCATACCGTCGTTCATCGTCACCCTGGCGGGCATGCTGCTCTTCCGCGGCCTCACCGAGATCCTGCTCAAGGGGCAGACCCTCGGCCCGTTCCCGGACGGCCTGCAGAAGATCGGCAACGGCTTCCTGCCCGAGGTCGGCCCGAACACCAACTACCACAACCTCACCCTGCTCCTCGGCATCGTCCTGATCGCCGCCGTGGTGTGGCAGGAGGTGCGCGACCGGCGCCGCCAGCAGGAGTTCTCCCTGGACGTGGTGCCCGTCAAGCTGTTCCTGCTCAAGCTCGTCGCGCTGGTCGCCGCGATCTGCGCCCTCACGATGCTCCTCGCCAGCTACGACGGCGCGCCGATCGTGCTGATCATCCTCGGTGTCCTGGTGGGCGGCTACGGCTACGTCATGCGCAACTCGGTCTTCGGCCGCCACATCTACGCCATCGGCGGCAATCTGCCGGCGGCCAAGCTGTCCGGCGTGAAGGACAAGCGCATCACCTTCCAGGTGTTCCTGAACATGGGCGTGCTCGCGGCCCTGGCGGGTCTGGTGGTGGCCGCCCGCCTGAACGCGGCCTCGCCGAAGGCGGGCGACGGCTTCGAACTGGAGGCGATCGCCTCCTCGTTCATCGGCGGCGCCTCCATGAGCGGCGGTGTCGGCACCGTGCTCGGTGCCATCATCGGCGGTCTCGTCCTCGGCGTGCTGAACAACGGCATGAACCTCCTCAGCGTCGGCACCGACTGGCAGCAGGTCATCAAGGGCCTGGCCCTGTTGGCGGCGGTCGGCTTCGACGTGTGGAACAAGCGCAAGTCCGGTTCGTAAACCAGATCGGGCCCCGCCGCGAGGCGGGGCCCCTCCTCTTCCGGGAGCCGCATCCGATGGAACTGAACAGACGCACGGTCATCGCAGGAGCAGCCGCGGCGGGCATCGCCGCCACCACCCTCGGCACGGGCGCGGGCACGGCCCAGGCCGCGTCCGCTTCGCCAGGGGGCCGCAAGCCGGTGAAGGAGCTGTTCGGCACGCTCGCCGACGGCACCAGGGTCCACCGCTGGTCGCTGGAGAACGGTGGCACCCGCCTGAAGGTCCTCTCCTACGGCGGCATCATCCAGTCCCTGGAGATCCCCGACCGGCACGGCCGGTACGCCAACGTCTCCCTCGGCTACGACAACCTCGACGCCTACGTCAAGGGCACCACCTACTTCGGCGCCACCATCGGCCGCTACGGCAACCGCATCGCCAAGGGCCGGTTCACCCTGGACGGCGAGAACTACCAGCTGTCCGTCAACGACGGCGTGAACAGCCTGCACGGCGGCGCCAAGGGCTTCAACACCAAGGTGTGGGACATCGAGCCGTTCACCGCCGGCTCCGACGTCGGGCTGCATCTGCACTACACGAGCGTCGACGGCGAGATGGGCTACCCGGGCACGCTGAGGACGAAGGTCACCTTCACGCTGAACCGGCACGGCGACTGGCGGATCGACTACGAGGCCACCACCGACAGGCCGACCGTCGTCAACCTCACCAACCACACCTACTACAACCTCGCCGGTGAGGGCAGCGGCAGCATCTACGACCACGAACTCTGGCTGGCGGCCGGCCGGTTCACCCCCACGGACCCGGGCCTGATCCCCACCGGCGAGCTGGCGAAGGTGAAGGGCACCCCCTTCGACTTCACCCGTGCCAAGCCGATCGGCCGGGACATCCGCACCGGCCACCAGCAGCTGGTCACCGCCAAGGGCTACGACCACAACTTCGTGCTCGACAAAGGCGTCACCGCCAGGCCCGAGCACGTGGTGACCCTGCGCGACCCCGGCTCCGGCCGCAGCCTGAAGATCCTCACCGACCAGCCCGGTGTGCAGTTCTACTCGGGCAACTTCCTGGACGGCACCCTCGTCGGCCAGTCCGGCCACACCTACCGGCAGGGCGACGGTCTGGCCCTGGAGACCCAGCACTTCCCGGACTCGCCGAACGAGCCGTCGTTCCCCTCGACCGTGCTGCGGCCGGGGCAGACGTACCGGACGACGACGATCCACACGTTCGGCGTGTGAAGGCGACCGGTGAAGGCGACCGGCCGGGCGTGAACCGGCTCACACGAGCGGTGAGCTGAACGCCACTGCCGCCCCCTCCGTACTCAAGGGTGGCCCGTGCTCCCCCGCACGGGCCACCCGAAACGGAGGTCTCCTTGACCGGCAACGTCACCTCGCTGTTCCGCGGCAGCACCGCGCACAGCCCCTCGATGGCGGCGCTGACGCGAGAGGGCGGGGACGGCACCGGGCCGGTGGACTTCTGCATCCCGTGCAACCCGTACTTCCCGACCCCGGCCATGTTCGAGGAGCTGTCGGCCCGGCTCCGTGAGATCGTCACGTACTACCCGAGCGGCGCCGACACCATCACCGGCGAGCTGTGCTCGCTGCTCCAGCTCCCGCCGCAGTGCGTGGCCATGGGCAACGGCTCCACGGAGCTGATCACCTGGATCGACCACCTGCTGGTCCGCGAGTCGCTGGCGGTTCCCGTCCCGACCTTCGGCCGCTGGACCGACCAGCCGATGGAGACCGGCAAGCGGGTCGACATGTTCCCGCTCCAGGAGGCGAGCGGCTTCGCGCTGGACCTCGCCCAGTACGCCGAGTTCATCCGCAAGCGCGGCACCCGGGTGGCGGTGATCTGCAACCCCAACAACCCCGACGGCGGCTATCTGCGCAAGCAGTCGGTGGTGCAGTTCATGGACGCGATGGCCGACCTGGACCTGGTGATCGTCGACGAGTCCTTCCTGGAGTTCGCCGACGCCGAGTCCGAGCCGAGCGTCGTCCAGGAGGCCATGCTGCGCCCCAACGTGATCGTGCTGCGCAGCCTGGGCAAGAACTTCGGCCTGCACGGCGTGCGCTTCGGCTACCTCGTGGCGAACCCGGCCCTCGCGGGCAAGGTCCGCTCCATGCTCCCCAAGTGGAACCTCAACTCCTTCGCCGAGCACATGGTGTTCATGCTGAAGGAGCACGGCGCGGAGTATGCGCAGAGCCTGCAGCAGGTCCGCCGCGACCGCCTGGAGATGGCCAGCCACCTGTCGGCACTGCCCGGCCTGACGGTCTACCCCTCGCAGGGGAACTTCCTCTTCGTACGCCTTCCCGTGGGCGCCGAGGGCACGGTGGTCCGGGACCGGATGCTCACCGAGCACCGGATCCTGGTCCGCGAGTGCGGCAACAAGATCGGCTCCTCCAGCCGCTTCCTGAGACTCGTGGTGCGCCCCCAGGTCGACGTGCGTCGCCTGGTGTCCGGCCTGGAGCAGGTGCTCTACGGGTCCAGGAGGGGAGCCGCCGTACCCGAGCTGGGCACCGGGACCAGCTACAGCTCGGGTACGGCGGCGGTGGACCGGCTGGTGAACGAGACCAACGGAGGCGGCGTACCGGGTCTGGCCGCGCAGGCCCAGGCCATGGGTGCCGCTCCCGCCCCGGCCGCCGGCACCGGCATGCCGCTCCCCGCCGCCGTACAGCCCGGCGGGATGCCGATGTCGGCGGCGCCCCTGCCCGCCGCGCCGCAGCCGGCGCCCGTACCGCAGCCCGTGCCCGCCGCGCCGCAGCCGACACCCGTGCCGCAGCCCGTGCCTGCCGTGCCGCAGCCCGTGCCCGTGGCGCCTCAGCCGATGGCGGCTCCGGCCCAGCAGCCCATGGCGCCGGTGCCGCAGCCGACCCCACTGCCTGCGCCCACACCGGTACCTGTGCCCGCACCGGTACCCGCGCCGCTCCCTGCGCCCGCGCCGGTACCGGCCCCCACTCCGGTACCGGCGCCCGCGGCCGTCGTCGCGCCCACTCCGCCCGGGGTCCCGGCGCGCGGCGGTCTCACCGCGGCCCAGGTGCGGGGGATGACGGCGCCGCCCGCACCGGGGGCGGCCGCGGGGCTGACGCCGGCGCCGGCGACGGGGTGGCCGAATGCGCAGAGCTGGCCGAATGCCGCGGGGGCCTGAGGCCGCATCGCCGTGGGTGGTGCCGCGACCGGGGTCCGGCGGCTGCGGAGGCGTTGTGGCTCGTCGGGCCGTTCCCCGCACCCCCGTGAGGCGCTGCGCTCAACCCGTGGGCGGAGGACCGTGGGCCGACGCCCACCGGCCCGTGCATCCGGTGGGCTGATGTGGCCGGAGGTGCCCGGCTGACAACCTTCCGTCATGGACATGAGCAGTCGTGAAGGACTCACACGCCGTCATCTGCTGGGAGCCGCACTCGCGGCCGGCGCCGCCGTGCCGCTCGGCGCCGCACCTCGCGCGTGGGGCGCCGCGACCGCGGGGGGCCCGGCGCGGCTCACCCTGCCCGCGCCCACCGGACCGTTCCCGGTGGGCACGGTGTCGCTGCACCTCGTGGACGACTCGCGGACCGATCCCGCGGCGGGGCGGGGACGTCACCGCGAGCTGATGGCAGGCGTGTGGTACCCCGCCCTGGACGTGGAGCGGTACCCGCGGGTGCCCTGGATGCCCGCCGCCCCGCTGCGGGCGCTCCTCGCCACCGCGGGATTCGACGCCGACGCCGCGCTCGCGCCCCGCACGGCCGGCCACGAGAACGCCCCGGTGCGGCGGGCGGGCGGACGTCTGCCCGTCGTCCTGTTCTCGCACGGCGCGCACGACCACCGCTCCGACACCACCGTGGTGGTGCAGGAACTCGCCAGCCACGGATACGTCGTGGTCACGGTGGATCACACCGACGACGCGTTCAGTCAGTTCCCCGACGGCCGGGTCGTCGTCCCGCTGCACGACCCCCGGTACTTGCTGGGACCGGCGGACTTCGCCAGGGACATCCGTTTCGTCCTCGACCGCGTCGAGGATCTCGACGCCGGCCGCAACCCCGACGCCGGCCACCGGCCGCTGCCGGCCGGCCTGTGCGGTGCTCTCGATCTGCGCCGCGTGGGCATGTTCGGCTGGTCGAAGGGCGGGACGGCGACCGCCCTGGTCATGCTCGAGGACCCACGCGTGCGGGCCGGGCTGAGCTTCGACGGCCCGATGGAGCCGGTGACCGGCGACGATCTGGACCGGCCGTTCATGATGATGACCGCCGTGTTCACCCGGGCCGAGGAGCCGAGCGTCGCCGAGTTCTGGTCGCACCTGCGGGGATGGCGGCTCGACGTCCAGGCCGACGGCGCGGTCCACTCGTCGTACTGCGACAACCAGGTGCTGGTCCCGCAGCTGGCGAAGGCGGTCGGGATGAGCGACGAGGAGCTGCGCGGCTGGATCGGAACGCTGGATCCGGTCCGGGCACTGCGGATCCAGCAGGCGTACCCGCTCGCCTTCTTCGACCTGCACCTGCGGCACCGCCGCAGCCGCCTGCTCGACGGGCCGTCCGCCGCCTTCCCGGAGGTGAGATTCCTTCCGTGACGGGCGGGCGGCCGGCCGTGGGGCCCTCCGGAGCGGCGGACGGCCCCACGGCGACCGGGCTAGCCGGCCGGGCACTCCTTCCAGGCCAGGTGGTACACGGTGCTGATGTCCCCGTCCGTCGAGTCCATCGTCATGAAGCTGACCTTGCCGGGTGAGGTGGTGCCCGCGTTCACCCGCAGCTCGGTGTTGATGTTGAAGTTGCGCAGCACCCCGCAGGGCGCCCAGACCAGCTGGGCCCAGTCGGTGCTGTCGGTGGCCTCCCAGTCGTCGTTGTAGGAGCCGCTGAAGGGGTGGGTCTTGGGCACCGTCTGCGGGGAGCCCTGGAAGTAGTACGAGGCCTTCTGGGTGGCGCTGGCGCCGGGTTGCAGGGACAGGAAGCCGCGGTAGTCGGCGCTGGCTATCGCGTAGGTGAAGCCCTGGGGGACGTGGACCACCAGGTTGAGCTGGCAGTTCTTGCGGAAGGCCGTGGGGTCGGAGGCGCCGCCGGCCTGGGCCAGGTAGCTGCTGTAGGTCACCGTGAAGGCGGTGTTGTCCGGCGAGACGGCCACCGCGGCCGTGCCCGCAGGGCAGCCCGAGCCGTTCACCGTGGCCACGTCGATGACGATCTTGTCCGGGGGCGGGTTGTCGAACACGCCCGAGGCGGGCGCGTGAGCGGGTAGCGCGGTGGTGAGCAGTGCCGCCACGGCACCGCTCAGGAGGAGCCCACCAGCCATGATTTCTCCAGGGGTCGAGTGTGGGGGGTCTGTGTGGAGCCTGTGAAGCGCTCCGCATCGTAGGAAGCCCCAGTCACGCCCGGGAGGTTCAACTCCGGCCATTCACAACCGGTCGTTCACATCCGGGGCCTAGGGGTTCTCCCAGGCCGCCGGCTCCGCCGCCAGGGCCCGCACCGGCTCGGGCAGCGCGTCCGCCGCGAGGTCGGCGACGGTGACGCCCTCCAGGATCCGGCGGACGTTCGCGCGCAGCGCGATCCACAGCGGCAGCAGGGGCTGTGCGGTTCCGGTGTAGGCGAGGTCCGTGGGGCGTTCGCCGCGCACCGAGACGATCGGTCCGTCCACCGCGCGGATCACGTCGGCGACCGTCACGTCGGCCGCGTCGCGGGCCAGCCGGTAACCGCCGCCTCCGCCACGCCGGCTGTCGACGATGCCGCCCCGCCTGAGGTCGCCCAGGATCCCCTCCAGGAACTTGTGCGGGATGCCCTGCACGGCGGCGATTTCCTCTGCCTTCACCGGGCCGTTACCCTGCCGTACGGCCACCTCCAGTACCGCCCGTACCGCGTAATCCGCCCGTGCCGAGATCCTCATGAGTCCATTGTGGGGCGTCGCCGCAGGGAGAATGGCCCGCAACCCGCGCCCCGTAAGATCGCCCGGGAGGATCCACCTTGGCGCTCAGCAGACGTAGTTTCAGTGCCCTGGCCGGCTCGACCGCGCTCGGGCTCGCCCTGGGCGGCAGCGGCGGCACCGGGGCGCCTTCGGCGTACGCGGCACGCAGCGTGCCGACCGGCCCGGCGCCCGCTCCACCGAGCGCGGACGGCCGGCCGCACACCATCGGCTACGACCAGTACTCGCTGCTGGTGGACGGCAGACGGCTGGTCGTGTGGTCCGGTGAGATGCACCCCTTCCGGCTGCCGAGCCCCTCCCTGTGGCGGGACGTCCTGCAGAAGATGCGGGCCCACGGGTACAACGCCGTGAGCATCTACGTGGCCTGGAACTACCACTCCCCCGCCGCCGGCCACTACGACTTCACCGGCGTCCGGGACCTCGGCCTGTTCCTGCGCATGGCCGCCGAGACGGGCCTGTACGTCATCCTGCGGCCCGGTCCGTACATCAACGCCGAAGTGGACGGCGGCGGCTTCCCCGGCTGGCTGACGGCGACCGGGGGCACGGCCCGGACCGACGACCCGACGTATCTGGGGCACGTCGACGAGTGGCTGACCCAGGTGAACCGGATCGCGCGCCGGCACCTGTTCACCCAGGGCAGCGGCACGATCCTGCTCTACCAGATCGAGAACGAGTACGACGCCCACGTCGACGAGACCGGCCGGGCGTACATGGCGCACCTGTACAAGAAGGTGCGGGCGGACGGCATCGACGTGCCGCTGTTCCACAACGACAAGGGACGCAACGGCTACTGGGTGCCCGGGTCGTTCGACACCGGCGGCGAGAAGGGCGGCTGGCTGTACGGCTTCGACGGCTACCCCTCGCCGTCGCAGACCCCTCCCGACTGGGGGAGGTTCGGGCCCGGCGGGGCCAAGGGCGGGGCCAGTGCGTCGCCGTCGACGCCCGGGTTCGTCCCGGAGTTCGGCGGCGGCTGGTTCGACCCGTGGGGCGGGGCCTGGTTCGACGGCAAGGGGTACGCGGAGTCGCGCCGCACCCGGGACGCGGCCTACGAACGCCGCTTCTACCTCACCAACCTCGCCAACGGCCTGACCCTGCACAACGTCTACATGACCTTCGGCGGGACATCGTGGGGCTGGCTGCCCGCGCCGGTGGTCTACACGTCGTACGACTACGGCGCCGCCATCGACGAGGCCAGGAACGTCACCGGGAAGATCGCGCCGATGCACCAGCTCGGGCACCTGCTCCAGCGCGTGCCCGACTTCGCCAAGCTGGACCGGGCGGGGGACGTGAAGGCCGAGGGCCTGAAGGTCTACCACCTGACCAACCCGGACACCGGCGCGCACGTCTACGTCGCCCGCAACGACGGTACGGACACGGTCACCACCGATCTGCCGACCGACGCCGGCCGGCTGCGGATCACCGTGCCCGGCAAGGACGCCCGGCTGCTGACGACCGGCCTGAAGCTCGGCGAGAGGACGCTGAAGTACTCCACCGCCGAGCCCGTGCTGGCCATGACGGCGGGCCGGCAGGACATCGCGCTGTTCTCGGGGCGCCGCGGCGACATGGCCGAGCTCGTGCTGAAGTGCCCGGTCGAGCCGAGCGTCATGCGGCTGGACCCCGAGGCCGCCTGGGTCCTGAACGGCGACGAGCTGCATGTGAGCAGCCCGCTCGGCGAGGACGGACTGACCCGGGTGCTGGTGCAGAAGGGCGAGAGCGAGACCCCGCTGGTGCTGCTCTTCGCCGACGACGCCACCGCCGTACGCCTCTTCCCGTACGACACCCCGTCCGGAACCCTGCTGGTGTACGGTCCGGCGCTGCTGCGCCACGCCGAGGTGCGCGGTTCCCAGGTCCACCTGACGGGTGACGTCACCGACACGACGAGCATGGAGGTGTGGGGCCCGCGCGGGATCGACACCCTGGTGTGGAACGGCCGCACCCTGCCCACCCGGGTCACCCTGTCCGGCAGCCTGATGACCACCGGACTGCTGCCGGCCGTCCCGGAGGTGAGGCTGCCGGAGCTGGGCGGCTGGCGGATGCGCACGGAGAACCCCGAGGCCGGACCCGGCTTCGACGACTCCGGCTGGACGGTCGCGGACAGGAGGACGTCGTTCAGCAGCACGCCCGTTCCCGGCGGCCGGCCGGTCCTCTTCGCCGACGACTACGGCTTCCACTACGGGGACGTCTGGTACCGCGGCACCTTCACCGACGCGACCGGCCTGGAGGAGGTCTCGCTCGCCTACAGCACCGGCACGCAGGGCCTGTTGATGGCCTGGCTGGACGGCGATCCGCTGGGCACCCACCGGATGCCGGTGCCGGACAAGGACACGACCGTCCGGCAGGGGACCTGGTCGGCGACGGCCGCCTTCCCGGTGCGCGCCGCCCTGCGGTCCCCCGGCCGGCATGTGCTGTCCGTGCTGGTGCGGCGCATGCAGCACGACCAGGACGGCAAGGGGCTCGACACGCACAAGGCGGCCCGCGGGCTGACGGCGGCCGCCTTCAAGGGCGCCTCGCCGAAGGTGCGGTGGCGGATCCAGGGCGCGGCGGCCCCCGACCCCGTGCGCGGCCCGATGAACAACGGCGGCCTGTACGGCGAGCGGGAGGGCTGGCATCTGCCGGGCTTCAGGGACCACGACTGGGAGGCGGTGACCTTCCCGCGCGCCGCCCGCCGCCAGGGCGTGACCTGGTACCGGACCACGTTCCGGCTGTCGGTGCCGGCCGACATCGACGCCTCGGTCGGGCTGACCCTCGAGGACGATCCGTACCGGGCCTACCGGGCGCAGATCTTCCTCAACGGCTGGAACATGGGCCAGTACATCAACGACGTCGGACCGCAGCACACCTTCGTCCTGCCGAACGGCGTCCTGCGCACCCGGGGCGCCAACACCCTCGCGCTGGCGGTCCTGTCGGAGTTCACCACGCTGTCGGGACCGGGAAAGGTGAGCCTGACGCTGCTCGGCAGGGCGAGCGGCGGGCTGCCGGTCACACCGGTGTGACCGGGCGAGCCCACCGAACGGGACCGCAGGTTCGAAGCGCTTCCGTCTCACGGGGGGAACGGGGGACATGGGAGGGGACACCGGCTCATGGATGGTTTTCTCTTTGACGACGGTCCCGGGATCTCATGACGGGGACACGCCCAGACGCGTAGGCTCGGACCGGCAGAAGGGGGAGTCGATGGGCATGGCGGGCGCGCGGGGGCGGCTGGCACGCCTGACCGCACGGCTGCGGCGCTCCCGTCCGGGCTCGGCGAAACGCTCCCTGGCCGACGACCTCGCCGCCGCCGTCCACAGCCGGCCCGAGGCGCCCGCCGACGTACGGGAGCTGTGCCGGGCCCTGTGCGAGGCGATGGCCGGACTGCGCGACGGGCGGCCCGTCCACCTGCGCTTCGAGCGCTTCCCGGACGAGATCGAAGTCACCGGGCTGTGGCTGGAATTCGCCGACTTCGACCTGGTGATCGTGGAGGAGCGGGCCGAGGCGGTGCAGCAACTGGTCATCCTGGGCCATGAGTTGTGGCATGTGCACACCGGCCACCGCCACCCGCGCCTGGCCGGCGACGCGGCGGCCCGCGCGCTCGCCGACACCCCCGACTGGCGGGGCACACCCCTCACGGTGGCCGCCCGCAACGGCTCGCGGCAGGCCGACGAGGCCGAGGCGGACGACTTCGGGCACCGCCTGGCCGCCCTGTTCCGCCCCCACCTCGCCGGCTCCGGCGCCGGCGCTTCCCCCGCCCCGGCGGGCCGGTCCCTCAGCCCGGTGCAGCGGACCCTCGGCTATCGAGGACGCGAGCGCGCGGGTGAGCCGAGGGGCCGCAACCCGGTGGCGAACCGGACGTCCGGAACAAGAGGAGCCACGCGGTGACCCTGGCGCTCGATTCCCCGGGATTCCTCGGCGAGGTCTCCGTCTCCTTCTGGATCCCCACGGCGGTCCTGACCGCCGCCCTGCTGATCAAGCTGCCCAGCATCATCAGGATGTGGCGGGACCCGATGCTGCGCGCCGTCGGCGGTCTGCTGCTGTTCGCCTGCGCGGTGTTCGTCTTCGCGGCCCCCAGGACCATCGCCTGGACCAACCGGGTCACCGGCGTGCCGAACATCTCGGCGCCCTGGGTGTACTCCCTGCTCACCGCACTCTGCGCGTCCTGGCTGCTGCTGATCATCGCCTGGCGCAACGGCCGCTCCGACCGCTCGGCCCAGACCCGCCGGGTGACCCGCTGGGTGGTGTCCGTGTACGCGGGCGTGGTGGTCGCCCTGTGGACGCTGTTCGCGCTCGCGGACGTGCCCGAGGAGCGGCTACGGGACCTGGACACGTACTACGCCAACACCCCTTTCATGCGCGAGGAGATCCTGCTCTACCTCGTCGCGCACACCGTGGCCTGCTCCATCACGGCCCGGCTGATCTGGAACTGGATCCGCACCGACGGTCTCGACGCCTGGCTGCGCTGGGGACTGGGACTGCTGGGCGTCGGCTACGCCACCAACCTGTTCTTCGACGCGGCCAAGCTCACGGCCGTCGTGGCCCGGTGGACCGGCCACGACCTGGACTGGCTGAGCACCAATGTGGCCCCCGCGGGCGCCTGCGTCTCCGCCACCCTGGTCGCGGTGGGCTTCATCGTCCCGCACGTCGGCCAGTATCTGCACGAGCGCTGGCACGTCCGGTTGCGCCACCGCGCTCTGCGCCCCCTCTACCAGCTCACGCGGAACGTCACCGGCGAACGTGAGCCCTTCGCCCCGCACGCCCCGGCCGAACTGCGGCTCATCCGCCGCGAGACCTTCATCCGCGACGCCCTGCTGCAACTCTCGCGGCGCCTGGACGAGGACGTGTGCGCCCGCTCGTACGACGCCGCCCTCGCCCTCGGCTTCGCACCGGACCGGGCCCGAGCCCTCGCAGCCGCCGTCACGCTACTGGACGCGGCCGGCGGCGAGCGGCCGCCGCGGGCCGACGGCACCGGCTCCGAGTCCGGCCCCGACACGGCGTACCTGCTCCAGGAGATCCAGGCCGTGTCCCAAGCCCTCCGCCACCACGACGAGATCACTGCGGTACGCGCCCGCGCGACCGCCCCCGCAGAGAGCGTGCCCGCGCATGAGTGAACCCTCCTCCCCCGCCAGAACCGCCGTGGTGCTGGGGGGATCCCACACCGGCATGCTCGCGGCGCGCGCCCTCGCCGAGTCCGCCGACCGGGTCGTCGTCGTCGAGCGGGACGCCCTGCCCGAGGGACCCGAACCCCGCAAGGGGCTGCCGCAGGCTCGGCACGCCCACATGCTGTGGTCGGGCGGGGTGCGGGCCGTGGAGGAACTGCTGCCGGGCATCACCGAGGCGCTCGAGGCCGCCGGGGGGCGCCGGCATCCGGTCACCACCGGCGTGGTCGCCCTCTCCGCGCAGGGCTGGTTCCGCCGCTGGCCCGAGTCCCACCATGTGATCCTGGCCGGCCGGGACCTGCTGGACGCCACGATCCGCGCACGGGTCCTCGCCGACGGGCGGATCGACCTCCTCGATGGGACCGAGGTCCTCGGCCTCACCGGCACCGGCACGGCGGTCACCGGCGTACGGATCCGGACGCGCGAGGGCGCCGAAAGCACGCTGCCGGCCGATCTCGTGGTGGACGCGACCGGGCGCGGGTCGCGGGCCCCGCGCTGGCTCGCGGATCTGGGACTGCCCGCCCCGCAGATCCGCGAGGTCGACCCGGGCCTGGTCTACGCCAGCCGGCTCTTCCTCGCCCCGGAAGGGGCCAGGGACGGCTTCCCGGTGGTCAACCTGCAGCTGGATCCGCGGGGCGAGGGGCCGGGCCGCTCGGGATTCCTCCTGCCCATCGAGCACGGCCGGTGGATCGTCACCCTGCAGGGCACCCGGGGCGGCGAACCCTCCGCCGCGAACGAGGACTTCGTCCCCTTCGCCCGCCAGAAGCTGCGGCATCCGCTGATGGGCCAGCTGCTGGAGCGCGCCGAGCCGCTGTCCGACGTGTCCGTCACCCGCTCCACGGTCAACCGCCGGCACTTCTACGAGCGGATGCCGGTCTGGCCGGAGAACTTCAGCGTCCTCGGCGACGCGCTGGCCGTGTTCAACCCGGTCTACGGCCACGGGCTGTCCGCCGCCGCTCAGAGCGCGGTGCTGCTCCGCCGGGTGATACGGCGGCACGGCTGGGGCAGGCCGGGGCTGGCGCGGCGCGTGCAGCGGGCGGTCGCCCGGCCGGTCCGCGCGGCATGGGACCTGGCCCTCGGCCAGGACGTGTTCTACCCGGGCGCGACGGAGGCCGGCCCCACTCTGCGGGACCGGCTGCTCTCCGCCTACGTCGGCCGCCTGATGTACACCGCGACGGGGAACGGGCGCATCGCCCGCCGGGTCACCGACGTGACGTCGCTGGAGCGGGGAGCGCAGGTCCTGCTGACGCCCGGCGTACTGCTCGCGGCGGCCGTGGGGCCGCTGCACCCCCCGCTGCCGGGGCCGCCGTTGACCGCGGAGGAGCGGAAGGCGGCGGGGGTCCTCTAGGCCGTCGGCCGGCTGCGGCTCCGCGCCCCCACGAGGCGCTGTCAGCCCTGGAACGCCGGCTGCGGCAGGCCGTGTCCGGCCGCCGGGATCACCAGCAGCGAGCCCGACAGGGGATGCGGGGCCGGCACGCCGGTCCGAGCCGTCGTCACGTACAGGTCGGTCAGCCCGGCCCCGCCGAACGCGCAGGCCGTCGTACGGGGCGTGGGCAAGCTGATCACCCGGTCCAGCGCGCCGCCGGGCGTGTAGCGCCGCACCGCTCCCCCGTCCCACAGCGCCACCCACACACAGCCGTCCGCATCGACCGTCAGGCCGTCCGGGAAGCCCGCGCCCTCCTCGATCTCCACGAGCGGCCGCCAACCGTGGACGCGCTCGCCGTCGTGGTCGAAGACGTCCACCCGGCGGGTCGGGGAGTCCACGTAGTACATGAGGCGCCCGTCGGGGCTCCAGCCGGTGCCGTTGCTGACCGTGACGTCGGGCAGGACCGTGCTTGCCGTGCCGTCGCCGGTCAGCCGGGTCAGCGTGCCACCGCCCGGCGCCTCGTCGTACCGCATGGTGCCCGCCCACAGCGAGCCGTCCGGCGCCACCGCGGCGTCGTTCGCGCGGCGGCCCGCGACGGGCTCGCGGCGCAGCCAGCGGAACGTGTCGTCGGGGTCCAGCAGGCCCACGCCGTCCCGCAGGTTGAGCACCAGGCCGCCGCCCGCGCGCGGCTTGGCCGCGCCCACGTGCTGCTCCGTCGTGCGGACGGTACGGCGGCCGGTGGCGGGCTCGTAGGTGTGGACGCGCATGCCCAGAATGTCGAGCCAGATGAGCCGGTCCGTGGCCGGGTCCCAGGTGGGGCCCTCGCCCAGCTGCGCATGAGCCCGTACGGCGACCTCGTACCGGCCGCTCACGCCGCGCTCCGGTGGCCGAGCAGCTCCGACAGCTCCGCCGCGCCCTTGACCGCCAGCTGCTCCAGCTCGGCCCGGCGCTCGTCGCTCCAGCGGATCATCGGCACCGAGATGGACAGGGCGGCGACGACCTGGCCGGTGCGGTCGAGGACCGGGGCGGCCACACAGCTCACGTCCGGGTTGGACTCGCGGCTCTCCACCGCGATGCCCCGTTGCCGGATCTCGGCGAGGGCCGCGCGCAGGACGGTCGGCTCGGTGATGCTGTTGGGGGTCATCGCGGTCAGCTCGGCGTCGTCCGGGATCCGTGCCGCGAGCTCCTGCTCCGGCAGCGAGGCCAGCAGCATCTTGCCGACCGAGGTGCAGTGGGCGGGCAGCCGGCGGCCGGCCGCGGAGACCATGCGGACGGCGTGCGTGGAGTCGACCTTCGCGATGTAGATGACGTCGGTGCCCTCGAGGATCGCGACGTGCACGGTCTCGTCGCAGGTCTCGGCGACCGAGCGGGCCACGTGCTGGCCCTCGGCGGCGAGGTCGAGCTGCTCGGCGTAGCGGCTGCCGAGCTGGTACGGGCGCACGCCGAGCCGGTAGCGTCCGGGCTGGCCCGGCACGGGCACGATGTACGAGCGTGCGGCGAGCGTGGTGACCAGCTCGTGCACGGTGGTGCGCGGCAGCTGGAGCTTGCGCACGATGTCGGGTGCGGAGAGCGTCCCGTCCCCGTCGAGGAACAGCTCGAGAATGTCCAGAGCCCGGGTCACGGCAGGCACGAGGCGTCCCACGTCCGGCCTCCTCCCTTGGGTCTAAGCGCCCGTCCGGACACCTCGGCACCGGGATGTTCGAGATATCAACAGGCGATCGGCATGGCGAACACAGGCTAGTCATGGAGCGTCGCACGGGGCAATGGGTCGGCGGACGGCATCCGAGCCGCGCCGGGCACCATGGGTGCCATGGATCTCGACTTCCAGCTGGTGCTGCTGCGCCGCATGGCCGACCACAACCCGGACCTGGTCGAGGACGCCCGGCGGCGGCTCGGGGTCTCCGTCGCCGGGATGCGGGAGGCCAACAAGCGCTGGCAGGCGATGGTCCGTTCACCGCGCGCCCGGTCCGCCGCCGCCCGGTACCGCTCGGTCCTCGGCGAACCGGAGTCGGTCGTGCCGCTCCGGCTCGGCGATGCCGGCTGCGAGGCCCGGCGCTGGGCCCTGCCCCTCTGGCCCGACCTGCGCTTCGAGGTGCTGGTCGGGCCGGACGGGACGGTGTGGAACGAGTGGCTGGTGCGCGCCCCCGGCGCCCCCGCGCCGAGGCTGGAGACCCTGGACGACCTCACCCCCTGGTCCTGCACGGTGGACGAGGCCGCCCGCGCCTTCCCCCCGGCCCGCCCGCTGGAGGGCACGGCCCCCACGCGCTGGGGGCTGACCCTCACCGCGCCGGGCCGGGACGGCGTACGGCACGAGGTGGTCGCCGAGTTCACCTGGGGGCTGCTGCAGCGGACGGCGGTCGTGGGCTGAACCCCGAAGCGGCACGGGCCCGTGCCCCGGCGAACGGCGAACCGGACAGACTCGCGAACCGCCCTCTCAGGACTGTTCCGCCGCCGCCAGAATCGCCTCGGTGACGCGCTCCAGCGAACCGGGATGCAGTCCCAGGAACAGGTTCGGCTCGACCAGCTCCAGTTCCATCAGCCGGGGCTCGCCGTCCTCCCCGTCCACGAGGTCCACGCGCGCGTACAGCAGTCCGGGAGCGCCGCCGGGTACGGCCGCCAACGCCTTGTCTGCCACGGCGAGTTCGGCGTCGGTGGGCCGCCAGCGCTCCAGGCCGGGGTGGGCCACCTTGTCGGCGTCGTACGGCGTGCCGGGCACGAGGACGGCTCCCTTGCGGCTGGCGTGCAGCAGCCGTCCGCCGAAGAACTGCAGCGCCCGCTCCCCGCTGACGTCGATGCCGCGCACATACGGCTGCACCATCGCGGTGAGGCCCTCGGCGTGCATCCGGGCGAGCTGACGTACGGCCTGCTCGTGCCCGTCGGGCGTGTAGCGGGCGGCGAAGCGGGCGCCCGCGCCCGAGGTCGGCTTGATCACGTACTCGTGGTCGCCGGGCAGAGCGGCCGGCTCACCCGGGGCTATGTAGCGCGTGGGGACGGTGGGCACACCGGCCGCGGCCAGCTCGCCGAGGTAGCGCTTGTCGGTGTTCCAGCGGACCACCGGCGCCGGGTTGGCCAGCCGGGTCAGCGCGCCGACCCGCTCCACCCAGCCCCGGAACTCCGCGGCCCGCCAGCTGTAGTCCCAGGTGGACCGGATGACGACGAGGTCGTAGCCGCCCCAGTCGGCGTCCGGGTCGTCCCAGTACCGGGCCTGCGCCTCGGCCCCGGCGTCGCCCAGCGCCCGCACCAGCTCCGGCAGATCGGCGTCCACGCCGGGTTCGGCGCCGGGGTCGTAGGTGGCGAGGGCGATGCGGGGCACGGCGGACTCCCTGTCGTACGACGGTGTGAACACGGCGAGGCTAACAACCGCTGCCGTCCGGGACGAAGCGGCGGTCGTCGCGGCCGGGCTCCTGGTGTAGGAAGGGTGCGACGGTCCACCGGCAGTGCTGACAGTTAGGAGTGCGGCGCGTGTCCTCCCTCTTCCCCGCCCTGACGGACGGTCCGGGCGACCGGATCGCCCTGCGGTTCGGCGCACGGTCGTTGACGTACGGCGAGCTGGCCGGGGCCGCCGGCGCGCTCGCCGCCCGGCTGCGCGGAGCCGGACGGGTGGCCGTGTGGGCCACACCGGAGCTGGAGACCGCCGTCGCCGTGACGGGCGTGCTGCTCGCCGGGGCGGCCGCGGTGCCGCTGAACCCGAAGTCGGGCGGGAAGGAACTCGCGCACATCGTCTCCGACAGCGCACCGGAGCTGGTGCTGGCCGCACCGGGCGCCGATCTCCCGGGTGTGCTGGGCGAGTTGGCGCGCATCGACGTCGACGCCTCCGCGACCGGCGCGGTACCCGACGACACGGCCCCGGACGAGGACCCGGCGCTGATCGTCTACACCTCCGGCACCACCGGCCCGCCCAAGGGCGCCGTGCTGCCCCGCCGGGCCGTCGCCACCACCCTGGACGCGCTCGCCGACGCCTGGCAGTGGACGCAGGACGACGTCCTGGTGCACGGGCTGCCCCTGTTCCATGTGCACGGGCTCGTGCTGGGCACCCTCGGACCGCTGCGGCGCGGCGGCAGCGTCCGGCATCTGGGCCGGTTCACCGCCGAGGGCGTGGCACGGGAGCTGAACGCCGGCGCGACCATGCTGTTCGGGGTCCCGACGATGTACCACCGGATCGCCGAGGCCCTTCCGGCGGACCCGGAGCTGGCCGAGGCGCTGGGGCGGGCCCGGCTGCTGGTGTCGGGCTCGGCGGCGCTGCCCGTGCACGACCACGAGCGGATCCGGGCGGCGACCGGGCGGCGGGTGATCGAGCGGTACGGCATGACGGAGACGCTGATGAACACCAGCGTCCGGGCCGACGGGGAGCCGCGCGCCGGGACCGTGGGCGTGCCGCTGCCCGGCGTCGAACTGCGGCTCGTGGAGGAGGACGGCACCCCGCTCACCGCGTACGACGGGGAGAGCGTCGGCGAGATCCAGGTGCGCGGCCCGAACCTGTTCACCGGGTATCTGAACCGGCCCGACGCCACGGCCGCCGCGTTCACCGCCGACGGCTGGTTCCGCACCGGTGACATGGCGGTGCGGGAGCGGGACGGGTATGTGCGGATCGTCGGGCGCAAGGCCACCGACCTCATCAAGAGCGGCGGGTACAAGATCGGGGCCGGTGAGATCGAGAACGCGCTGCTGGAGCATCCGGGGGTGCGGGAGGCGGCGGTCACCGGGGAGCCGGACGAGGACCTGGGCGAGCGGATCGTGGCCTGGATCGTCCCGGCCGACCCGCAGGCACCGCCGTCCGCCGAGGAGCTGGCGGACCATGTGGCCCGCCGCCTCGCCCCGCACAAGCGTCCGCGCGTCGTCCGCCACCTGGACGCCCTGCCCCGCAACGACATGGGGAAGATCATGAAGCGGGCGCTGGCCGATGTCTGAGCGCCGCTCGGCCCGCGAGATACTGGCCCTGGTCACGGACCCGGACAGCTTCACCGAACTCCCTTCGCCTGCCGGGCAGCGGCGGCCGGACGGCCCCCTCGGCTGGCGGGGTTACGACCGCTCGCGCGCCCGTGCCGCCGCACGCACCGGCGAGGAGGAGTCGGTCGTCTGCGGCAGCGCGAGCGTCGAGGGCACCCGGGCCGTGCTGATCGCCTTCGAGTTCGGTTTCCTCGGCGGCTCCCTGGGCGAGCGCACCGGAGACCTGCTGGAGGCGGCGTACGTGCACGCCCGCGCGCACCGGCTGCCGGTCGTGCCGTTGATCGCGACCGGCGGCAGCCGGATGCAGGAGGGGATGGTCGCGCTGCGCCAACTCCAGCGCGTGGCACGCGAGTCCGCGCTCACCCGCCGGGCGGGACTGCCGCAGATCGCGGTGCTGCGGGACCCGACGACCGGCGGTGGCTGGGCCACGCTCGGCGCCGGAGCCGACGTCGTCCTGGCCCTCCCCGGCGCCCAGGTCGGCTTCGCCGGCTCGCGCGTGCGTCCCTCCGGCGCCGACCCGTCCGCCTACACGGCGGAGTCCCAGGTGGCGGCGGGCTCGGCGGACGCGGTGGTGGACCCGGCGGAGCTGAAGGGGGCACTGGGCTCCTGGCTGCGCCTGCTCACGTCTCCCGCCACCGGGGCTCCCCCGCCGCCGGCGCTGGGCGGGGGCGCCGTCCCGGCCACCGGCCGGGACGCCGTCCGACAGGCCCGTGCCCCCGAACGCCCGCGCGCAGGGGCCTACTTGGACGCCTACTTCACCCACCGCCGCGCCATCGGCGGTGACCGGTGCGGCGGTAGGGATCCCGGCGGCATCCTGTGCGGGTTCGGAGAGCGGGAGGGCCGTACCGTGGCCTACGCGGCGCAGACCGGGGCGGCGACCCGGCCCGCCGGGTACCGCACCGCGGCCCGGCTGATCCGGCTCGCGGACCGGCTCGGCATCCCGGTGCTGACCCTGGTGGACACACCGGGTGCCGCGAACGACGCGGAGGCCGAACGGCAGGGGGCCGGGGCGGCGATCGCCGAGGCGTTCGCGGCGGTGGCCGACGCCCGGGTGCCGATCACCACCCTCGTCATGGGCGAGGGCGGCTCCGGCGGGGCGCTCGCGCTGGCCGCGCCCGGCAACACCTGGGCCACGCCGGACAGTTACTTCTCGGTGATCGCCCCGGAACCGGCGGCGGCGATCCTGAAGCGCTCACCGGAGGAGGTCGAGCTGACCGCAGACCAGCTCCGTATCAGGCCGCAGGATCTGCTGGAGCTGGGCGTGATCCGGGGCATCGTCGAAACCGAGCCCCGCTGAGCGCACCTCGAGGTCCCGTTCCACGCCCGGCGTCGCCGTACCGGCCCGCAGCTGGGCACGTGGTCACCGACTGCTCGACGGAAGCGGCGACCACGTGCCTGACGCGGCGCCGGCTCGTGGGGGAGCTGACCGGCGGGGTGCACGGACGCGAACGCCGCGACAGCCCGCTGATGCCCGACCCCCACCGTATCCGCCAGGCCGTCGCCCGGCTCGGCGCCCGGCCGGACCGGTGCCTGATGATCGGCACCGGCGACACCGAGTGGGAGGCGGCCCGGGCCGCCCGAGTCACCTTCGTCTATGTGGACGCCTCGTCCTTCCGCGGCCACCAGGATCCGGAGCTGACGAGTTCCGGCCTTCTACCTCTCCTGCGGGCCGCACAGAGCCTGTGACGCGCCGTGGGCGGCGAAGAACCCCCATTCAGCGGCACCCCGCCCGGCCCCCTCCAGCAGGCGACCGTCCCCGCGTCCCGCACAGGATGCAGTGTGAGAGGCCCGCCAACCGGCCGGGCGCACCGAGGCCCGCGCCCCTGGGAGGATCGCCGTGACCGTCAGTCTGGAGCAGTTGCGCCGCTGCCACTTCGCCGTCGACATGGGTGCGGCCCGCACCCGGATCTATGTGAAGGGTGCCGGCCTGGTCGTCGACCAGCCCTCGGTCGCCGCCGTGAACACCCGGACGGGGGCGCTCATCGCGGTGGGCGAGTTCGCCGAGAAGATGACGGGACGGACGCCGGGCTACATCCGGGTCGCCCGGCCCATCTCCGGTGGCACGGTCGTCGACATCGAGATGGCCCAGCGCATGCTGCGGCAGCTGCTCGGCGACAAGATGCGCCGTGCCCTGCGCCGCAATCTCCGGCTGCGCGCCGCGGCCTGCACCCCGCACGACGCCGATCCGCTGGCGCAGCGGGCGACCATCGAGACGCTGGTGGGGCTGGGGGCGCGAAGGGTGGAGCTGGTGGACACGCTGATCGCGGCCGCCGTGGGGTGCGGGCTGCCCGTGGAGCGGCCCGAGGCGACCATGATCATGGTGTGCGGGGCGGCGGCCACCCAGGTCGCGGTGCTCTCGCTCGGGTCCATCGTCACCGCCGAGCGGATACCGGTCGGGGGTGAGGCCGTGGACCACGCGATCGTGCAGCTCCTGCGGCACGAGCACCATCTGATGCTGCCCAGCCAGTCGGTACGTCCGCTGCAACTGGCCCTGTCGGGCAACGGGCTGACCTCCCACGGACCGACCACTACGGAGATCCACGGCCGGGACGTCGCCACGGGTCTGGCCCGCAGCGTGCGCGTCGACACCGCAGCCGTACGCCTCGCGATCCAGACCCCGCTGACCGGCGTCCTCGACGGCATCGGCAAGGTGCTGCGCGAGTGCCCGCCCGACCTGGTCGCCGACCTCGCCGACAGCGGGATCACGATGGTCGGCGGCTCGGCACTGCTGCCCGGCTTCGACCAGATGCTGCGGCAGGCCACCGGCATGCCGGTGCACATCGCGGAGCGCCCCGACATCTGCGCGGCGCAGGGCCTCGGCGCCATGCTGGAGGGCCGGATCGAGCCACTGGTCCTGAACCCGCTGGCCGCCTGAACACCCCCGGCGGGCCCGGCACCGCGCCCCGGCGGTTCCGGCGAGCACGGCCCCGGCCAGATGCTGCGGCAGGCCACCGGCACGCCGGTGCACATCCCTGAGCGCCCCGACATCTGCGCGGCGCAGGGCCTCGGCGCCATGCTGGAGGGCCGGATCGAGCCACTGGTCCTGAACCCGCCGGCCGCCTGAACACCCCCGGCGGGCCCGGCACCGCGCCCCGGCGGTTCCGGCGAGCACGGCCCCGGACGACCCAGCCCGCCCGGACGGCTGCGCACCACCCTGCGGACGGCACTCGGCACGGCACCGTGACACCGGGGGCCCCCGTGCGGCGAGCGTGAACGCGGCGGTCAGTACGGCAGGATGCGCCCCGACGGGGTCCTGCGGTCGATCTCCTGCCCGCGCGGGGCGGTGGGGCGCCGGATGACGCGTACCCGGATGCGGCGGTCCATGACGCCCTCCCTCTGCCGGAACGGCCCGGCGGTGGACGCCGGTAGGGGGTGGGTGCCCAGGACGGAGGCCGTTCAAGCATGTACGGGTCAAGCAAGCGGTCGGGTACCGCTGTCGGTGAACACGGTGGCCGGGGCGCTGCCGGGTGGCGTACCGGCGGAAGGCGTCGTCGAGCCCGTGCGGTACGAAGCGGGCTGCGGCGCCCGCCACTTCGAGGAAGATGCCGCTGGCGTTCAGCGCGCCGATCGCGCGGACAGGTGACGCCGTCGGCACCCTCGGGGAGGCGCTGTGCCGGGCCGCTCGACGACGCTGTCGACCGCCGCGATCACCGGGTACGTGCCCGGCCGTGAGCCCGGCGTCTTCCGAGAGATGACATCGCCTCAGCCCTCGGTCGCGCTCTCGCTCATGCTGTGGTTCCACGAGGAGGGGCCGCGCCCGAACGGCGGACGGGTCGCGGGCGGGGCGGAGCAGGCCCCCACGGTGCGGGTGGCTCGAACGCACCTGGCCGTCACGGCAGTCTGCTGTGGGGCCATGCGGCAACGGCCTGACGTCGGCCGGCACGTCGCTCGGACGGATGACCGCGAGGCCCCCCGCTCGGCAGCACACCCCGGTCCGTCGAGGACGTCCTCCGGCACCTGGCGCCCGCCCGGCCGCACCCCGCGCGGTGCGAGTTCGGGCTGCCGGCAGTGGGCGGCTCGGGCAGCTTGGGCGGCGTGCTGCCGCCCGGCACATCCTGCGGACGACAGCCGGCCCCGGTCCTGGGTGATCACCGCCCGGCCCCGCCCAGCCTCCCTGGCGCTCCGGAAGCCTCGGCGTGACGCCGTCGTCCCGGGATTCTTCCCCATCGGTGCCTGCGACAGCTATCGCGGCCCCCGTCCCCACCCATCGCTCAGATATCAAGGATCATGTATATTGATATACGACTACGTATACACAGGGAGCGCCATGAGCCGCACCGTGATCGATCTCGACGACGAGGCGCTGGAGGCCGCGGCCAAGGAACTCGGCACCACGACCAAGCGCGACACCATCAACACCGCCCTGCGGGAGGTTACGGCTCGCTACCGGCGACTGCGCGCGCTGGCAGAAGCCCGCGAGCTGGTCGCCGAGGGCGCACTGGACGTGAACGTCCTCCTCGACAAGAGCACATACCGGCCGACCGGTGGCGACGGTGTCCGTGACGCAGGAGCAGATGCGTGACCGTCGCCGACTACCTGATCGACACCTCCGCCCTCGCCCGCGTCCTGCTCGGCCGGACCACGGCCGAGTGGGACGACAGGATCGGCGCGGGACTCGTCGCCCTGTGCGACATCACCGAACTGGAAGTCCTCTACTCAGCCCGTTCGGCAGCGGACCGGGAGCACGTGAGGCGCGCCCTGAACGCCCACTACACCTGGTGCCCCGTGCCCGACGGCATCTACCGGCGCGCACGCGTCGTCCAGGAACTGCTCACCGCCAAGGGCGAGCACCGCAGTGCCGGCCCCGTCGACCTGCTGGTCGCTGCTGCCGCGGAAGAGGCGGGGCTGACACTGCTCCACTACGACCGCGACTTCGAGACGATCGCCCGTACGACCGGACAGCCGGTAAGGACGATCGATCTCAAGGACTGATCGATCTCAAGGACTGGCAGGGGCCGTCCAGCACGCAGTGAGCAGGCGCCGGGGCCGCCCGCCTTCACAGCCCATGCCGGTCGAGGATGCTCATCAGCCTGCGTCTGCGTTTCAGTTCCGCCCGCAGGCCGGCGAGATGTGCGGTGAACGCTTCCTCGGTCCCCAGGGCACGATGGCACTCACGTGCGCCCAGCAGCAGCCGTGCCAGGTGCTCGTAGGCGCGGTCCCCGGTCGGCTCCTTCGCTCGATCGACCAGCCGCAGGTACACGCCGAGCGCCTCGGCCGGACGTGTCTGGCGCGACAGGCCGGCGAGCTGCTCCCACTGCCGGTCGTCGGCGCGGCCGGCGGAGTCGCACCACCCAGAGATCCCCTCGTCCCCGCCGAAGTCGAGCCCCACCTCGTAGACATCCGTACCGCGTGCACCACGGCGGTGACCGAACTCTCCCCCACCTCAAGACCGTTCACCGCGTCCAGGCAACCCAGCCCCCGCTCGAACGACCGAGCCCCGGCCGGCGCCCGCAGATCGTCCTCGCCGAACCCCACAACGTTCCGTGCCACACCGGCTGTTCAAGCGCGGAGCGGCACATCAGGGAGCCCACTCGGTCGACCCGGATCGGCGGGACACCACCGTCGCCGACTTGCCTCGGCGACGCTCTCCCGCCCCGTCGACCCCGACACGCGGGCGCGGCGCACTCCGGCTCTGAAACCCCGCGTCCCCTGCGCGTCCCCCGGCCGCGCTTCCGCGGCGACCTGCTGCCTCCGCAGCCACTGCATCACCAGGTCACAGCCCCGGCAACAACTGCTGACCCAGACGCACGCCGAAGTAACACCCAACGGGGTCACCCCGTCGGGTCAGAGTCCCGAATCCAGCAGCATCAAAATGCATTTCCGCAGGTCAGAACGTTTCTCTGACCTGCGCTTGGTGGGGCGGGTGGGACTCGAACCCACGGCCGACGGATTATGAGTCCGCTGCTCTAACCGGCTGAGCTACCGCCCCATAGCGGCGTGTCGCGTACACGTGTGCGCGCCGTCTGCCGCAGCATAGCCGCTCATACGATCTCCTGCTTCGGATGGTCGGCTTCTGCGCTGCTCATGACCTTGAGGACCTCGGCGCAGGCACGGCGGTTCCCGCGGGCATGAAAAAGGACCCCCAAGGGGTCCTCGTTCACTGCGCTCCCCCGACTGGACTCGAACCAGTAACCTGCCGGTTAACAGCCGGCTGCTCTGCCAATTGAGCTACGGAGGACCGAAGCTCCCCCGACTGGACTCGAACCAGTAACCTGCCGGTTAACAGCCGGCTGCTCTGCCAATTGAGCTACGGAGGATCGCCTCGATTGCATCGAACGTACCTACCTGGGTATTCGCCAGGGGGCGGGCGCTCGCTGCGACACATACATTAGCGCAAGCAGGGGGGTGCTCCGCCAATCGGTTCCCCCCGGCGCCCACGTCGCACCGCAGACCTAGGCAAGGGAAGGGTGGCAGCCATGCGCTACCGGCTCACATTCGTCGCCGGACTGGCCCTCGGTTACGTACTCGGCACGAGGGCCGGTCGCGAGCGCTACGAGCAGCTGAAGAAGTCCGCTCGGCGGCTCGCGCAGAACCCCACCGTGCGCAACACGGCCGAGACCGCCGCCCAGCAGGGCCGCCAGTACGCCGGCAAGGCCTTCCACACGGTCAGCCACAAGGTCGGGGACCGGGTGCCCGAGACCGTGGCCCAGCGGGTCCGGTCCCTCCGGGAGCGGAACCTGAACGGCACGCCCGAGGACGACTGGGGCACGAGCGACACGTAGGGGGACTCGCCAGGGCGGTCCGGCACCGCAGGGCAACGGGCACCCCGCCGATGCTGCAAAATTCTCCGCATGGGGATAGTCGCCGGCTTGGACAGCTCACCGGACTTCACACGCATCGTGGTCTGCGACACGGACACCGGTGCCGTACTACGGCAGGGGTACGCGCCGCATCCGGTCGAGACGCCGGACGGCGCCCGCCCCAGTGACGTGGACCCGCAGGCCTGGCTGCTCTCCCTGGGCGAGGCGGCCGGCGGCGGCCTCCTCGAGGGCGTCCAGGCCATCGGCGTGTCCGCGCAGCAGAACGCGCTGATCCCGCTCGACGCCCAGGGCAACACCGTCCGCCCGGCACTCGTCGGCGGCGACAAGCGCGCCCAGGTCGCGGCGGCCGACCTCATCGACGCGCTCGGCGGCCGTGAGGCCTGGGCGCAGGCCGTGGGGTGCGTACCGTCGGCCGCGCAGCCCGTCACCAAGCTGCGCTGGCTCACCAAGAACGAACCGGAGAACGCCCGCCGGACGGCCGTACTGCTCCAGGCGCACGACTGGCTGGTCTGGCAGCTGCTCGGGCGGCCGGTGCGCAGGACCACCGACCGCGGTGGCGCCTCCGGCACGGGGTACTGGTCGGCCGCGACCGGCGGCTACCGGCCCGACCTGGTCGAGCTGGCACTCGGCCACCAGGCGATGCTGCCCGAGGTGATCGGCCCGTCGGACGCGGCCGGCACCACCCCGGAGGGGCTGCTGATCTCCGCCGGGACCGGGGAGACCATGGCCGCCGCTTTCGGGCTCGGGATCGGGCTGGGGGACGCGGTCGTGTCGCTCGGCGCCTCCGGGTCCGTGATGGCCGTGCATCCGGAAGCCCTCACCGACCAGTCCGGGATGATCACCTCCCTCGCCGACGCGACCGGCATGCACCTGCCGGTCGTCACCACGCTCAACGCCGTACGGGCCCTGCGCGGGACCGCCGAACTCCTCGGCCTGCCGGACCTGGAGAGCCTGTCCGAGCTGGCGGTGAAGTCCACGCCGGGCGCGCACGGGCTCGTCCTCCTCCCCTACCTGGAGGGTGAGCGGACGCCGAACCTGCCGCACACCGCCGGGACGATCGCCGGTCTCAGGCGCGAGTCGATGAAGCCGGAGCATCTGGCCCGGGCCGCGTTCGAGGGGATGCTGTGCGGGCTCGCCGACGCACTGGACGTGCTGCGCGGGCGGGGCGTGGACGTGCGGCGGATCTTCCTGCTCGGGCCGGCCGCCGAGCTGCCCGCCGTGCAGGCCTCGGCACCCTCGCTGTTCGGCGCGCAGGTCGTCGTGCCGCAGCCCGCGGACTACGCGGCGATCGGAGCGGCCCGGCAGGCGGCCTGGGCGCTCGGCGTGTCGCAGGGCGCACTCGATCCGCGCACCCCGCCGGCCTGGCAGGGCGCGGCGGCGCAGGTGCTGGAGCCGGGCGACGAGCTGGCCGTGGGCCAGGCGGTGCGGCAGCAGTTCGTGGCGGTGCGGGAACAGACTCACCCAGGGGCATTTCGCCCATGACTGGCGATAAGGGAGCACAACACCCTGGGCTCATGGGGCCGTACGGGCTTCGCCCTCGGGTTAATCGGTTGAGGTAACGCGGGTGGAGTGTCCGACGATAGGGGCCAAGGGCACAGGACCAGCCCCGTCGCCGACCCCGAGAGACCTAGCGTGCTCATACGACTCCTGCGGACCTGTCTCAGGCCCTACAAGAAACCCATCGCCCTGCTGGTGCTGCTGCAGTTCCTGCAGACCTGCGCCACCCTCTACCTGCCCACGCTGAACGCGCACATCATCGACAACGGTGTCGTGAAGGGCGACACGGGTTACATCCTGTCCTTCGGCGCCCTGATGATCGCCATCTCGCTGGCGCAGGTCGTGTGCAACATCGGCGCCGTGTACTACGGCGCCCGGACCGCCTCCGCGCTCGGCCGGGACCTCCGCGGTTCCGTCTTCGACCGGGTGCAGTCCTTCTCCGCGCGTGAAGTGGGTCACTTCGGTGCACCCTCTCTCATCACCCGTACGACGAACGACGTACAGCAGGTCCAGATGCTGGTCCTGATGTCGTTCACGCTGATGGTGTCGGCGCCCATCATGTGCGTGGGCGGCATCGTGCTGGCGCTCGGGCTGGACGTGCCGCTGTCCGGCGTGCTGGTCGCCGTCGTGCCCGTGCTGGCGATCTGCGTCACGCTGATCGTGCGCCGGCTGCGGCCGCTGTTCCGCTCGATGCAGGTCCGCCTGGACACGGTGAACCGGGTGCTGCGCGAGCAGATCACCGGCAACCGGGTGATCCGTGCCTTCGTCCGCGACGAGTACGAGCAGGGCCGGTTCGGCAAGGCCAACGGCGACCTGACGGAGATGCAGCTGGCCACCGGTCGGATGCTCGCGCTGATGTTCCCGATGGTGATGACGGTGGTGAACCTGTCCTCCATCGCGGTGGTGTGGTTCGGCGCGCACCGCATCGACAGCGGCGGGATGCAGATCGGCGACCTGACCGCGTTCCTCGCCTACCTGATGCAGATCGTCATGTCCGTGATGATGGCCACCTTCATGTTCATGATGGTGCCGCGCGCGGAGGTGTGCGCCGAACGCATCCAGGAGGTCCTCGGCACCGACTCCAGCGTGGTGCCGCCGGCGGCGCCCGTCACCGAGCTGCGCCGGCACGGCCATCTGGAGATCCGGGGTGCCGGGTTCCGCTATCCGGGTGCCGAGGAGCCGGTGCTGAGGTCCATCGACCTGGTGGCCCGGCCGGGTGAGACGACCGCCGTGATCGGCTCGACCGGCAGCGGCAAGTCGACCCTGCTCGGGCTGGTCCCCCGGCTGTTCGACGCCACCGAGGGCGAAGTCCTCGTCGACGGCGTGGACGTCCAGCAGGTCGACCCGGTGCTGCTCGCGAAGACGGTCGGACTGGTGCCGCAGAAGCCGTACCTGTTCGCGGGCACGGTCGCCACCAACCTGCGCTACGGCAGTCCGGACGCCACCGACGAGGAGCTGTGGCACGCGCTGGAGGTGGCGCAGGCCAAGGACTTCGTGAGCAAGCTGGAGGGCGGGCTCGACGCGCCGATCGCGCAGGGCGGCACCAACGTCTCCGGCGGCCAGCGCCAGCGCCTGGCCATCGCCCGCACCCTCGTCCAGCGCCCGGAGATCTACCTCTTCGACGACTCCTTCTCCGCGCTCGACTACGCCACCGACGCGGCCCTGCGCGCCGCGCTCGCCCGCGAGACGGGCGAGGCCACCGTCGTCATCGTCGCCCAGCGGGTGGCGACCATCCGGGACGCCGACCGGATCGTCGTGCTGGACGAGGGCCGGGTCGTCGGCTCCGGCCGGCACCACGAGCTGATGGCGGGCAACGAGACCTACCGGGAGATCGTGCTCTCCCAGCTGACGGAAGCGGAGGCAGCCTGATGGCCGGGCCCATGGGACGCATGATGACCGGGGGCGGCCCCGACCAGCGCTCGATGGACTTCAAGGGATCGGGCAAGCGACTCGTCTCCCAGTTCAGGCCCGAACGGGTCACCATCTACGGCCTGCTGCTGTGCGTGGTCGTCAGCGTGGCCCTGAACGTCATCGGCCCGAAGATCCTCGGCAGGGCCACCGACCTGGTCTTCTCCGGCATTATCGGACGGCAGATGCCGGCCGGTGCCACCAAGGAGCAGGTACTGGCGCAGATGCGTGCGCACGGCCGGGGCTCCATCGCGGACATGCTCAAGAGCACCGACTTCACGCCCGGCAAGGGCATCGACTTCGGTGCCGTCGGGAACGTCCTGCTGCTCGCGCTCGGCACGTTCCTCGTCGCCGGCCTGCTGATGGCGGTGGCGACCAGGCTGGTCAACCGGGCCGTGAACCGCACGATGTACCGCATGCGCGAGCAGGTGCAGACGAAGCTGTCCCGGCTGCCGCTGTCGTACTTCGACAAGCGCCAGCGCGGCGAGGTGCTCTCCCGGGCGACCAACGACATCGACAACATCGGGCAGACGCTCCAGCAGTCGATGGGCCAGCTCATCAACTCGCTGCTGACCATCATCGGCGTGCTCGCGATGATGTTCTACGTCTCCTGGATCCTCGCGCTGGTCGCGCTGGTCACCGTGCCGCTGTCGTTCGTGGTGGCCACCCGGGTCGGCAAGCGCTCGCAGCCGCACTTCGTGCAGCAGTGGCGCTCCACCGGCAAGCTGAACGCGCACGTCGAGGAGATGTACACCGGGCACACCCTGGTGAAGGTGTTCGGCCGGCAGCAGGAGTCGGCGCAGCAGTTCGCCGAGCAGAACGAGGCGCTGTACCAGGCCGCGTTCCGGGCGCAGTTCAACAGCGGCGTCATGCAGCCGCTGATGATGTTCGTGTCGAACCTGAACTACGTCCTGGTGGCCGTGGTGGGCGGCCTCCGGGTGGCGTCCGGTGCGCTGTCCATCGGTGACGTCCAGGCTTTCATCCAGTACTCGCGGCAGTTCTCGATGCCGCTGACCCAGGTCGCGTCGATGGCGAACCTGGTGCAGTCCGGTGTCGCCTCGGCCGAGCGGATCTTCGAACTCCTGGACGCGGAGGAGCAGGAGGCGGACCCGGTGCCGGGCGAGCGGCCGGCGGAGCTGCGCGGGCGGGTGCGGCTGGAGCACGTGTCCTTCCGGTACGACCCGGACAAGCCGCTGATCGAGGACCTGTCCCTCACGGTCGAGCCCGGTCACACGGTCGCGATCGTCGGCCCGACGGGTGCGGGCAAGACCACGCTGGTCAACCTGCTGATGCGGTTCTACGACGTGTCGGGGGGCCGGATCACGCTCGACGGTGTGGACATCCGCAGGATGTCCCGCAACGAACTGCGGTCCGCGATCGGCATGGTGCTGCAGGACACCTGGCTGTTCGGCGGCACGATCGCGGAGAACATCGCGTACGGCGCCGCGCGCGAGGTGACCCGCGGCGAGATCGAGGAGGCGGCACGGGCGGCCCACGCGGACCGGTTCATCCGTACGCTGCCCGACGGCTACGACACCGTGATCGACGACGAGGGCACGGGCGTCAGCGCGGGTGAGAAGCAGCTCATCACCATCGCGCGGGCGTTCCTGTCCGAGCCGACGATCCTGGTCCTGGACGAGGCGACGAGTTCGGTGGACACCCGGACCGAGGTGCTGATCCAGAAGGCGATGGCGAAGCTCGCGGCGGGGCGGACGTCGTTCGTGATCGCGCACCGGCTGTCGACGATCCGGGACGCCGACACGATTCTGGTGATGGAGAACGGGTCGATCGTGGAACAGGGCGCGCATGCGGAGCTGTTGGCCGCGGACGGGGCGTACGCCCGCCTCTACAAGGCCCAGTTCGCGCAGGCTGTGGCCGAGGTCGACTAGGCGCAGGGGGGCCGCCTGCGGGCGGCCCCCTTTCAGTCCAGGTATCCCCTCAGCTGATCCGCGAACGCGTGGTCCCGGAGCTTGTTGAGGGTCTTGGACTCGATCTGCCGTATCCGCTCCCGGGTGACCCCGAACAGGCGGCCTATCTCCTCCAGGGTCCGCGGGCGGCCGTCGATGAGGCCGTAGCGGAGCTGGACCACCTTGCGCTCGCGTTCGCCCAGCGTGGACAGGACGGCCTCCAGGTGCTCCCGCAGCAGCAGGAACGCCGCCGACTCGACCGGCGAGGCCGCATCCCCGTCCTCGATCAGGTCGCCGAGGGCGACGTCGTCCTCCTCGCCGACCGGGGCGTGCAGGGACACCGGTTCCTGGGCGAGGCGCAGCACCTCGGAGACCCGCTCGGGCGGCAGGTCGAGGTAGGCGGCGACCTCTTCGGGGATCGGCTCGTAGCCCCGCTCCTGCAGCATGCGGCGCTGCACCCGGACGACCCGGTTGATCAGCTCCACCACGTGGACCGGGACGCGGATGGTGCGGGCCTGGTCGGCCAGGGCCCGGGACATGGCCTGGCGGATCCACCAGGTGGCGTACGTCGAGAACTTGTAGCCGCGGGCGTAGTCGAACTTCTCCACCGCCCGGATCAGCCCGAGATTGCCCTCCTGGACCAGGTCGAGCATGGTCAGGCCACGGCCGACGTAGCGTTTGGCGACCGACACGACGAGCCGCAGGTTGGCCTCGATCAGCCGGCGCTTGGCCATCCGGCCCATGACCACCAGCCGGTCCAGGTCGAGCGCCAACTGGCTGTCCAGGTCCGGGGTGTTGCTCAGCTTCTCCTCGGCGAACAGGCCGGCCTCGACCCGGCGGGCGAGTTCCACCTCCTCGGCCGCGGTGAGCAGCGGGATACGGCCGATCTCGCGCAGGTACTGGCGGAACAGGTCGGCGGAGGGGCCGCCGGTCTCGGCGCGGGCCGAGACCGGGGTCCCGGCGGGCTCGGGCGCTTCGCCGGTCTCCTCGGGCTCGTCCACGAGTGCTTCCGCCGGCGGCTCGGCCGGCTCGGCCGGCTCGGCCGGCGCCGCCTCCGAGTGCAGGACGGCACGGCTCTGCGGGGGCACGGCCACGAGGACGTCCGACTCCGCGTCCGGCTCGTCCGCGGTGGTACTGGTGGCGCTGTCGGTCTCAGTGAGGGTCTGGGTCTGCACGGGGGCGACCTCCAGGATGATCGCTGCTGAAGGTGTGCGCAGCGGTGCTTCGGGAGCGGAGAGTCGACGGCCTGCGCTCCTGGGACGGGCCCCAGGGACTCGGGCAACGCCCCCAGTGTGGAGTAAGACACATCCCCGCCACGAGGGGCTTGCGGTGACTTTTTGCATCCGGTCCGTGACCGGACGGTGATCGGCGCAGGAAAACCGGGCGCCGTACTCCGCCTTGATCTGGGAGGATCCCCGGGCGTCCGGACTCCTGTACGAAATCCATGTGACGGTCCGCCGTGCCCAGTACCCGCAACCCGCCGAGCGGGAGCAGGAGTTCGCGGACCGTCTGATACGCGCGGTGACCCCGGTCTTCCCTTCCGAGGCCGCCTGGTGCTGCGACCGGAAAGGTTCACCGGCTCGCGGCAGACCTTTCCGGTCACAGCACTAGAGCGCTTCGGCGCCCCGCTCCCGAAGCCCCTGGTCGTACTGCTGGAGGACCCACATCTCGTTCTGCACCGAGGCCAGCCGGGCGGGGTCGCCGCCGGTGGTCAGACGGGTGAGCTGGGACTGGATGTCGCGGATGCGGCGCTCGACGGCGCGGCGGCGGATCTGCACCAGGACCGTGCCCGCGTAGGTCTCGTCCACCGTGCGGCGCAGGATCGGCTCGACGGCCAGCTCGGTGACCATCGCGCGCACCGTGTCGTCGGGCGCGGCCTCGCGGACCCGGACCAGGTACTCCTGCGGATCCGAAACGCCGTACTCGGCGCCGCCCGCCTCCGCGATCGCCTGGCGCACGGCCGTGTACGGCGGCGCGGTGAACTCGTCCAGGCCGTAGGCGTCGAAGGCCGGGGAGACCAGCTCTGGGCGCTGCAGGGCGAGTTTGAGCAGCTCGCGTTCGGCGGCGTGGACCGGGTTGCGCAGGGTCAGCGCGGGGCCGGAGGAGGCGGGGCGAGGCGGGGCGGCGGCCCACTGCTGGTCCGCGCCGCGCGGCCGGTCCTGCTGCGGGGCCCGTCCGCCGCGGTCCCGCGCCCAGCGGGCCAGCTGGGCCACGCGCCGGACCACGAACTGGGTGTCCAGGATGCCGAGCATGCCGGCGAGTTCGACGGCGACCTCGTGCTGGGCGCCGCTGTTCTTGATGCGGGCCACGACGGGCGCCGCCTCGTCCAGCGCGGCGGCGCGGCCGGCCGGGGTGTCCAGGTCGTACCGGCTCACGATCTGACGGAGGGCGAACTCGAACAGCGGGGTGCGCGGTTCGGCCAGGTCGGCGACCGCCTCGTCGCCCTTGGCCAGGCGCAGCTCGCAGGGGTCCATCCCGTCGGGCGCGATCGCGATGTACGTCTCGGCGGCGAACTTCTGGTCGTCCTCGAAGGCGCGCAGGGCGGCCTTCTGCCCAGCCGCGTCGCCGTCGAAGGTGAAGATCACACGGGCCGAGCCGTTGTCCATCAGCAGCCGGCGCAGGATCTTGATGTGCTCGCCGCCGAAGGCCGTACCGCAGGTCGCGATGGCTGTCGTCACCCCGGCGAGGTGGCAGGCCATGACGTCGGTGTAGCCCTCGACCACGACCGCCCGGCTGGTCTTGGCGATCTCCTTCTTCGCCAGGTCGATGCCGTACAGCACCTGGCTCTTCCGGTAGATCGCCGTGTCGGGCGTGTTCAGGTACTTGGGACCGTTGTCCGCCTCGTACAGCTTGCGGGCGCCGAAGCCGACGACCTCGCCGCCGATGTCCCGGATGGGCCACATCAGGCGGCCGCGGAAGCGGTCGATGGGGCCGCGGCGGCCCTCCTGGGAGAGGCCGGAGAGGATCAGTTCCTTGTCGGTGAAGCCCTTGCCGCGCAGGTAGCGGGTGAGGTGGTCCCAGCCCTGGGGGCTGTAGCCGACGCCGAAGTGCACGGCGGCGGCCTGGTCGAAGCCGCGCTCGGCGAGGAAGACCCGGCCGGTCTCGGCCTCGGGACCGGTGGCGAGCTGCTCGGCGTACCACTGCGCGGCGATCTTGTGCGCCTCGACCAGGCGGATGCGCTCGCCGCGCTGGTGGGCCGGGTTGTACCCGCCCTCCTCGTAGCGCAGCGTGATGCCGGCCTGGGCGGCCAGGCGCTCGACCGCCTCGGAGAAGGACAGGTGGTCCACCTTCATCACGAAGGTGAGGGTGTCGCCGCCCTCCTGGCAGCCGAAGCAGTGGAAGAGTCCCTTGCTCGGGCTGACCTGGAAGGACGGCGACTTCTCGTCGTGGAACGGGCACAGGCCCTTGAGGTTGCCGCCGCCCGCGTTGCGCAGCTGGAGGTACTCGGAGACCACGGCGTCGATCGGGACCGCGTCCCGTACCGCCTTCACGTCCTCGTCGTTGATCCGTCCTGCCACGCGTGAATTCTACGGGGGTGGTGCGACAGCTCCGGGGCTCGCGGTGGTCAGGAGGCGAAGCCGTCCAGGGGGACGTGCGGGTTCGCCAGGGCCTCCGTGTCGACCTGCGCCCGGGAACGGATCAGTTTCTGGATCTTCTCTGTGACATCCCACACGTTCACGTTCATCCCGGCCAGCACGCGCTGCTCCCTCACCCAGAACGCGATGAACTCCCGCTTCCCGGCGTCGCCCCGGATCACCACCTCGTCGTACGACCCGGCCGGCGCCCAGCCGCTGTACTCCATGCCCAGGTCGTACTGGTCGGTGAAGAAGTAGGGCACGCGGTCGTGGACGACCTCCTGGCCCAGCATGGACCGCGCGGCGGCGGGTCCGCCGTTCAGGGCGTTGGCCCAGTGCTCGATCCGGAGCCTGGTCCCGAACAGGCCGAGCGGGAGGTTCGCCACGTCACCGGCCGCGTAGATGTCCGGGTCGGAGGTGCGCAGCCGCTCGTCGACGACGATGCCGCCGCCCTGCGCCCGGTCCGCGATCTCCAGGCCCGCCGCCTCCGCGAGGCCGACGCGGGGTGCCGCGCCGATCGCCGCGAGGACGTCGTGCGCCGGATGCTCCTCGCCGTCGTCGGTGCGGGCCGCGAGGACCACACCGTCCTGGCCGACGATCTCGGTGAGCCGCCGCCCGAAGTGGAAGCGGACGCCGTGCTCGCGGTGCAGCTCCGCGAAGACGCCGCCCAGCTCCGGTCCGAGCACGCCGTGCAGCGGGGTCGGCGCCGGTTCGACCACCGTGACCTCGGCGCCGTACTCGCGGGCCGCGGCCGCGACCTCCAGGCCGATCCAGCCGGCGCCCGCGATCACGATGTGCCCGTTGTCCCGGCCGAGCGAGCTCAGCACGCCCTTGAGCCGTTCGGCGTGGGCGAGCCGGCGCAGATGGTGCACGCCCGCCAGATCGGTGCCCGGGACGTCCAGGCGGCGGGGTTCGGCGCCGGTGACGAGCAGCAGCTTGTCGTAGCGGACGAGGGTGCCGTCGTCGCCGAAGCGGACGGTCTTCGCCGTACGGTCGATGCGGTCGACGAACTGGCCGAGGTGCAGCTCGATGTCGTTCTGCGCGTACCAGGCCGGCTCGTGCACGAAGACGCTGTCGCGCTCCTTCTTGCCGAGCAGGAAGCCCTTGGACAGCGGCGGGCGCTCGTAGGGGTGGTCGCGCTCGTCACTGATCAGTATCACCCGGCCGGTGAAGCCCTCCGCCCGGAGCGTCTCGGCCGCCTTCGCGCCGGCGAGACCGCCCCCCACGATGACGAATGTCTGATCCGCGTCGACCACTTGATGCCTCCTCGTAAGGGTGCCGCCACATGCGAGCGTCCCGCACGCGGCGTGATGCGGGAAGAGGGAGTGACCCGATCAGGCCACGGCCGGTCATGTTCCCCTCACATATGCCCCGTAAGTCTCGCGTGCAGGGAGCGCGCGGAGGCGTCGGTGAGGGAGGCGATCTGGTCGACGATCACCCGCTTGCGTGCGTGGTCGTCGCCTGCCCCGTCGAACAGTGCCCGAAACTGCGGATCCAGCCCGTCCGGCGCGCGGGAGGTGAGCGCCTCCGCCAGCTCCGCCACGACGACCCGCTGATCGGCGCGCAGCCGCTCCTGCTCCGCGCGCTGCATCACATACCGGTCCGCGACCGCCTTGAGCACCGCGCACTCCATACGGGTCTCGCGGGGTACGGCGAGTTCGGCGCCGTAGCGGGTGAGCCGGCCGGCGCCGTACGCGGCGCGCGTGGCGCCCTCGGCGGCCAGGCAGAACCGGCCGATGAGCTGGCTGGTGGCGTCCTTCAGGCGGCCCTGGGCGACCGCCGTGCCGTCGTAGCCGTGCGGCCACCACTCCTCGTCCTGGAGGCGGTCGAGGGCGGCGGAGAGTTCGGCCGGGTCGGTGCCGGCCGGGACGTACCGGCCGACGGCGACCTCGAACACCGCCTGCCGCTCGGGCTCCGCGTGCAGGCAGTTGGGGTCGATGTGCCCGGCGTGCAGACCGTCCTCGACGTCGTGCACCGAGTACGCCACGTCGTCCGACCAGTCCATGACCTGCGCCTCGAAGCAGGTGCGGGTGCCGGGGGCGTGCGCCCGGACCCAGTCGAACACCGGGCGGTCGTCGTCGTAGACGCCGAACTTACGGGACGCGGGGTCGGTGGGGTGGGCGCCGCGCGGCCAGGGGTACTTGGTCGCCGCGTCGAGGGTGGCCCGGGTGAGGTTGAGGCCGACGGAACCCTTCTCGGTGAACCGTTTGGGCTCGATGCGGGTGAGGAGCCTGAGGGACTGGGCGTTGCCCTCGAAGCCGCCGCAGTCGTCCGCGAAGGCGTTCAGGGCCTGTTCGCCGTTGTGTCCGAAGGGCGGGTGGCCGAGGTCGTGGGCGAGGCAGGCGGCTTCCACCAGGTCGGGGTCACAGCCCAGAGCCGCGCCGAGTTCACGGCCGACCTGGGCGCATTCGAGGGAGTGGGTGAGCCGGGTGCGGGGGCTGGCGTCCCATGCCTGGCTGCGGGCGCCCGGGGTGACCACCTGTGTCTTGCCGGCGAGGCGTCGCAGGGCGGCGGAGTGCAGGATGCGGGCGCGGTCGCGCTGGAAGGCAGTGCGGCCGGGACGTTTGTCCGGTTCCGCGGCCCAGCGCTCCATCGCAGCCGGGTCATAGCTGAGTGCGGTGCCTTCCATTCTTCGACAGTATGCCCGCTCGTCCGCCGAGATCGGCTTTCGGGCGGGTGCGCGTGCATCGTGGTTCGTCGCGCCCACGCGGCGGAGCCGCACGTCGGCACAGCCGTGCGCCCCTGGGGGAGTTCTCGCCGCCCCTCACCTCAGGCCGACGCCAGTTCCGCACCCGCCGTCACCCGTGCCTGGTCGTACCGGTGGAGGATCAGGCGGGCCATCGCCGGGTGGGCCCCCAAGGGTGCCGCTGCCACCCACGGTGCCGCCTGTGCGCACTGGGCCGCGAAGCGTCCCGGCGCCGTGAAGTACGACGCGATCGCCACCCGGTGCCGGCCCCTCGCGGCAAGAGCCCGTACCGCCGTCGGGACGGTCGGGTTCGCCGCGGAGGCATAGGCCGGTACGACCGGCACGCCGAGCCGGTCCGCCAGGAGGCGGGCCGTGCGGCGGGTGTCGGTGGCCGAGTCGGGGTCGCGGGAGCCGGCCGCGGCCAGGACGACCGCGCTCGAGCGGCGCGTCGACCCGTCCATGACCGGCGGCCAGCCGGCCTCCAGCAGGCGGTCGTACAGGGTCTCCACGAGCAGGGGGTGCGGGCCGAGCGGGGCGGCCACGCGGGTGCGGGCCGGTGCGGCGGCGGCCGCACCGGGGATGTCCTGCCGGACGTGGTAGCCGCGGGAGAGGAGCAGCGGGACCAGCACGGCGGGACCGCCGCCGAGGGCGGCGAGGGCGTCCGGCAGCAGGGGCTCGTTCAGCTCGATGTGGCCCAGGCGGACGGGGACGGCGGGGCGCAGTTCGCGTACCCGGTCCGCCAGGGCCCGTACGGTCTCCAGGGCGCGCGGGTCGCGGCTGCCGTGGGCGACCAGGACGAGGGCCGGCGGTACCGCGCGGCGGTGCCGGAGCGGGGAGACGAGCCGGAGCTGCCCGGCGAGCCGGCTGCTGATGCTGTCCATGAGGTGCGCCGTGCTGTCGAGGTGGACGGGGAACTCGGAGGGGGGAAGGTGCGACGCCGTCATGAAAGGATCCTGACGGCGTCACGTTGCGCGGCCGTTGCCGGTCCGTCACGAGCGTTTTCCGCCGCTTCACGTCGTACGGATGCGCGATGTGAGGCGAACCGGATCGGTGCCGGTGGCGTCCTCCAAGGTCGACAGCAGATCCCTGGGGGGCCTTATGAAGATCCGTCGACCGCGGCTGCCGCGCACCCGTAGGGGCCGGCGGCGGCTGGTGCAGGCCGTGATGGCCGGATGTGTGCTGGCGCTGCTGCCGATGACCTGGCTGTACGTGTCCACGGCGGAGCGGCTGCGCACGACGGCGAACGCTCCGCGGGCGCAGGTCGCCGTGGTGTTCGGGGCGGGGCTGTGGAACGGGGAGCCGTCGCCGTACCTCGCGCACCGGCTGGACGCGGCGGCGAAGCTGTACCGGGCGGGCCGGGTCGACGTCGTCCTGGTCACCGGGGACAACAGCCGCAAGGACTACGACGAGCCCGACGCCATGCGCGCCTATCTCAGCAGGCACGGCGTGCCGGGCAAGCGGATCGTCAGCGACTACGCGGGGTTCGACACCTGGGACTCCTGTGTACGGGCCAAGAAGATCTTCGGCGTGGACCGGGCCGTGCTGATCAGCCAGGGCTTCCACATCCGGCGGGCGGTGGCGCTGTGCGAGGCGGCGGGGGTGGACTCGTACGGCGTCGGGGTGGACGCCGAGCACGACGCGACCTGGTACTACGGCGGGACGCGCGAGGTGTTCGCGGCGGGCAAGGCGGTGCTGGACGCGGTGTTCCGCCCCGATCCGATGTTCCTCGGGCCGAAGGAGCACGGGGTCAGCGAGGCCCTGGCTCAGGCGCGGGACTGAGCATGGACGTCACAGATCTGACGCCCGCCGAGCGCCGCGTCCGGGAGGCCTTCCCGCTCGGCGAGGGCGTCGACTTCCGGGAGAGCGACGACGAGGACACCGCGCAGGGCGCCTCATGGGGTCCGCGGCGGACGCTACGGGCGCAGGTGCTGCGGGAACTGCTGCTGGACGGCCCGGTCGGGGAGGGCCGGATCGCCGGTCTGAAGGTGACGGGCGCGCGGATCACCGGGCGGCTGGACCTCGATCACGGCACGGTCGGCCATCCGGTCCGGCTGCGTTCCTGCCACTTCGATCAGGCGCCCCGGCTGTACGCGGCACAGGTCGTCGCCCTGGTCCTGAGCGACTCGGTGCTGCCGGGCCTGACGGCCGGGAATCTGCGCGCCGAAGGGGTGGTGCGGCTCACCTGCTGCCGGATCACGGGTCCGGTACGGCTCCAGGGGGCGAGGCTGTCCGGAGCGCTCTTCGTGAACGGTGCGCGGCTCGGAAGGCCCGGCGAGGTCCCCGAGGAGCCGGTGCTCCAGCTCAACCACGCCGAGGTGGCCACGGACGTGTGGGCCCCCGGGCTGGTCGCGCACGGCAAGGTGCACCTGAACGGAGCGGTCGTCCGCAACCAGGTGAACCTCAACGACGCGGAACTGAACGCCCCCGGAGAGACGGCTCTGCACGCAGAGGTCCTGACGGTCGGCACCGACCTGCACGCCATGCGGCTGCGCACCCGTGGCCGGGTCAATCTGGGCGGTGCCCGGATTCCCCGCCAGCTCAACCTCGCCCACGCCCGTCTGTCGAACCCGGGCGGCCAGGCCCTGCGTGCCAGCAGCAGTGTGATCGGCGAGCTGTGGCTGCGGGAGGCCGCGCCGATCGAGGGTTCCGTGAATCTGCGCCGCGCCCAGCTCGACCTGCTGCACGTGCCGCCCGAGGTGTGGCCCGAGCAGGTGCAGATCGACGGGCTCAGCTACCGCGTCCTGGCCCCGCACCTGCCGGCCGAGCAGCGTCTTGCGCTGCTGGAACGCGAGCAGGAGAGTTATCTCCCCTATCCGTACGAGCAGTTGACCACGGCATACCGCACGGTGGGCGACGACGCCGCCGCGCGCACCGTGCAGCTGGCCAAGCTCCGCCGGCACCGCCGCACCCTGCCCGCCTACGCCCGGGTGTGGGGCTGCCTGCAGGACGCGGCCGTCGGCTACGGCTTCCGTCCGATGCGGGCCGCGGGCTGGTTGCTGCTCCTGCTGTGCACCGGCACGCTGGCCTTCGCCCTGCACCGTCCGCCCGCTCTCAAGCCCTCCGAGGCGCCCGCGTTCAACCCGCTCTTCTACACCCTCGACCTGCTGCTGCCGATCATCGACTTCGGCCAGGAGGGGGCGTACGCGCCGGACGGGTGGTACCAGTGGCTGTCGTACGTGCTGATCGTCACCGGCTGGGTGCTGGCGACGACGATCGCGGCGGGCGTCAGCCGCTCGCTGAGCCGGCAGTAGGAAGGGCGACCGGCACCTCACGCCGCCTCCGGTCCGGCGGGGAGGTCGCCGTGCCGGGCGCGTAACCGGAGGCGGTCGGGGCCGTAACACGCTCGCCGCACGCTGGCGGCATGGAAACGGACACCTCGACGCCCACCCACTGCCCGTACTGCGCCCTGCAGTGCGGGATGAACATCACGCCCCTGCCGGAGGGGGGCGTCGAGGTGTCCGAACGGGCGGACTTCCCGGTGAACCGGGGTGCGCTGTGCGGCAAGGGCCGTACGGCCGCCCAGGTGCTGGCGCCCGGGGTGCGGCTGTCCTCGCCGCTGGTGCGCTCCGGTGGCCGGCTGGTCGAGGCGGGCTGGGCCGAGGCGCTGGACCGGATCGCCGAGCGGCTCGGGCGCACCCGTCAGGAGTACGGCGCCGACGCGACAGGTGTGTTCGGCGGGGGCGGGCTCACCAACGAGAAGGCGTACGCGCTGGGGAAGTTCGCGCGGGTGGCGCTCGGCACCTCGCAGATCGACTACAACGGCCGGTTCTGCATGTCGTCGGCCGCGGCGGCCGGCACGAAGGCGTTCGGTCTCGACCGGGGCCTGCCTTTCCCGCTTCAGGACATCCCGCGGACCGGGTGTGTGATCCTCGTGGGCTCCAACCTCGCCGAGACCATGCCGCCGTCCTTGCGTTTCTTCACCGAACTGCGGGAGAACGGCGGCACATTGATCGTGGTGGACCCGCGCCGGACCCGGACGGCCGAGCAGGCCGACCTGCATCTGGCGCCGCGCCCGGGCACCGATCTGGCGCTGGCGCTGGGCCTGTTGCACCTGGTGGTGGCCGAGGGGCGGACGGACGAGGAGTACATCCGGGAGCGCACGACGGGCTGGGAGGAGGCCCGGGCCGCGGTGATGGCGCACTGGCCGGAGCAGGTGGAACGGATCACGGGGGTGCCCGTTCCCCGACTCCGGGAGGCGGTACGGCTGTTCTGCGAGCCGGAGGCGGCGATGGTGCTCACCGCGCGCGGTCCGGAGCAGCAGTCCAAGGGGACGGACACGGTGGGCGCATGGATCAACCTGTGCCTGGCGACCGGCCGCGCGGGCCGCCCGCTGTCGGGGTACGGCTGTCTGACCGGGCAGGGCAACGGACAGGGTGGACGCGAACACGGCCAGAAGGCGGACCAGCTGCCCGGCTACCGCAAGCTCGACGACCCCGAGGCGCGGCGGCACGTGGCCGCGGTGTGGGGCGTGGACCCGGACAGCCTGCCCGGCCCCGGACGCAGCGCGTACGAACTCCTCGACGCGCTCGGCACGGACGTCCGGGCGCTGCTGCTGATGGGCTCCAACCCGGTGGTGTCGGCGCCGCGCGCGGCGCACGTCGAGGAACGGCTGCGCTCGCTGGACTTCCTGGCCGTGGCCGACGTCGTCCTCTCCGAGACGGCGGAGCTGGCGGACGTCGTGCTGCCGGTCACCCAGTGGGCGGAGGAGACGGGTACGACGACCAGCCTGGAGGGCAGGGTCCTGCTGCGCCGCCGGGCGATCGCCCCGCCGCCCGGTGTCCGCAGCGACCTGTACGTGCTGCGCGAACTGGCGGCGCGGCTCGGCGTGGAGAAGGGCTTTCCGGCCGACCCGGAGGAGGTCTTCGAGGAACTGCGCCGGGCGAGCGCCGGCGGTCCGGCGGACTACTCCGGCATCACGTACCGGCGGCTGGCGGAGGAGGACGGGGTGTTCTGGCCGTGCCCGGACACCGACCGCTCCCGGGGGACCGGCTCCGGCCCGGGCGGCTCGCCCGGCGGCACCGGCCCTGCCGCGCCGCGCGACGCGGAGGCGGCGCCACGCCCCGGCGCCGGGTCCGCCCCGCGCCCGGCGGCGGGGGCCACCGAGACTCCCGGGACCATGACCGCCGCACACCCCCAGGCGGACGCGGTCACCCGCTCCGCCGCAAAACCCCCCGTGCACCCCGGCACCCCCCGCCTCTTCCTGGACCGTTTCGCCACCCCGGACGGGCGGGCCCGGTTCGTCGCCGTGACCCACCGGCCGACGGCGGAGGAGCCCGACGCCGAGTACCCGTTGCTGCTGACCACCGGCCGGGTCGTGTCCCAGTACCAGTCGGGGGCGCAGACACGACGGGTCGCCGAGCTGAACGCCGCCGCACCCGGTCCGTTCGTGGAGCTGCACCCACGGCTCGCGGCCCGCATCGGCGCGGCCGAGGGCGACCCGGTCAGCGTGGTCTCCCGGCGCGGCCGCGCGGTGGCGCCGGCCCGCATCACCCCGGCCATCCGCCCCGACACCGTCTTCATGCCGTTCCACTGGCCGGGCGAGGGCCGCGCCAACACCCTCACCAACCCGGCCCTCGACCCGACGTCCCGGATGCCGGAGTTCAAGTCGTGCGCGGTGCGGGTGGAGGTCGTAGGACCACGGCCGTAGCGGGGACCGGTCCGTGGACCGCGGCGGGCAGCGGCAGGCGGGCGTAGGTTCGGGGAATGGCAGACTTCGCGGACATCGGCCTCGACGCCTATCTGGACCGCATCGGATGGCAGGGCGGCCGGCGGGCCGGCCTGGAGACGCTGCGGGGTGTGCATCTGGCGCACTCCCTGTCCCTGCCCTTCGAGAATCTGGACGCCCTCTCCGGCCGGGTCCCGTCGCTCGCCCCGGCGGATCTGGTGGCCAAGATGGTGCACGGCCGGCGCGGCGGTTACTGCTACGAGCACAACTCCCTGCTCGGCCTGGCGCTCGGGGCGCTGGGGTTCGAGGTGACACAGCTGGCCGGGCGGGTGGTGGTGGGTGCGCGGACGCCCGAGAGCCGGCCGCGCACCCATGCGATGCTGCGGGTCGCGGTGCCGGGCGAGCCGGAGCCGTATCTCGCGGACGTCGGGTTCGGTGCGCCGGGCGCGCTGCTGCTGCCGGTGCCGCTGGTGACCGGCACCAGGTTCGAGGGCGGCGGCCGGCGGCACCGGCTGGTGGTGCTGCCGCACGAAGGCCCGCTGCCCTTGTGGGAGTTGCAGGCGTACGACCGCCGGGCGCGGGAGTGGGCCGGTCAGTACGCCTTCACGCTGGAGCCGTTCGCCGCCTCGGACCTGGAGGTGTTCAACTGGTACGTCGGCACCAGCCCGCGTTCTCCGTTCACCCGCCGCCCCCTGCTGCAGCGCACCACCACGGAGCGTCATCTCGGCCTGGACGGTGCCCGGTTGACCGAGACCCGCGCCGACGGCACGGTGACCGAGCGCGAGCTGACGGACGAGGCGGAGGCGCGGCGCGTGGTGACGGAGGAGTTCGGGATCGACGTGCCGGAGGGGCCGGCGCTGCTGGGCTGACTCAGCGGCGGGAGAGCCAGTCGCCGTCCGCGATCGGGTTCCCGCGCGTCCGCAGGCCGGCGGCGACCCGTGGGGCGGCCAGATAGACCCAGGCCCGCACGGGGGTGCCGTCGGCGGTGCGTACGACGTCGCGGACGACGCGTTCGTAGAGGTTGCCGGGGTCGCCCGGCGCGTACTCCTCCAGCCGGTCCAGGGTGGCGAGCAGCCCGGCGTACGTCTCCGACCGGGCGGTGATCAGTTCGCCGCGGATCCCGCCGCCCGGCCGCTCCACGGCGTAGGGGTAGCCGGGGCCGTCGTAGAGCGCCGCGCCGGGCAGCCGGGCCGGTTCCTCCGACGCGGTGCGCCCGCGCAGGAACAGGTCGTGGTTGACCTCGCCGGGGCGGAGAGTGCCGTAGACGAAGAAGGGCAGCGCGGTCCCGGGCTCGGAAGCGATCACGGAAACGATTCTGTACCCCCTTCGGCTCCTCACACATCTCCATGAAGGGACTATGGACATGACATGTCATGGCCCCTTAAATCTCTGAGGACATCAGCGCCGCCCCCACACCCAGACGGGCGCTTCCCCGAGGAGACCGATGAGCCGGATACGCCAGCACGTCCGAGGATCCCGTCGTCTCACCACCACCACCGGCGTCGCCCTGACCACCGCGACCCTGCTGACCGTGGCCCTCTCCCCCGCCGCCCACGCCGACCCGAGACCGACCCGGTCCACCGCGGTCCAGAACGCCGCGTCGGCGCTCCTGGCCCACGCGGCGAGCCTGGGCCTCACCTCCGCCGAGAAGACCAGCGTCCGCGACGTGATCGTGGACGGGAACGGCACCCAGCACGTCCGCTACGACCGCACCTACCACGGCCTGCCCGTGCTGGGCGGCGACTTCGTGGTCCACCTGGCCCCGGACGGCGCCTACCGCAGCGCCAACCGGGCCACCCGCGGGACGATATCCCTCGGCGCGGTCCTGCCGGACGTCCCGGCCGCCAAGGCCGCCGACCTGGCCGTGAACGCCCTGCGCGCGGTCAACCTCGGCAACGCGCTGAAGCAGGTCAAGGCCAGGCCCGAGCTGATCGTCGACGCCCTGCACGGCACCCCGAAGCTCGCCTGGCGCACCAACGCGGTCGGCCTGGACTCGCTCGGCAACCCGGTCGCCCGCACCGTGCTGACCGACGCCCGGACCGGCCGGCAGATCGACGCCTGGGACAGCATCGAGACCGCCGCCGGTGACGGCAAGTCCCTGTACAGCGGGACGGTGCCGCTGGAGACGACCCAGTCGGGCTCGTCGTACCAGCTCAAGGACCCGACGCGCGGGAACACCTACACCGGTGACGCCGAGGGCAAGACCGACCTGTGCTTCTTCGGCATCTGCTTCAGCCGGGCCCCCGCGGACCTGTTCACGGACGCCGACAACCACTGGGGCACCGGCACCACCTCCGACCGCGCCTCGGCCGCCGTCGACGCCCAGTACGGCACCAACATGACCTGGGACTACTACAAGAACGTCCAGGGGCGCAGCGGCATCGCGGGCGACGGCAAGGGCTCGTACAACCGCGTCCACTACGGCAGCAACTACAACAACGCCTTCTGGGACGACAGTTGCTTCTGCATGACCTACGGCGACGGTGACGGCACCACCTTCGGGCCGCTGGTCGCCCTCGATGTCGCCGGGCACGAGATGACCCACGGGGTCACCTCCAAGACGGCCGCGCTGACCTACTCCGGCGAGTCCGGGGGCCTCAACGAGGCCACCTCGGACATCCTCGGCACGATGGTGGAGTGGTACGCGAACAACCCGTCCGACCCCGGTGACTACCTCATCGGCGAGAAGATCGTGAAGTCCGGCTTCGGCCACACCGCCCTGCGCTACATGGACAAGCCGTCCAAGGACGGCAACTCGGCGGACTACTGGAGCAGTTCGGTCGGCAATCTGGACGTCCACTACTCCTCCGGCGTCGCCAACCACTTCGCCTATCTGCTGGCGGAGGGCAGCGGCGCGAAGACCATCAACGGCGTCAGCTACGACTCGCCCACGTACAACGGCTCCACGGTCACCGGCATCGGCCGGGACAAGGTCGGCAAGATCTGGTACCGGGCACTGACGGTCTACATGACCTCCTCGACGAACTACGCGGGGGCCCGGACGGCGACCCTGAACGCCGCCAAGGACCTCTACGGCGCGGGCAGCACGGAGTACAACGCGGTGGCGGCGGCCTGGAGCGCCGTCAACGTGAACTGACGGTCCCGGGGCCCGGCCGGTCCCTCGCCCCCCAGCGGCGAGGGACCGGCGCAGGAACACCGTCGGCCCCGGCGGGCACCGAGGTGCCCTCACCCGTGCGACGCCGAGCGCCGCTCCATTCGTGTTCTTTTCATACTGTTCCCTTCCGGAGTACCGCGCCCACCCGCTGACCTGCCCCGATGCGCCGAAGGCTGGGCCGTGTGGGGCCAGGGGCCGCCACCCGTTCACCGCATTCCTGACGAGCTCTCGGCAAGCGGATCGTCCGGACTGCGGCTTTCCTCGGTAACGAACGCACCGAGAGACGTGAGGCCCTGGGGAGCACCATGCGACGCACAGCCCGTCTGCTGACCGGTACCGCGCTCGTCGTGGTGGCCGCGGCACCCGCCTGGGCCGGCACCGGCAGGCTCGACGTGTACCCCTCCACCGTGGCGCCCGGCGGCCAGGTCACGGTGAACACCGCCGCGTGCGGCGACAAGGGCTCGGCGGCCGGGGACGCGACCGCGGTCGGCGCCGGCACCTTCACCCTGGCGCCCAGCGCGCACAAGGGCGAGGCGATCGGCCAGTTCCAGGTGCCGGAGAGCGCACAGCCGGGGACGTACGAGATCGTCGCCAAGTGCGCCGAGGGCGACCGGCAGGTGACGGGCGACCTGGTGGTGGCGTTGAGCGCGACGGCGTTGAGCGCGACGCACGAAGTGCAGCCGCGAGGAAGCATGAAGACGGGGGTCGGCGGCGCGCTCGGTCCCGACCCCGTGCAGACCGCGGCGGGTGTGGCGGCGCTGGCCGTCGCCGCCGCGGGCGGTACCTGGCTCCTGCATCGCCGGGCGAGAGGCGACGGGATCTGACGGACACCCTCCGCTGTCCGTCCGCCGGTACCGCACGTCCCGCCCCCTCCGGGCCCGATGCCCCTCGTGGCCCGGAGGGGGACGGGGGCCGAAAAGGGGCCGCCCGCGGTCGTCGGGGGCCCGCCTCCGGGAGAGGGTGCGTATGCACAGCAGAACCAGCCGGGACAGGCTCGGCGACACGGCGATAGCCGCGGTCACCGTCGTGGCCCTGGGCTCCGGGGTGTGGCTCCTCGGCTGCGGCGCCGGGACGCACGCGCCGCCGCAGCCGGCCGCCGTCGAGGGCCGGCCGGATCCGGGTGACGAGCGGCTCGCGGCGCCCGCCCTCGCCCCGTCCCTGCCGACCCGCATCCGCATACCCGCGATCCACGTCGACGCACCGCTGATGGGCCTGGCCCTCACCCGTTCCGGCAGCCTGGACGTGCCGCCCGCCCGGAACAAGAACCTGGCCGGCTGGTACGAGGCCGGCACCATTCCCGGCGAGACGGGCACCGCGATCGTCGCCGGCCATGTCGACAACGCCGAGGGTCCCGCCGTCTTCTACGACCTCGGCGCACTCAAGCGGGGCGCCCGCATCGAGGTGGACCGCAAGGACGGCAGCGTGGCCGTGTTCACCGTGGACGCGGTGGAGGTGTACGCGGCGAACAACTTCCCCGACCACAAGGTGTACGGCGCGGCACCCCGCCCCGAACTCCGCGTCATCACCTGCGGCGGCGGCTACTCGAAGACCGCGGGCTATCTGGGCAACGTCGTGGTGTTCGCGCACCTGACCGGGGGCCGGTGACACCCCGCGCCCCTCACAGCCCCTCCCGGCGCCCGCACGGACCCCTCACACCCTGCGTGCGTCCCCGCTGAGGGCAGCGTTCCCCACGGGAAACAGGCGTGATGCGGCCGGGTAACGCCGGGACCGCACGCTCAAGGGCATGACCTCGAATACGCGTGTGGTGGTGATCGGCGCCGGCCTGGCGGGCGTACGGCTCGCCCGGCGGCTCGGCGAGCTGGGCACGCCCGCGCTGCTCGTCGGCGAGGAGGAGCACCCGCCGTACAACCGCGTACTGCTCGCCGAGGTGCTGGCCGGCCGGTACGCCCCCGAGGTGATCGCTCTGCCCGCCCCCGAGGGCCTGCTGCGGGCCCGGGTCACCGGCATCGACCGGGCCGCCCGGACCGTCGGGTGCGCCGACGGCTCGTCGATCGCGTACGACACGCTGGTGCTGGCCACCGGGTCCAATCCGGTGCTGCCGCCGCTGCGCGGCCTGTTCACCGCCGACCACCAACTCCCCGAGGGCGTCCACGCCTTCCGCACGATGGACGACTGCCTGGGACTGGCCGAGGCGGTCCGGCCGGGTGTGCGCGCGGTCGTCGTCGGGGGCGGGCTGCTCGGCGTCTCGGCCGCCCGCGCGCTCGCCGTGCGCGGCGCCCAGGTGGTCCTCGCCCAGCAGGCCGAGCGGATCATGGAACGCCAGCTCGACCCGGACGCCTCCCGGCTGGTGCTGCGGCACCTCACCGACCTGGGCGTCGAGGTGCACACCGAGTGCCGGGTGCGGGACGTGCGCTGCGTCGCGGGCGCGGTGCGCTCGGTGGAGATGGCCGACGGATACGCCCTGGACGCCGACCTCGTCGTACTCGCCTGCGGGGTGCACCCGCGCACCGGACTCGCCGAACAGGCCGGACTCGGCGTCCACCGGGGCATCCTCGTCGACGACGCACTGCGCACCTCCGACCCGCACATCCACGCCGTGGGCGACTGCGTCCAGCACGACGGCACGGTCTACGGCCTGGCCGCGCCCGCCGTCGAACAGGCCGACGCACTCGCCGAGCTGCTCGCGGGCAACCCCGGTGCCCGCTACTGCGGCACCCGTTCCCTGACCCGGCTGACCCTCACCGGCCCGGGCTCCCCCTTCGACCTGGCCGCGTTCGGCGAGACCGAGGCGCGCCCCGGCGACGACGTCGTACGGCTCGCCGACGCCACCCGCGGCACCTACCGCAAGGTCGTCGTCCGCGACGACCGCCTGGTCGGCGGGGTCCTCGTCGGCGAACTCGGCACCGTCGGCGCGCTCGCCCGCGCCTGGGAGGGAGCGGAGCCGCTCCCCTCCGACGGCGGCCCCCTGCTCCACCTGCTCACCAATGACGGAGGCTCCTGATGACCACCGCCCCGGGGGCGACCCCCACGATCGTGCTCGTCGGCCACGGCATGGTCGGCCAGCGCTTCCTCGAAGCGCTGGCCGAGCGCGGCCTGACCGCCACGCACCGCGTGGTCGTGCTGTGCGAGGAACCGCGACCGGCCTACGACCGCGTCGCCCTCACCTCGTACTTCTCGGGCAGGACCGCCGAGGAACTCTCCCTGACCGACATGGGGTTCATCAAGGACCACGGCATCGAGCTCCACGTCGGCGACCCGGCGGAGACGATCGACCGCGAGGCGAGGACGGTCACGGCCAGGTCCGGCCAGGTCTTCGGGTACGACACGCTCGTGCTGGCCACCGGCTCCTACCCGTTCGTGCCGCCGGTGCCGAACAAGGACGCGACCGGCTGTTTCGTCTACCGCACCATCGAGGACCTGCTCGCCATCGAGGAGTACGCGAAGACGCGGGCGACGACCGGCGCGGTGGTCGGCGGCGGACTGCTCGGCCTGGAGGCGGCCGGGGCGCTGAACGGCCTCGGACTGGCCGCGCACATCGTGGAGTTCGCGCCGCGCCTGATGCCGGTGCAGGTCGACGAGGGCGGCGGCGCGACGCTGCTGCGGACCATCGAGGGCATGGGCCTGACCGTGCACACCGGTGTGGGCACACAGGAGATCGTGACGGACGCGGCGGGCGCGGTCACCGGCATGAAACTGTCCGACGGTTCCGAACTCGCCACGGACATGGTGGTGTTCAGCGCCGGCGTCCGCCCCCGCGACCAGCTGGCCCGCGACTGCGGCCTGGCGGTCGGCGAGCGCGGCGGCATCACGGTCGACGAGCAGTGCCGTACGGTCGGCGACCCGCACGTCTTCGCGATCGGCGAGTGCGCGCTGGCCGCGGACGGCCGGGTGTACGGCCTGGTGGCGCCCGGCTACGAGCAGGCGGAGACGGCCGCGGCCACCATCGCCGCCGACGAGGCGTCCTTCACCGGCGCCGACCTGTCCACCAAGCTGAAGCTGCTCGGCGTGGACGTGGCCTCCTTCGGTGACGCGCACGGCACCACCGAGGACTGCCTCGACGTCGTCTACTCCGACTCCCGCGCCGGCCTGTACAAGAAGCTGGTCATCGGCCCGGACGGCACGCTCCTCGGCGGCATCCTGGTCGGCGACGCGGAGGCCTACGGCACCCTGCGCGCACTGACCGGCTCGGTGCCCCCCGTCTCCCCCGAGTCGCTCGTCCTGCCCGCCGGAGCCGACTCGGGGGCCCGGCTCGGCCCGTCCGCGCTGCCGGACGAGGCGATCATCTGCTCCTGCCACAACGTCAGCAAGGGCACGATCCGCGCGGCGGTGACCGCGCACAAGTGCTCCACCGTGCCCGAGGTGAAGAAGTGCACCAAGGCCGGCACCGGCTGCGGCTCCTGCGTCAAGGTGCTCGGCCAGCTCGTCGACGCCGAGCTGGAGGCGTCCGGCATCGAGGTCGACAAGGGCCTGTGCGGCTGTTTCGCCCGCACCCGCGAGGAGCTGTACGAGATCGTCCTCGCCCTGCGCATCACGTCGTACCAGGACCTGCTGGACCGCTACGGCCGTGACGGCGCCCGGGGCGGGGACGGCTGCGAGGTCTGCAAGCCCGCGGTCGGCTCGATCATCGCCTCCCTCGCCCCGGCGATCGGCGCGAGCGGCCATGTCCTGGACGGCGAGCAGGCGGCCCTTCAGGACACCAACGACCACTTCCTGGCCAACCTGCAGAAGAACGGCTCGTACTCGGTCGTGCCGCGCATCCCCGGCGGCGAGATCGCGCCCGAGAAACTGATCGTGATCGGTGAGATCGCGCGGGACTTCGGCCTCTACACGAAGATCACCGGCGGCCAGCGGATCGACATGTTCGGCGCCCGGGTCGAGCAACTGCCGTTGATCTGGACCCGGCTGGTGGACGCCGGCTTCGAGTCCGGGCACGCCTACGGCAAGGCGCTGCGCACGGTGAAGTCCTGCGTCGGCTCCACCTGGTGCCGCTACGGCGTGCAGGACTCGGTCCGCATGGCGATCGACCTGGAGCTGCGCTACCGGGGCCTGAGGTCGCCGCACAAGCTGAAGTCGGCGGTGTCCGGCTGTCAGCGCGAGTGCGCCGAGGCCCAGTCGAAGGACTTCGGCGTGATCGCCACGGCCGGCGGCTGGAACCTGTACGTCGGGGGCAACGGCGGCGCCACCCCACGCCACGCGGACCTGCTCGCCCAGGACCTGTCCGACGCGGAACTGGTCCGCCTGATCGACCGGTTCCTGATGTTCTACATCCGCACCGCCGACCGCCTGGAGCGCACCAGCGTGTGGCTGGAGCGCATCCCCGGCGGCCTGGACCACGTACGGGACGTGGTGGTGCACGACTCGCTCGGCATCTGCGACGAGCTGGAACGGCTGATGCGGGCACATGTCGCCCACTACCGCGACGAGTGGGCGCAGACCATCGACGACCCGGAGAAGCTCGCCCGGTTCGTGTCCTTCGTGAACGCCCCGGACACCCCGGACCCCGTGGTCGCCTTCGTCCCCGAGCGCGACCAGATCAAGCCCGACCTGCCGCTGCTGTCCATCGGCCTGCGGCCCGCCGACGACGTCCTGGAAGGAAGCGCCCAGCGATGACCCTGGCTCTGGAGACCACCGATCTGAAGGTCCAGCTCCGGCTGGAGGACGACTGGTTCACCGCCTGCGACCTCAGCGTGCTCACCCCGGGCCGCGGGGTGGCCGCCCTGCTGCCGGACGGCCGCCAGGTGGCCCTCTTCCGGGACCGCGCCGACCGCCTGTACGCCATCGACAACCGCGACCCGTTCACCGGCGCGGCCGTCCTCTCCCGCGGCCTGACCGGCACCCACGTCGGCCGCCCGTTCGTCGCCTCGCCCCTGCTGAAGCAGCGCTTCGACCTGGTCAGCGGGGAGTGCCTGGACGACGGGGAGGTACGGGTGACGGCGTACGAGGTGCGCGCGGCCTGAATTCTCCCCGATTCACTTGACCGATCGTTCCGGAAAATCTAGTCTGCGGCACGTGGCCAGGAGCAGGGAGTTCGATCCGGACGCCGCGCTGCAGTCCGCCCTCGAGCTGTTCTGGCGGCGCGGCTACGAGGCGACCTCGGTGGCCGATCTGGTCGAGCACCTGGGAATCGGCCGGGCGAGCCTGTACGCGACCTTCGGCAGCAAGCACGAGCTGTACCTGAAGGCGCTGGACCGGTACGGGCAGGCCCAGAACCCGCTGCTGACCCGGGAGCTGTCCCCGCCGGGTCCGGTGCTGCCGGCCGTCCGCCGACTGGTCCGGCGGTTCGCCGCCGAGGCCGCGGCGGACGCCTCCCGGGAGCAGGGCTGCCTGGTCACCAACACGGCCGTCGAACTGGCCCCGCACGACGCCGCCTCGGCCGGCCGGGTGCGGCAGAGCTGGGACGGCCTGGAGACCCTGCTGCACTCCGCACTGGTCCGCGCCCAGGCGCAGGGCGAGCTGTCCCGGGACCGCGATCCGCTCGCCCTCGCCCGTATGCTGCTCGTCCTGATGCAGGGCCTGCGGGTGGTCGGCAAGGCCGCCGCGGACCCGGCCAGGGTGCGGGACGCGGCGGAGCAGGCCCTGGCGCTGCTCGACTGAGACACACGGTCGGCAGCGCCTTTTTTGGCACCGCATACTGAACCGATCAGTCAAGAAAGATCGGTCGAGGAAAAGGGGGATCACCATGACGCATCGCTTCACCGGCCGCACGGCCCTCGTCACCGGGGCCGGCACCGGCATCGGCCGCGGCATCGCGCTCGCCTTCGCCCGCGAAGGCGCCGACGTCGTCGTCGCCGGGCGCCGCAGGGAGCCGCTGGAGGAGACGGCGGCGTTCATCGAGCGGGCGGGCGGCAAGGTGCTCGCCGTCACCGCGGACGTGACCAGCGCCGACGACCTGCGGGCCCTGGTGGCCGCCGCGGTGGACCGGTTCGGCTCCCTCGACGTGGCGGTGAACAACGCCGGCGTCCTGGAGGGCCGTGGGCAGGCCGCGGCCGACCTGGCCGAGGAGGACTGGCGCCGCATGCTGGACATCAACGTCACCGGCGTCCTGCTCGCCCTCCAGGCCGAGGTCGCCCAGATGCGGACGCAGCCGGACGGCGGCGCCGTCGTGAACATCGCCTCCCGGATCGGCGTGCACAGCCGGCTGCCCGGCACCACCGGCTACGCCGTCACCAAGGCGGCCGTGTCGGTGCTCAGCCGCAGCGCCGCCCTGGACCACATCGCCGACGGTGTGCGCATCAACGCCGTCAGCCCCGGCCCCACCGCCACGGACATGTCCTACAAGCCCGGCGAGACCGAGGCCGGCCGGGCCGCCCGGATGCGCGCCGAGGTTCCGCTCGGCCGGGTCTGCACCGTCGAGGAGGTCGCCGCCGCCGTGCTCTACCTGGCCTCGGACGACGCGGCCTCGGTGGTCGGCACCGACCTGGTGGTGGACGGCGGCTCCACGGCCTGACCACGCTCAGTCGATCCCGGACCGCTCCACCCCCGCCACGATCCACCGCTGGAAGCAGAGGAACACCAGCAGCAGCGGCAGGATCGACACAGCCGCGGCGACGAACAGCTCGTGCAGCCGCACGACCTGGGACGTGGTGAAGGACGACAGCGCCACCTGCACCGTCCAGGCGCTCCGGTCCTGCCCGATGACCAGCGGCCACAGGAAGGAGTTCCACGCGCCGAGGAACACGATCGTCCCGACGGCGGCGAACACCGGCCGCGCGTTCGGCACCACGACCAGCCAGTACGTCCGCCAGTACCCGAGCCCGTCGACCTGCGCCGCGTCCTCCAGCTCCCTGGGGAAGCCCAGGAAGTACTGGCGGAAGACGAAGCAGGCGAAGGCGGAGAACAGCGTCGGGACGATCAGCCCGCGCAGGGTCGAGATCCAGCCCAGCGACGACACCAGCACGAAGCTCGGTACGAAGGTGACGGCGGCCGGGACCAGCAGGGTGCCGAGAATGCCGTAGAAGACCTTGTTCGCGTGCCGGTACGGAACACGGGCGAGGCCGTAACCGGCGAGGGAGGCGAGCAGGAGGGTGCCCAGCGTGGTCGCGACGGCGATCAGCGCGGAGTTGAGCAGTGAACGGGCGAAGGGGACGGAGGGATCGTCGAACAGTTCCCGGACGTTGCCCCACCGCAGCTCCGCGGGGAAGAAGGTCCATTCCGGAGAGGTGATGTCCCGCTCGCTCGACAGCCCGTTGCGCACCAGCAGATAGAAGGGGACGAGGAAGAGCAGGGCCAGCACGACGAGCAGCACCACCCGCAGCGCCCGCCCGGCCCGTACCAGCGCGTCATCCATCGGCGTCCGTCCTCCCCAGCCGCAGCCACCGCGCCTGCCCCACGGTGACGACGACGATGACCAGCGCGAGGATCACCGCGCCCGCACTGCCCAGCCCGAGGTCCTGCCCCTGCCCCAGGGCGGTGTAGTACAGGTAGACCAGCGGCGGCCGGGCGTACGGCGGATACCCGCGCGCGTCCGACAGCAGGTTGTAGAACTCGTCGAAGGCCTGGAAGGCGTTGACGACGAGCAGCAGCAGAACCGCGACCGAGGTGGTCCGCAGCTGCGGCAGGGTGATGTGCCGCAGCACCGTCCAGCCGGGCCGGGCACCGTCCACGGCGGCCGCCTCGTACAGCACCGGGTCGATCCGCTGCAGCCCGGCCAGGAAGAGGATCATGTAGAACCCGGCCTGCAGCCACAGCCGTACGGTCACGATGACCAGCCAGTACCAGGGCGGATCCGTCGTGGACAGCCAGGCGACCGGATCGCCGCCGAACCACCCCAGCACGGTGTTGGCGAGCCCGAACCGCACCCCGTTGAACAGCGACATCTTCCACACCAGCGCGGCCACGACGTAACTGCACGCGGCCGGAAGGAAGAAGACCGACCGGAAGAACGCCCGAGCGCGCTTCAGACGGTTCACCATCAGGGCGAGGGAGAGCGAGCACGCGTACGTGACCGGCACGATGAAGGCGGTGAAGACGGCAAAGGTCCTCAGGCTGTCGACGAACGCGTCGTCGCCCAGCATCGCCGCGTAGTTGTCCAGCCCGACGAAGTGCGTGGGCGTGACGGTGTTGTGGGCGTCGAAGAAGCTCAGACCCACGCTCCACAGCAGCGGAACATAGGTGAACAGCGCGAGGCCGAGCGCGAACGGCCCGACGAACACCCAGAACCAGAGGGTCCCGCGGCGCCTCACGACGTCTTCTTCGCCTTCTTCACCCGGTCGAGCTCACCGGCCACCTTCCGTACGACGGCCCGCAGTTCGCTCTCCGGACTCGCCCCGCCTCTGATGATCCGGCTGAGCGCGTCCTGGTAGGCGGTCTGGCCGGCCGGCGTCCACAGCAGCGGCTGGGCGTACCCGTGCTCGGTGGTGAAGCGGACGGCGTCCGCGGCGGGGCCGGACCGCAACTTGGCGGCCTTCTTCGCGAGGGAGACGCGGGCCGGGATGTGGAAGCCGTAGGACAGCGCGAAGTCCTCCTGGAGGTCGGCGCGTTCGACCCACAACCAGCGCACGAACTCCTTGGCGGCCTCCTTGTGCCTGCTGCGCGCGCTCACGGCGGCGCCGTACGCCCCGACGGGCACGGACGGCCGGCCGCCGCCGTCCTTCGGGAACGGAAGGACGCCGAAGTCGTCCCCCAGCTCCTTCTGCACCTGCGGCAGTGCCCACAGCCCGCACCACTGCATCGCGGTCAGCCCCTGGACGAAGGCGGAGGGGTCCGACCAGTCGGCGGGCGCGCCGAGCAGGAGGGACTTGTCGGCGTACAGCCGGTGCAGCTTGCCGAGGGTGCGGGCGGCGGCGGGGTCGTCGAAGCCGACCTTGCCGTCCCCGGTGACGAGCTGGAGCCCGGCGGCGTACAGGGGCGTACCACCGAGCACACCGGCTCCCCCGTCGTTTCCCAGGAACAGTCCCTTGACCTTGCTGCCGGTGAGCTTCCGGGCCGCGTCCACGAGGGCGTCGAGGGTGGCAGGCGGCTCGACCCCGGCGTCCTTCAGCAGGCTCTTCCGGTAGTAGAGCATCTGCATGTCGATGGCCTGCGGGATGCCCCAGACCCTGCTGTCGTACGTCTTCGGCTCGAGCACGGCCGGGTCGAAGTCGCCCTCGACGTCCTTGACCAGCTCCGTGAGGTCGACGACCTGACCGCCCTGGATCTGGTCCAGTGTGGGGCCGTTGACCTCGAAGACGTCCGGACCGGAGTCGGTGAGCAGGGCGGCGGCGGTCTGCTGGTCGTAGTTCCCGGGCCGCCACTGCACTGCGACTCGCGCCTTCTTGTAGGCGGCGGCATACCGCTCGACGGCCTGCTCGGTACCCGCCTCGCCGTACTGGTGATACCACTGGGACAACTCCGCCCCGGAACCCCCGCCGCCGCGCCCGGTGTCGGACCCACAGGCGGCGAGCAGCCCCACCCCTGCCCCGGCTCCCGCGGCCAGCAGTCCCCTACGGCTCATCGTCATCGTCCGTGCCCCCTGACGTTCGTCATCGATGCACGGCCCAACGATCAACCATGCACGGCGATTACGAAAGAGGGCAGTGGGGTGGGCCGGGTGGTGAGGCGGTGAGGCGGAGTGCCGGGACGAGTTTGCCGAGCCGCCGCGGCTGGAGGCCGGTGAAGATGCGCTTGGACAAGGCCGTGCGGCCCAGGTGTTGCATCACAACAACACTCAAGCCGCACGGCCTGCTTCATGCCTGGGCAGTGCCTCGATCACTACCACGCACCACGTCGTAAGGTACGGCCTATGTCTGATAGATCGATGTCTACGGGCCGCCTATGGGCAGTCCTGCTCGGGGTCGACGCTGTGACTACTGCGTCGGCGATCGTGGTGTGGAGGCAAAGCGGAACACCGTGGACCGAAACGTTGGTCAGTTCGGGTGTGGTTGCTCTTACGGTCCTGATAGCCGGCCCATGGGCGATAAGGCGGACCAGGGCAAGGGTCGAGGAAGCAATGCGGCAACAGCGTTGATCCGGTTCGGTCGCCTCTGAGAGTGCGGCACGTGACGTAATGCCTGCTTCGGTCTTGGGGTTGGGTAAGGGGCCCTGGTCGGCGGGGTGGGCTGATGGTCAGGTGCGGGGCTGAGTGAACAGGCCTGGTTCGGGTTCGGTGAGGATGCACCGTGTGACCAGGCGTTTCAGCTTGCACCGGATGCCTTCGGTGTTCTTCGGGAGTGGCCGGCCTGGTCTCCGACCGCGCCGCCGAGAGGTGATCACCCATCAGCCGAACCGCCAGGCCGGCACGCCCAGCCCTCAATCGCGCACCACCTCGCAAGGGCTGTCCCGCAAAAGATCTCCGGGTGCGCTACCCCATGACGCGCGAGCCGCGTCCAGAGACGCCGGCCGGTTGTCCTCCAGGTAGTCCCGCACGCTCTCGCCGTCGGGCAAGCCTTCCCCCACCGTTCGGTCGAGGTCGAGGAAGTGCGCATGTGCGGCGTCGTGCACGGGGAGGGGGAATTGGATGCGGATGAGCCGATCCGCGACCCAGAACCTGGCCATGATTTCCCGGGTCGTGAGGTACCAAGTATGGGTGTCATCCCGCTCGGACGGCCGGGCGCAGGCGCAGCGTTCGGCCTCTGTCGACACGTCGATGAACCGCTCCAGCAGCGCCAGCCGTTCCCCGCGCCGTGCCTCCGATCTTTGAGACGATCTCGTGGTGGCTGGTGTGATCACGGCGTCCGAGCCGTCCTGGACAGCCCCGTTCACCAGGCTGAGCCCGCGTCAGTTCGGCAAGCTGAGCACACGAAGGGAACGCCCTGGATGGTGCCGAATGAGGGCAGGGTCTCTTGGTGACGGCAGGTGGCCGGAACAGCCTCACGTGGGAGGGCGCACTGAGGGCACAACAGCTTCGAGAGGGTTCCACGGCACCCCATGCCAGCAATCGCCATTTTGCCTGGTCGCCGACGCAGCTTGACAGCCTCCCCAGGTGATGCACAGAGAGGCGGCACCCCCGCACAGGATGCCGCCTCTCTTCTTCGTGCGCCGGAGCCGTCGCCGATCGGTGAGGGTCGGGGACCGGCGGCGGCTCCGGGGTCATGTGGCCCGCGCGGGCCTAGCGGTGGTCGCTGCCCGCCGACTGGGTCGCCGCGCGTCCCGCCTCGAGGCGGGCCACCGGGATGCGGAAGGGGGAGCAGGAGACGTAGTCCAGACCCACCTCGTGGAAGAAGTGGACGGACTCGGGGTCACCGCCGTGCTCGCCGCAGACGCCGAGCTTCAGGTCGGGGCGGGTGCGCCGGCCCGCCTCCGCCGCCGACTTCACCAGGGAGCCGACGCCGTCCTTGTCGATCGTCTCGAACGGGGAGACGCCGAAGATGCCCTTCTCCAGGTACGCGGTGAAGAAGCTGGCCTCGACGTCGTCGCGGCTGAAGCCCCACACCGTCTGCGTCAGGTCGTTCGTGCCGAAGGAGAAGAACTGCGCGGCCTCGGCGATCTGACCGGCGGTCAGCGCGGCCCGCGGCAGCTCGATCATCGTGCCGATCGCCAGCTTCAGCTGCGTACCGGTCGCGGCCTCGACCTCCGCGATGACCTTGTCGGCCTCCTCGCGGACGATCTCCAGCTCCTGGACCGTGCCGACCAGCGGGATCATGATCTCGGCGCGCGGGTCGCCCTTCGCGGACTTGCGCTCCGCCGCGGCTTCCGCGATCGCGCGGACCTGCATGGTGAAGAGACCGGGGATGACCAGGCCGAGGCGGACACCGCGCAGGCCCAGCATCGGGTTCTGCTCGTGCAGACGGTGTACGGCCTGCAGGAGGCGGAGTTCGTTCTCGTGGGGCTCCTGACGGGACTCCGCCAGGGCCACGCGGACCGACAGCTCCGTGATGTCGGGGAGGAACTCGTGCAGCGGGGGGTCGAGGAGGCGGATGGTGACCGGGAGGCCGTCCATCGCCTCGAACAGCTCCACGAAGTCCGACTTCTGGAGGGGCAGCAGCTGGGACAGCGCGGTCTCGCGCTCTCCCTCGGTGTCGGCGAGGATCAGCTTCTCGACCATCTCGCGGCGCTCACCGAGGAACATGTGCTCCGTGCGGCACAGGCCGATGCCCTGGGCGCCGAAGCGCCGGGCGCGCAGCGCGTCTTCCGCGTTGTCGGCGTTGGCGCGCACCCGCAGGCGGCGCTTGCGGTCGGCGAAGGCCATCATGCGGTGGACCGCCTCGACCAGTTCGTCGGCGTCGTCGGCGCCGGGGTGCATGCGGCCCTCGAAGTACTCGACCACGGGGGACGGCACGACCGGGACCTCGCCCAGGTAGACCTTGCCGGAGGAGCCGTCGATGGAGATGACGTCGCCCTCCTCGACGACGTGACCGCCCGGCACCGTCATACGGCGGCGCTTGGTGTCGACCTCCAGCTCCTCCGCGCCGCACACACAGGTCTTGCCCATGCCGCGGGCGACGACGGCCGCGTGGGAGGTCTTGCCGCCCCGCGACGTGAGGATGCCCTCGGCCGCGATCATGCCGTCCAGGTCGTCGGGGTTGGTCTCACGGCGGACCAGGATGACCTTCTCGCCCGAGCGGGACCACTTGACGGCCGTGTAGGAGTCGAAGACCGCCTTGCCCACCGCCGCACCGGGGGACGCGGCGATGCCGCGCCCGACCTGCTCGACCTTCGCGTGCTCGTCGAAGCGCGGGAACATCAGCTGGGCCAGCTGGGCGCCGGTGACGCGCTGGAGCGCTTCGGTCTCGTCGATCAGGCCCTGGTCGACGAGCTGCGTGGCGATGCGGAAGGCGGCGCCCGCGGTGCGCTTGCCCACCCGCGTCTGGAGCATCCACAGCTGACCGCGCTCGATCGTGAACTCGATGTCGCAGAGGTCCTTGTAGTGGTTCTCCAGGGTCTCCATGATCTGCATGAGCTGGTCGTACGACTTCTTGTCGATCTGTTCCAGCTCGGCGAGGGCGACAGTGTTGCGGATGCCGGCGACGACGTCCTCACCCTGGGCGTTCTGCAGGTAGTCGCCGTAGACGCCCTGGTGGCCGGAGGCGGGGTCGCGGGTGAAGGCGACGCCGGTGCCGGAGTCGGGGCCCAGGTTGCCGAAGACCATCGAGCAGACGTTGACGGCCGTGCCGAGGTCGTGCGGGATGCGCTCCTGCCGGCGGTACAGCTTCGCCCGGTCGCCGTTCCACGAGTCGAAGACCGCCTTGACGGCGAGGTCCATCTGCTCGCGCGGGTCCTGGGGGAAGTCCCGGCCGGCCTCCTTCTTGACGATCTTCTTGAAGGTGGTGACGAGCTTCTTCAGGTCGGCGGCCTGCAGGTCGGTGTCGACCGTGACCTTCTTGGCCTCCTTGGCCGCCTCGAGGGCCTCCTCGAAGAGGTCGCCGTCGACGCCGAGGACGGTCTTGCCGAACATCTGGATGAGGCGGCGGTAGGAGTCCCAGGCGAACCGGTCGTCGCCGGACTGCTTGGCCAGGCCCTGCACCGACTTGTCGGAGAGGCCGATGTTCAGGACGGTGTCCATCATGCCGGGCATGGAGAACTTGGCGCCGGAGCGGACGGAGACCAGCAGAGGGTTGTCGGGCTGGCCGAGCTTCTTGCCCATGCGGGACTCGAGGGCGTCGAGGTGCGCACTCACCTCGTCACGCAGTGCCGCCGGCTCCTCGCCGCTGTCCAGGTAGACCTTGCAGGCCTCGGTGGTGATGGTGAAGCCGGGCGGGACCGGCAGACCGAGGTTGGTCATCTCGGCGAGGTTGGCGCCCTTGCCGCCCAGGAGGTCCTTGAGGTCCTTGTTGCCCTCGGTGAAGTCGTAAACGAACTTCACGCCCTCAACGTTCTGGCCCTGCTCGGCTACCTGAGGATCTTTGTTTTCCGACACGGGTCTCGACTCCTTGAGGCCGCGGTGGCTGCCCTGACGGCCAGGAACATACCCAGATCGAAGGCGCATGGGTACGTCCACTTGCGCGTCATGCGCCTGTAACCACTCGTCCGCCAGCGGATCGAAAGTCAAAGCTTGGCAAGCCAACGCGGTCAGATGTCTTCACTTCTTGAATGCAAGCACGCCCAAGGGCGGGCTTTTCGCTCAGATGAGCGCGGTTCCTGCACGTCTGATTTCGATCGATGAACGATCAAGAGGTGGCACCGAGTGCCACCCCTTGGAGAAGTGCAGTCGCCCAAGATCCGCTCATCTGAGCGCAACCCTTATCAAGGGTGGCGAGAATCACGCTCTCACAGCCCGCCGGATTTCACCATGCGGACCGCCGCCGGACCCCGGCAGGACGGGGAAACACCTCGTCACACACCCAGCGCCCGCAGCCGCTCCTCCGCGTGCTCCGGCCCGTAGAGGTGTTCCACGACCAGCGCTCCCGCTCCTATGAGCGCGGCCCGGTCCCCCAGCCGCGAGGTGACGACGTCCAGGTGGGCCGTGGAGCGGGGCAGCGCCCGCTGGTAGAGCAGTTCCCGCACGCCGGTCAGGAACGGCGTTCCGGCCAGGTCGCCCGCGATCATCAGCACCCCCGGGTTGAGCAGGGTGACGACGGTCGCCAGGACGTCCCCGACCCGGCGCCCCGCCTCCCGGGCCAGCGACGCCGCCCCGGGATGCCCTGCGGCCAGCAGGTCCCGCACGTCGGAGCCGGAGGCGGCCGGCACCCCTGTCTCGGCCAGCCGCCGGGCCACGGCACCCCCGCTCGCGACGGCGGCGAGACAGCCGTACGAACCGCAGCGGCACAGCGCGTCCGCACCGACCCGGATGTGCCCGATGTCGCCCGCCCCGCCGTCTGTCCCCCGGTAGACCGAGCCGTCCACGACCACCCCGGCGCCGATGCCCGTGGACACCTTGACCAGGACGAAGGCCGCGCAGTCGGGATGCCCGGCGCGCTGTTCGCCGTAGGCCATCAGGTTGGCGTCGTTGTCCACCAGGACCGGGACCGCGCCGGCGCCGGTGCGCTCGGTGAAGGCACGGGAGAGACGGCCCGTCACGTCGTAGCCGTCCCAGCCCGGCATCATCGGCGGCTGCACCACCCGGCCGGTCTCGGTGTCCACGGGGCCGGGCACGGCGAGCCCGATGCCGCAGACGTCGGCCGCCGGGCGTCCTGCCTTCTCCAGCAACCGGTCGAACCAGTGGCCGAGTTCACCCAGTACGGCATCCGGTCCGTCCTCGACCACCAGGGTCCCCGCGTGCTCGGCGAGGATGTCGCCGGTCAGGGAGAGGACGGCCGCGCGGGCGTGCCGGGTGTCGAGGTCGGCGGCGAGGACGACCGCGTGGGAGTCGTCGAACTCCAGGGTGATGGAGGGGCGTCCGCCGAGCGGCGAGCCGACCGGACCGCCGGCGCCCTCGCGCAGCCAGCCGGCCCGGAACAGCCGGTCCAGGCGCTGACCGACGGTCGCGCGGGACAGTCCGGTCGCCTGCTGGAGCGCGCCGCGCGTCACCGCCCGTCCGCTGCGGACCAGTTCGAGCAGCTCGCCGGCGCTCGCCTGGCCGCCGCTCCTGACGGCCCGTACCGGACGTCCGGTCATGCGCACCCCCTTGTGTTTCCCAAGTCTGCATTACATAGTGGGTTTTGCGTGTTAAATAGACGTAACTCTATGACGGTTACCGCCAAACCCGGTCGGCCCGACCGGGCGTCTTCGTCTTCGGGGAGCCCCGAGTGGAACGCAGCGCGCAGCTCACCGCCCGTCCCGCGCAGCACCGGACCGCATACGACCCCGCGGCTTCCGGCATGTCCCTGCGCAGCAAGGCGGCCCGCGTGCTCGACGCCAACTGGACGGGCGGCTCGACGGTCCCCTCCCGGCAGCTGTACCCCCACCAGTGGTCCTGGGACTCGGCGTTCATCGCGATCGGCCTGAGGCACGTCTCGCCGCTGCGGGCGCAGACCGAGCTGGAGACGCTGCTGGCCGCCCAGTGGGCCGACGGGCGCGTGCCGCACATCGTCTTCAACCCCTCCGTACCGCTCGACGCCTACTTCCCCAGCCCCGACTTCTGGCGCTCCTCCACCGCGGGTCGCGCGGCGGGCGCTCCGCGCACCGTACAGACGTCGGGCATCGTGCAGCCACCGGTGCACGCGCTGGCGGCGTGGCTGGTGCACCGTGCCGACCCCGGACTGTCCCGGGCGCGCGGCTTCCTGGCCCGGGTCCACCCGCGGCTGGCCGCCTGGCACCGCTATCTGCTGCACCGCCGGGACCTCGGCGGCGCCGGGCTGGTGTCGGTCGTGCACCCCTGGGAGCAGGGCATGGACAACAGCCCCTGCTGGGACGCCCCGCTCGCCCGGATCACCCCGGCCCCGGCCCGCTCCTTCCGCCGCGCCGACCTCGACCACGGCGCGCCCGAGGACCGGCCCACGGATCTGGACTACGGCCGGTACGTACGGCTGGCCGTCGACTACCGGGACGGCGGATACCGGGACGGCGGACAGCGGGACGGCACGGGCGGGGAGTTCGCCGTCGAGGATCCCGCCTTCAACGCCCTGCTCATCGCCTCCGAGTACGCGCTGGCCCGGATCGCCGAGGAGCTGGGCGCGGCCGGCACCGCCCGGCAGGCGCGTGCCGAACGCCTGACGGCGGCGCTGGTGGAGCGGCTGTGGGATCCGGCGGCCGGGTCGTTCCTGTGCCGGGACCTGCACGGCGGCGGGTGGATCCGGGAGCGGGGAGTCTCGGGTCTGGTGCCGCTCCTGCTTCCCGGGCTGCCGCGACCGGTCGTCACCGCGCTCGTCGGCACCCTGTGCGGGCCGCATTTCGGGCTCGGCGCAAGGACCCGGCTCGTGCCCAGTTACGACCTCCTCGGTGAGGCCTTCGACCCCCACCGGTACTGGCGGGGGCCGGCCTGGTTCAACACCGGCTGGCTGCTGGAGCGCGGCCTGCGGGTGCACGGCGAGCGGGAGCGGGCCGACGCGCTGCGCGCCGCCGTGCTGCACCTCGCCGAAGCCACCGGTTTCGCGGAGTACGTCGACCCGTACACCGGCGAGGGCTGCGGCGCGGCCGGCTTCGGCTGGACCGCCGCGCTCGCCCTCGACCTCCACCACGAGCTGCACCAAGACCTTCTCAAGGGCGCCCGCGAGGGCGTGTCCGAGGCGGCCACCGGCACGTTCGACAGAAGTGACGAAGGAGGCGACCGGGGATGACCGACCGGCATCATCTGCTCGTGCGCGGGGCGACGTTCGCCGCCGTGGGCGACCGGGGCGACATCAGCGGGGTCCGGGGCAGCGGCTCCCCGGACGGGTTGTTCGTACGGGACGCCCGGCACCTCAGCCGCTGGCAGCTCACCGTCGACGGCGCCGTGCCCGAGGTGCTCACCCCGGTCGCCGACGGCGACGCGGCCCGCTGTGTGCTGGTCCCGCGCGGCGGGAGGCAGGAGCCGCCGGCGCACACCCTCTTCCGCCGGCAGGCCGTCGGCGACAGCTCGTTCGTCGAATCGCTCCGGGTGACCAGCAACCGCCCGGTGCCCACCACCGTCCGCCTCGCCATCACCGCCGACGCCGACTTCACCGACCAGTTCGAACTCCGCTGCGACCACCGCACCTACGCCAAGCCGGGCGCCGTACGCTCCCGCGAGGTCCTCGACGACGGCATCGAGTTCACCTACCGGCGCGCCGAATGGCGGTCCCGTACGACGATCACGGCCGACCCCGCCCCCGACGCGGTGGAGGAGACCGGCACGGGCGCCCGCCGCCTGGTGTGGACCCTCGACCTGGCACCGCACGGCACGACCGAACTGCTGCTGCGCGTGATCGCCCGCCCGCACGGCGAGACGCGCGCGCTGCGCGTGCCCCGCGATCCGGCGGCCGTGTGCGAGCAACTCCGGGCGCAGGAGGGCGAGTTCGTGGAGGGCGTGGCCTTCCCGACCGGCTGGCCGGAACTGGCGGCGGCCTGCGCGCGCGGTCTCGCCGACCTGGCCGCGCTCCAGGTGCCGGCGTGTGGGCCCGACGGCGAGGAACTGCGCGTCCCGGCCGGCGGCGCGCCCTGGTTCCTCACCCTCCTGGGCCGGGACGCCCTGCTCACCTCCCTGTTCGCGCTGCCGTACCGCCCGGAGCTGGCCGCCGCCACGCTCCCCGCGCTCGCCGCCACCCAGGCGACCGGCACCGGCCCGTTCCCGGTCGCCCAGCCCGGCAAGATCGTGCACGAGGTACGGCACGGCGAGCTGGCGCACTTCGGGCAGGTGCCGTTCGGGCGGTACTACGGCTCGGTCGACGCGACCCCGCTGTTCCTGATCCTGCTCGGCGCGTACGTCGAGCGGACCGGGGACACCGGCCCGGCCCGGCGCCTGGAGCAGCACGCGCGCGCCGCCATCGGCTGGATGCTGGACCACGGCGGGCTGACCTCGCGCGGCTACCTCGTCTACCGCGCCGACGAGGGCGGCCTCGCCAACCAGAACTGGAAGGACTCCCCCGGCGCGATCTGCTGCGCCGACGGCACCCGGCCCACCGGCGCGGTGATGGCGGCGGGCGCGCAGGGCTACGCGTACGACGCGCTGCGCCGCACGGCGTCGCTGGCGCGCGCGGTGTGGGACGACGAGACGTACGCGGCGCTGCTGGAACAGGCCGCCGCCGATCTCCGGGACCGTTTCCAGCGGGACTTCTGGATGCCGGAGCAGCACTTCCCGGCGCTCGCACTGGACGGCCGGGGCCGCCGGATCGACGCGCTGGCCTCCGACGCCGGGCATCTGCTGTGGTCCGGCCTGCTGGACAAGGAGTACGGCGCGGTGGTGGGCCGACGGCTGCTGGAGCCGGACTTCTTCTCCGGCTGGGGGGTGCGGACGCTGGCCGCGGGGCAGGCGGCGTACCACCCGCTGTCGTACCACCGCGGTTCCGTGTGGCCGCACGACAACGCGCTGATCACGCTGGGGCTGGCCCGGTACGGGCTGCATGACGAGGCCCGTGCGGTGGCGCATGCGCTGGTGGACGCGGCGACGGCGGCCGGGCACCGGCTGCCGGAGGTGCTGGCGGGGTACGGGCGGGACACGCATCCGGAGCCGGTTCCCTGTCCGCACGCGTGTGTCCGGGAGTCCCGGTCGGCGGCGGTGCCGCTCGCGCTGCTGACAGCGGTTGGGGGTGCCTAGTGCTGTGACCGGAAAGGTTTGCCGGTGAACCTTTCCGGTCGCCGCACCAGCGCCGTCGTCGACCGCGCGTCGTCGTGGCTGGTCGCGCCCATGCGGCAAAGCCGCATACCGGCGCACCCCCGCGCCCCTTCAGGGCGCTGTATTTGCCCGGTGTTTGCTCGGTGCCCCTGAACAGGGTCCGGCCGATGACCGTACGGGACGGCAGATCGGGTCTCGCATGGAAGGACGCCGGGTTGTCCCAGGACATGAGCACGCGCGAATCAGCCGCAGCGCAAGCCGAAGCGGTCGAGCCGGAGGAGTCCCCGGAGCCCCGACCCGGCCCGCGGCCCTCCCGGCGGCCGTGGGCCGCCTGGCTGCGGCGTCCCTGGACCGCGTGGTCCATGTGGACGGGAAGGTGGCGCGAGGGGCATCCGGCCGGCGCCCGGGCGCTGTCCGTCACCGTCACCGTGCTCGCCGCCGCCCTCGTGGTCGCCGCGCTGGTGATGCCGAACTCCGTGGTGGGGCTGGGGCCTTCGAAGTTCCTGCGGATACCGGCGGAAGCCGTGATCGGGGCGGCCGTGATGATCGCGCTGCCGCGCCGGCCGCGGGTGGCGCTGGCCGCCGTGTCCGGGGCAGCGCTGGCCGCGATGACCGTGCTGAACGCGCTCGACATGGGCTTCAATCAGTACCTCGGACGCGGCTTCAACGTCGTTCTCGACTGGAGCCTGTTCGGCGACGCGGAGTCGTATCTGGAGGACTCTCTCGGCCGCACGGAGACCCTGGCCGCCGTGGCGGGTCTGATCGTCCTCGTGCTGCTGCTGTTCGTGCTGCTGGCGCTGTCCATGGTCCGGCTGAGCAATCTGCTCGCCCGCCACAGCGGCATCGCGACCCGGGGCACGCTGGTCGCCGGCGTCGCCTGGATCACCTGCTCCTCCCTCGGCCTGCAGATGTTCGGTGTGCCGCTCGCCTCCGACAACACGGCCACCGCGCTGAAGGCCCAGGCCCACCTGATCTCGGCCACGCTCAAGGACGAGGCGGAGTTCGAGAAGGTCGCCAGGGTCGACGCCTTCGGGAACACGCCGGGCAGCCAGCTGGTCCCGGATCTGCGCGGCAAGGACATGGTCTTCACGTTCATCGAGAGCTACGGCCGCAGCGCGATCGAGGACCCGATCATGGCACCCGGTGTCGACGCGACCCTCGACGCCCGCACCAAGGCCCTGGCCAAGGCCGGTTTCCACGCCAAGAGCGGCTGGCTGACCTCGGCGACCTACGGCGGCAGCAGCTGGCTCGGCCACTCGACCACCATGTCGGGTCTGTGGATCAGCAACCAGCAGCGCTACCGGACGGTGATGGCGAGTGACCACCTCAGCCTGACGGACGCGTTCAAGAAGACCGGCGCCTTCGACACGGTCGGGGTCATGCCAGGCGTGCAGAAGGCCTGGCCGGAGCAGAAGTGGTACGGCCTGGACAAGGTCTACAACGCCTTCGAACTCGGCTACAGGGGCCCGAAGTTCAGCTGGTCGACCATGCCGGACCAGTACGCGCTGCAGCAGTACCAGGACCGGGTGCACAGCAAGAGGCCCGCCGACGGCAAGGCGCGGATGTCGCTGCTGATCCTCACCTCCAGCCACCAGCCCTGGGCGCCGATCCCGAAGATGGTCGGCTGGGACCAGCTGGGCGACGGCTCGGTCTTCAAGGGCATCCAGGCGGCGGGCAACAAGCCGGCCGACGTCATCGCCGACACCACCAAGTCCCGCCAGGAGTACGGCAAGTCGATCCAGTACTCGGTGACCGCGCTGACCCAGTGGCTGGAGCGCTACGGCAGCGAGGACACCGTCCTGGTCTTCCTGGGCGACCACCAGCCGATCGCCCGGGTCAGCGGCAACCACGCCAGCCGTGACGTTCCGGTCTCGATCGTCGCCAAGGACCCGAAGGTCCTGGACAAGATCGCCGGGTGGGGCTGGACGGACGGGCTGCGGCCCGCGCACAACGCGCCGGTGTGGAAGATGAGCGCGTTCCGGGACCGCTTCCTCACGGCGTACGGCTCGACGCCGCATCCGAAGAAGGGGTGACCGGCCGCCGTTCAGGGTGTGCGCGTGCCTCCGGATCGCCGCGGGGGGATCCCGGCCACCACCGCTCCCGCCCCGCGTGCCGCGTCCGGCACGGCCCGCGCGGCGAGAGCGGCTCAGCCGCCCGAAGTGTCCAGTTCCGCGTCCTCGGTCACGCCGGCGCAGTCGTAGGGGTCCTTCAGCCAGCCGTCCGGCAGCACCACCCGGTTGTTGCCGGACGTGCGGCCGCGAGGGCCGTCCGCCCCGGCCGGCCACGGCTGGTCGAGGTCCAGCTCGTCGAGACCGGCCCGCAGCGCTTCCAGGGACGACGTGATCGCCAGGCGCTTGCGCATCTCGGAGCCGACCGCGAAGCCCTTCAGGTACCAGGCGACGTGCTTGCGGAAGTCCACCACGCCCTTGGACTCGTCGCCGGTCCACTCGCCGAGCAGGGTGGCGTGCCGGACCATGACGTCGGCCACCTCGCGGAGTGCCGGACGGGCCAGGTCCTCCAGGCGCCCCTCGAACGCCGCGACCAGGTCCGCGAACAGCCACGGCCGCCCCAGGCAACCGCGTCCCACGACCACCCCGTCGCACCCCGTCTCCCGCACCATCCGCAGCGCGTCCTCGGCGGACCAGATGTCACCGTTGCCGAGCACGGGAATCTCCGGGACGTGCTCCTTCAGCCGGGCGATGGCCTCCCAGTCGGCGGTGCCGCCGTAGTGCTGGGCGGCCGTGCGGCCGTGCAGGGCGATGGCCGTGACGCCCTCCTCGACGGCGATGCGGCCGGCGTCGAGGTAGGTGATGTGGTCGTCGTCGATGCCCTTGCGCATCTTCATGGTGACGGGGAGGTCACCGGCGCCGGAGACGGCTTCGCGCAGGATCGCCCGCAGCAGGTTCCGCTTGTAGGGCAGGGCCGATCCGCCGCCCTTCCTGGTCACCTTCGGGACCGGGCAGCCGAAGTTCAGGTCGATGTGGTCGGCGAGGTCCTCCTCGGCGATCATGCGCACGGCCTTGCCGACGGTCGCCGGGTCGACGCCGTACAGCTGGATCGAACGCGGCTTTTCGCTCGCGTCGAACCTGATCAGCTGCATGGTCTTCTCGTTGCGCTCGACCAGCGCCCGGGTCGTGATCATCTCGCTGACGAACAGTCCCTTGCCGCCGCTGAACCCCCGGCACAGGGTCCGGAAGGGGGCGTTGGTGATCCCCGCCATGGGTGCGAGCACGACGGGCGGCGCGACGGCGTGCGGGCCGATGGAGAGCGGGTGGGACATCAGACGGCTCCGGGACGGGCGTACGGCGGAGGAGGCGGCCACACGAGGGGACCGGACTCGGGACAAGCACCCATTGTCCCTCAACCCGCCGGTCGCTCGTGCGGCGGTTCCGCCGGCCGGGAGGGCCTGGCTTCCGGCCGCGCCGGGTACTGGAGTGAGCCGGGGCCGACGGGAGTCAGGTGATCACCAAGATCATGTAACGGTCATTAGTTAGACGCACTATTGAAATCCGCGTACGATGCAACCATGCCCGAGTTGAGCCATCGCCGCCGCCTGCTCGTGCTCGCGATCTGCTGCATGAGCCTGCTCATCGTGAGCCTGGACAACACCGTCCTCAATGTGGCGCTGCCGTCCATGCAGCGCGACCTGCACGCCTCCACCTCCGGCCTGCAATGGACGATCGACGCCTACACGCTGGTGCTCGCCTCGCTCCTGATGCTCGCCGGCTCGACGGCCGACCGGATCGGCCGCAAGCGCGTCTTCATGGCCGGCCTGGTGGTGTTCTCCATCGGCTCCCTGCTGTGCTCGCTCGCCCCGAACCTGACCCTGCTGGTGATCTTCCGCATGGTGCAGGCGATCGGCGGCTCGATGCTCAACCCGGTCGCCATGTCGATCATCACCAACACCTTCACCGACGCCCGGGAGCGGGCCCGCGCGATCGGCGTCTGGGGCGCGGTGGTCGGCATATCCATGGCGGCCGGCCCGCTGGTCGGCGGCCTGCTCGTGCAGTCGGTGAGCTGGCGCTCCATCTTCTGGATCAACCTCCCGGTCGGCCTCGCCGCGCTCCTGCTCACCCTCCGCTTCGTCCCCGAGTCCCGCGCGCCGAAGGCCCGCCGGCCCGATCCGGTCGGCCAGCTCCTGGTCATCGCCCTGTTCGGCTCGCTGACCTACGCGATCATCGAGGCCCCGGACGCGGGCCCGGGCGCGGTGGCCCCGTTCGCCGCGATCGCCCTCGTGGCCCTCCTCTGCCTGCTCTGGTACGAGCCCCGGCGCACCGAACCCCTCATCGACCTGCGCTTCTTCCACTCGGCCCCGTTCAGCGGCGCCACGGTGATCGCGGTCAGCGCCTTCGCGGCACTGGGCGGATTCCTCTTCCTGTCCACGCTCTACCTGCAGAACGTCCGTGGCCTGAACGCCCTGCACGCGGGTCTGTGGATGCTGCCGATGGCCGCGCCGACCTTTCTCTGCGCGCCCCTGTCCGGCCGGCTGGTGGGCAGCCGCGGCCCCCGCCTCCCGCTCGTGGTCGCCGGTACGGCGATGACGGCGAGCGGCGTCCTCTTCGCGGCCTTCGAGGCGGAGACGTCGAACGCCACCCTTCTCGTCGGCTACGTCCTCTTCGGCATCGGCTTCGGCTTCGTGAACGCGCCGATCACCAACACGGCCGTCTCCGGCATGCCGCGCGCCCAGGCCGGGGTCGCCGCGGCGGTCGCCTCCACGAGCCGGCAGCTGGGGCAGACGCTCGGCGTCGCGGTGGTCGGCGCGGTCCTGGTCTCCGGAATCGGCTCGTCGCCGTACACGGACGCGTTCGTCTCGGCGGCTCGTCCCGGCTGGTGGATCCTCACCGCCTGTGGCCTGGCCGTCCTTGTCCTCGGCCTCCTCACCAGCGGCCGCTGGGCCCGCGGGACCGCGGAACGGACGGCCGAGAAGCTGCGCACGGCGGAGATCCGCCAGCCGGTGGGGGCCTCGGGGCGGGCGTAGCGGACGGGACGGTGTCAGGCCCGGCCGAGGGCGAAGTCGTACAGCTTCTGCAGCCGCTCGCGGGACTGCTCGTCGAACGGGGTGTACGTCACCATGCGGGCGCCCGCCTCGGGGCCCAGCCACAGGTCCGTGTGCTCCAGCTTGAGGTGTCCGACGCGGGGGTGGAGGAACTCCTTGGTTTTGTTGCGGTTGCCGACGACCTCGTAGCGCTCCCAGTTCTCGCGGAACGTGGGGGACTCCGTCTCCAGTCGCTTCAGCAGCATCTTCCAGGCGGGCTCGCCGAGGTGGCCGGCCATGGACGCCCGCAGACGGGCGGCCATCAGGCGCTGGGTCTCCTCCAGGTGCACGACCGACTCCTGCCACTCCTGGTTCGTGTACACGAGGATCATGCAGTTGCGGTCCTCGGGCGGGATCGCGTCCAGGTCGCACAGGAGGCGGCCGTAGGTGCGGTTGTAGGCGAGGATGTCGTACCGGCTGTTCTGGATGCAGGCCGGGATCGGTTCCAGCTGGCGCAGCATCTCGCGCAGGGCCGGGGTGACGCTCGGGCAGCTCGCGGCGGGGGTCGGATCGGTCGCGCCGGCCAGCTGGAAGAGGTGGGCGCGTTCGCCGGCGTCCAGCATCAGGGTGCGGGCCAGGGCGTCCAGGACCTGGACGGAGACCTGGATGTTGCGGGCCTGTTCGAGCCACGTGTACCAGGTGACGCCGACCGCGGAGAGCTGCGCCACCTCCTCCCGGCGCAGTCCCGGCGTACGGCGGCGGACGCCGCGCGGCAGCCCCACCTGCTCGGGGCTGATGCGCTCGCGGCGGCTGCGCAGGAACGCGGCCAGCTCGTTCCGCCGGATCTCCGACCCCCGGGCCGGCTGCGCGGCGGTCCCCCGGTCCGTGGCCATGGTCGTCATGGTCCCAGCGTGCCCCGTCCGCCATCCTGTTGCCAGGTGGTTCTTGTACCAGGATCAGGACACTCTGGTACCCCTCTGAAGGGTGGCGCAGGCTCGGGGGCATGAGGGAAACCGTCACCACCGAACCGGTCGTCCGTACGACGGCCGCGCCGCCCGCGCTCGGCGGGCTCGGGCTGTTCACCGTCCTGCTGGCCGCGGCGCTGCCGCTGATCGACTTCTTCATCGTCAACGTCGCCCTGCCGGCCATCGGCGCCGATCTCGCCGCGAGCGAGGCCGTGCTGGAACTGGTCGTGGCCGGGTACGGGGTCGCGTACGCCGTGCTGCTGGTGCTCGGCGGGCGGCTCGGGGACCTGTTCGGGCGGCGCCGGCTGTTCCTCGGCGGCATGGCCGCGTTCGGGCTGACCTCGCTGGCCTGCGGGCTGGCGCCGGGCGCCTGGACCCTGGTCGCGGCGCGGGTCGCGCAGGGCGCCGCGGCCGCCGCGATGCTTCCGCAGGTGCTCGCCACCATCCAGGCCACGACCCGCGGCGCGCGCCGCGCGAAGGCCATGAGCCTGTACGGCGCCACCGCCGGGCTGTCCATGGTGGCCGGGCAGATCCTCGGTGGGGTTCTCGTCGCCGCCGATGTGGCGGGTACCGGATGGCGGGCGGTGTTCCTCGTCAACGTGCCCGTGGTCGCCCTGGGCCTGGTCCTCGCCGTGCGCGTCGTGCCGGAGACCCGGTCGCAGCACCCCGAGCCCGCCGACGGGCCGGGCACCGTCCTGCTCGCGGTGTCCCTGCTGACGCTGCTCGCCCCGCTCACCGAGGGCCGGGCCGCGGGCTGGCCGCTGTGGACGTGGCTGTCGCTGGCCGCGTTCCCGTTCGCCGCCGGGGCGTTCTGGGCCGTGGAGCGGCGGGCCGACCGGGCGGGGCGGACCCCGCTGGTGCCGCCGAGCCTGCTGGCGCTCGCCTCGCTGCGGCGCGGTCTGGCGCTGATCCTGCCGTTCTCCATCGGCTTCAGCGGGTTCATGTTCGTCATCGCGCTGGCGCTGCAGAAGGGCGCGGGACTCGGCCCGGTGCCGGCCGGGCTCGCGCTCGCCCCGATGGCCGTGGTGTTCCTGTTCACCTCCCTCGCCGGCCCCCGGCTGACTGCCCGGTACGGCACCCGGGTCGTCGCCGCCGGATCGGTGGTCCAGGGCGTCGGCGTGCTGCTGATCGTGCTGGCGGCGTGGCGGGACTGGCCGCACCTGGACTTCGGCGCGCTGCTGCCGGGTGCCGCCGTGGCAGGTGCCGGGCAGGCGCTCCAACTGCCCAATGTCTTCCGGATCGTGATGTCCGAGGTGCCGCCCGCCCGGGCCGGTGTGGGCAGCGGTGTGATGGTCACGACCCAGCAGTCCGCGCTCGCCCTGGGCGTGGCCACGCTCGGCACCCTGTTCCTCACCCTGGTGCCGCGCCTGGGCATGCGGGACGCACTGGTCACCACGCTGCTGGTGCAGTTGGCCGGAGTCGTGCTGACCGGCCTGCTCAGCCTGCGGCTGCCACGTGAGATCGGCTGAGCCGGGCCACGGCTCGGACAACTCCATGTGAAGCTCCCCCTGTTGATGTTCGTCTTGCTGCACACTCCTGTCCCGGCCGGGCTTTGAGGACTCGTCGAGGAGGCGTGGGGTTCATGCCGCAGGGCAACAGCACGAGCAAGGTCAGCCGCTGGGACGGGCACGGCCGGGAGCACGTGGTCCGGGTCCAGCGCACGGGGGTGCAGCGCACGATCAGATGCGATACGTGCGGCTGGCGCAGAGGCGCCCAGTTCCTGCCGTGGCTGAAGGCGGAGGAGCATCTGGCCGAGGTCCATCAGGCGACGGTGGATCCGTCGGCGGCCCGGCAGCCGTCCCGTTGAGCACACGGCTGCCGACGAAACCCGCATATCGCGCACTGACCTGCGGAGTTGCTTGATCGGATCTCCGGTTACGCAGCGTCTCGAGTGGCCGACGGAGCGAAGTGGGGCCAGCCTGGGAGACGTCCGATCGAGCGACAGGAGATGAACCATGACCTCCGTTGACCGCCACCACCGCTACGGCCACGCGCTGGGCGCCGGCGTCCTCTCCGTGGCGCTGCTCTCCGGCGGTACGGCCGGAGCCTTCGCCGCGACCAGCACCCCGACCCCTGCGTCGACCCCCGCGTCGAGCCCTGCGTCGACGAGCACCCCGACCAGCATGCCGACCGGCACACCGACGGCCAGACCCTCGATGACCCGCACCGGCATGCCCACCATGATGCCGACGCGGACACCGACCTCCAGGCCCTCGATGACCCGCACCGGCATGCCCACCATGATGCCGACGCGGACGCGGATGCCCGACGGCATGGGCTCGATCACCCTCGGGACCGGCACGAAGGCCGTCAAGGTCGGCGAGACCGTGGTGTTCACCGGCCGGGTCAGGGGCGTCAAGTCCGGCTCCATGCTGGTGCTCCAGCACCGGCACAACGGCGCCTGGACGTCGCTCAGGACGACGGCGGTCGTCCACAGGAACGGCACCTACACGATCAAGCGGACCTTCACCACCAAGGGCACCGAGCAGGTGCGGGTGGCGACCAGGTCCGGGACGCTGTACTCCTCGCCGGTCACCGTGCGGGTGAGCTGAGCCCTCGGATCAGCAGGTCCACGACGGCCCTGAACTCCTGGTCGACGCCGGGGGCGGTCCACTCCCGGGCGTAACAGGGGTCGTGGAAGCGGCCGGTGGCCTGGAAGACGGCCCTGGCCGCGGCAGCCGGGTCGGGCACCGCGAAGGTGCCCGACCCGGCTCCTGCCGTGATGATCCGGGCCAGCTGTGCGGTCAGGTCGGCGATGTGCTCGCCGACCGCCGTGCCGTTCTCGTCGGCCAGAACGGTGTAGGTGGCGAAGAGTTCGGGATCGTCGCCCGCCTTGTGCCGCTTGGCCTCGAACAGGGCGGCCAGCCAGGCTCGCAGCCGCTCCTCGGGCGCGCCGTCCTCCGCGACGATGACGGCCAGTTTCTCCGCCGTCCGGTCCAGCCAGCGCTTGGTGACCGCCTCGCGCAGGGCCGCCTTGGTACGGAAGTGCCGGTAGACGCTCCCGTGACTGACGCCGAGCGCACGGGCGACGTCCACCACGGTGGCCTTCGCCGGGCCGTGGCGGCGCAGCACCTCCTCGGTCGCTTCGAGGATGCGCTCGGCGGTCAGGGTCTCGGTGGGCGGTGCCATGCCTTAGACCGTACCCGGAGCCCTGGTCAGCGTTCGCTGTCGAGGTGTGCCATCTGCGCGGTCGGGTAGCGGTCGCCGGCCGCCGCGTCCGCCGGTACGGCCTCCTCGATCGCCGCGAGGTCGGCCGCGTCCAGGGTGACGTCCAGGGCACCCAGCGACTCGGCGAGCCGCTCCCGGGTGCGGGCGCCCACCAGCGGAACGATGTCGTCCCCGCGGGAGAGCACCCAGGCGATGGCGGTCTGCGCGACCGTGGCGCCCTTCTGCTCGGCGATCTTGCGCAGGGCCTCGACCAGGTTCAGGTTGTGCTGGAGGTTCTCGCCCTGGAAGCGGGGCGAGTGGGCGCGGAAGTCGGTCGCGGCCAGCTGCCGGTCGCGGGAGAAGTGACCGGAGATCAGTCCGCGGGAGAGCACGCCGTACGCGGTGACGCCGATGCCCAGCTCGCGGGTGGCCGGCAGGATGTCCTGCTCGATGCCCCGGCTGATCAGTGAGTACTCGATCTGCAGGTCGGCGACCGGGGCGGTGGCGGCGGCCCGGCGGATGGTCTCGGCGCCGACCTCGCTCAGGCCGATGTGCCGGACGTACCCCTTCTCGATGAGGTCGGCGATCGCGCCGACGGTCTCCTCGATCGGCACGTCGGGGTCGAGCCGGGCGATCCGGTAGACGTCGATGTGGTCGACGCCGAGGCGCTGCAGGGAGTAGGCGGCGAAGTTCTTCACGGCGGCGGGGCGGCCGTCGTAACCGCTCCAGTTGCCCTCCGGGTCGCGCAGGGCGCCGAACTTCACGCTGGTCAGGGCCTGTTCACGCAGGGCGGCCGGGGCGGTGCGCAGGGCCTCGCCGATCAGCATCTCGTTGTGCCCCATGGCGTAGAAGTCGCCGGTGTCCAGCAAGGTCACGCCCGCCTCCAGGGCGGCATGGACGGTCGCGATGGACTCCGCGCGGTCGGCGTCGCCGTAGAGCGCGGACATGCCCATGCAGCCGAGGCCGAGGGCGGAGACCTGGGGGCCGGTGGTTCCGAGGGTTCGGGTTCGCATCGTCATGCCCTCAGGATGGCATGACGAATGACAGATTTCAATATCTGTCATTCCATAGATGTCAGATAGGTCCAGACCTATTGACGACCGGTCTGGACCACTTCACTGTCATGCCTACGACACCTCACCGCACCCCCACCGGGAGGCCCGTATGCTCCGCCGCTCGCTGTCCCTGCTCGCCGCCGCCCTCGCGACCGCCGGCCTCACCCAGCTCCCGGCCGCCCCCACCGCCCATGCCGCCGACAGCTGCGCGGTGAAGTCCCGGCCCGCCGGCAAAGTGCTCCAGGGCTACTGGGAGAACTGGGACGGCTCCGCCAACGGCGTCCACCCGCCCTTCGGCTGGACCCCGATCACCGACTCCCGTATCCCCGCGCACGGCTACGACGTGATCGACGCCGCCTTCCCGGTCATCCGCTCCGACGGCACGGCGCTGTGGGAGGACGGCATGGACACGGGCGTGAAGGTGGCGACGCCCGCGGAGATGTGCGCGGCGAAGGCGTCCGGCCGGACGGTCCTGCTCTCCATCGGCGGCGCGGCGGCCGGCATCGACCTCGATTCCTCCGCCGTGGCCGACCGTTTCGTGGCGACCGTCGTCCCGATCCTGAAGAAGTACAACTTCGACGGCATCGACATCGACATCGAGACCGGCCTGGTCGGCAGCGGCAGCATCAGCCGGCTCTCCGTCTCCCAGGCCAACCTGGTCCGCATCATCGACGGTGTCCTGGCGCAGATGCCGCCGAACTTCGGCCTGACGATGGCGCCCGAGACCGCGTACGTCACCGGCGGCAGCATCACCTACGGCTCGATCTGGGGCGCCTACCTGCCCATCATCAAGAAGTACGCCGACAACGGCCGGCTGTGGTGGCTGAACATGCAGTACTACAACGGCAGCATGTACGGCTGCTCCGGCGACTCCTACCAGGCCGGCACCGTCGCGGGCTTCACCGCCCAGACCGACTGCCTGAACAAGGGCCTGGTCGTCCAGGGCACGACGATCAGGGTCCCCTACGACAAGCAGGTCCCCGGCCTGCCGGCCCAGCCCGGCGCGGGCGGCGGCTACATGCCGCCGTCCCTGGTCTCCCAGGCGTGGAAGCACTACAGCGGCTCGCTCAAGGGCCTGATGACCTGGTCGATCAACTGGGACGGCGCGAAGAACTGGACGTTCGGCGACAACGTCAAGGCGTTGCAGGGCCGTTGAGCCCGGCCGGGTTCAGCTCTGCGGTTCCTCCGCCAGGGCCCTGATCGCCGGCCGGAGCAGGGCGGCGACCCGGTCGGCCGGGGCGTCACGCAGCGGGGCCAGGCCGAGCAGGTGGTGGCCGACGGTGACGCCCAGCAGGGCGGTGACCATCAACGCGGCGCGCAGCTCGCGGTCCTCGTCCGCGGGCAGTGCGGCGCAGACACCCTCGATCTGCCGGCCCAGGAGGTCGCGGACGCGCTCGGCGGCCGCCGGGTCGGTGAGCATGGAGCGCAGCATCGCCACAGTGCCCTCGGGAAGGCTGCCGAGCTCGAGGCCGAGCGAGGCGAGCAGCTGATCGACGACCGCACCGGAGTCGACGGCCGTCGGCGGCGCGGGTGCCACCTGCACGGCCCGGGTGAACAGCTCCCGCTTGGAGCCGAAGTACTGCATGACCAGGGCCGGGTCGACGCCCGCCGCGGTGGCCACGGCCCGGATGGTGGTGCGGTCGAACCCCTTCTCGGCGAACAGCTCCCGGGCCCGGTCGAGGATGCGCGCCTCGGTGGCTCGGCGGCGGTCGGCACGGGACCCGGAGGAGGCGGACACCCGTTCACTCTACAGCCGTTGACCGAACCTCGCCGCGCGTCCGACGTTCCACTCAACAACTGTTGAGCGAATGGAAGGGACTCGCCGTGCCGGACCTTCGGTCACCCGCTGCGCGCACGCCGCGCGACGTGCTGGACCGCTACTACCAGGCCATGCTGGACAAGTCCGCGGACGACCTCGCCGATCTGTACGCGCTCGACGCGGTGCACGAGTTTCCGTTCACCTCCCCCGGCTTTCCCGTGCGCTTCGAGGGGCGCGAGGCGGTGCGCGCGGGACACCGGGCCGCCTGGGATGCGAGTCCGGCGCGGGCGGCGGAGATCAGGAGGGTCGCCGCCTACGAGACCACCGAGCCGGGAGTGATCGTCGCCGAGCAGGTGGTGGTGGGAGCGGTGCCGGGCGGTGACACCACCTTCGGCGTCCCTGGCCTGCTGAGACTCCACGTCCGGGACGGACCGCTCACGCGGGTCCGCGACTGCATGGACAGCGCGGGAGTGGCGGCGGCCAGACCGTGAGCGCGGGGCGCGGGCGCGGGGCCGCGCACGGCGTGAAAAGGCCCACCCACCGGCCGGGCGAGCCGGGCCGGTGGGTGGGCGAGAGGACCGAAGCGGAGGTCAGCAGCCCAGGAGGCGGCCGGCCAGGTACCCCTCGATCTGGTCGAGGGACACCCGCTCCTGCTTCATCGAGTCACGCTCACGCACGGTCACCGCGTTGTCCTCGAGCGTGTCGAAGTCGACGGTCACGCAGTACGGCGTACCGATCTCGTCCTGGCGGCGGTAGCGGCGGCCGATGGCACCCGCGTCGTCGAACTCGATATTCCAGTTCTGCCGCAGCGCCTGGGCGAGGCCCTTGGCCTTCGGGGACAACTCGGGGTTGCGGGACAGCGGCAGGACGGCCACCTTCACCGGGGCGAGGCGGTGGTCCAGGCGCAGCACCGTGCGCTTCTCCATCTTGCCCTTGGCGTTCGGCGCCTCGTCCTCGACGTAGGCGTCGAGGAGGAAGGCCAGCATGGTCCGGCCGACACCCGCCGCGGGCTCGATGACGTACGGCGTCCAGCGCTCGCCGGCCTCCTGGTCGAAGTAGGACAGGTCCTGGCCGGAGGCCTTGGAGTGGGCGCCGAGGTCGTAGTCGGTGCGGTTGGCGACACCCTCCAGCTCGCCCCACTCGCTGCCGCCGAACTGGAAGCGGTACTCGATGTCGGCGGTGCGCTTGGAGTAGTGGGAGAGCTTCTCCTTCGGGTGCTCGTACCAGCGCATGTTCTCGGTACGCAGGCCGAGGCCCGTGTACCAGTTCCAGCGCTGCTCCATCCAGTACTCCTGCCACTTCTCGTCCTCGCCCGGCTTGACGAAGAACTCCATCTCCATCTGCTCGAACTCGCGGGTGCGGAAGATGAAGTTGCCCGGCGTGATCTCGTTGCGGAACGACTTGCCCATCTGGGCGATGCCGAACGGCGGCTTGCGGCGCGAGGTGGTCTGCACCTGGGCGAAGTTGGTGAAGATGCCCTGGGCGGTCTCGGGGCGCAGGTAGGCGACCGAGCCGGAGTCCTGCGTCGGGCCGAGGTGCGTCGACAGCAGACCGGAGAACTGCTTGGGCTCGGTGAACTGGCCCTTGTTGCCGCAGTTCGGGCAGTTGATGTCGGCGAGGCCGTTCGCCGGGGCGTGGCCCTTCTTCTCCTCGTACGCCTCTTCCAGGTGGTCGGCGCGGAACCGCTTGTGGCACGCGGTGCACTCGGTCAGCGGGTCCGTGAAGGTGGCGACGTGGCCGGACGCGACCCAGACCTCGGAGGCCAGGATGACGGACGAGTCGATACCGACCACGTCCTCGCGCGACGTCACCATGTAGCGCCACCACTGGCGCTTGATGTTCTCCTTGAGCTCGACACCCAGCGGTCCGTAGTCCCAGGCGGCACGCTGTCCGCCGTAGATCTCACTGCAGGGGAAAACGAAGCCACGGCGCTTGCTCAGGCTGACGATGGTGTCGATCTTGTCGGCGGCCACGGTGCTCTCTTCATTACGACGACGGGCGTTGAAGCGAGATGCTTCGAGCGAATGATTCAGGTTACCGGCGCAGGCTCCCCCACGGCCAAATCGGCCCCCCGCTACGACGGCCCCCCACCGGTCCCTCACCGGCGCTTCATCGGCACCTCACGAGGCTTTGTTGACAACGGTTTCCATTTCTGTTGAAAATGACTGTCATGAACATAGGACGACGCCTCGTACCCGTCGCGGCGATCTCCGCCGCGACCGCCCTCGGCCTCGGCACCCTCACCGCCTGTTCCGGCGCCACGGCGGCCGTGGCCGGCACAGACAAGTTCGACGTCGTCGCCTCCTTCTATCCGATGGCTTTCCTCGCCGAGCGGATCGGCGGGGACCACGTCCACGTCACCAGTCTCACCTCCCCCGGCCAGGAGCCGCACGACCTGGAGATCAGCCCCCGGCAGATCGCGATGCTGCAGGACTCCGACGCGGTCCTGTACCTGAAGAACCTCCAGCCCTCGGTGGACGACGCGGTGGCCCAGTCCCCGGTGCGGACGAAGATCGACGCGGCTTCCCTGACCACTCTGGAGGCGCACGGCAACGAGGTCGGCGGCCACGCCGCCGCGCACGACGGCCACAAGGGGGAGGAGCCGGCGGGCAAGGACCCGCACCTCTGGGTCGACCCGGTGCGCTACGCCCAGGTCGCCGAGGGCGTCGGCAAGGCCTTCGAGAAGGCCGACCCGAAGCACGCCGCCGACTACAGGAAGAACACCGCGGCCCTGGTCGAGCGGCTGAACGAGCTGGACAAGCGGTTCAGGGACGGCCTGGCCCGCACCAGGACCAAGGTCTTCATCACCACCCACGCCGCCTTCGGCTACCTCGCCGAGCGCTACGGCCTGACCGAGGAGGCCGTCAACGGCCTCGACCCCGAGTCCGAGCCGAGCGCCGCCCGGGTCAGGGACCTGGAGAAGATGGCCGCGGCCGACGGTGTCTCCACCGTCTTCTACGAGACGCTCGTCAGCGACAAGACCGCGAAGACCATCGCGAGCGACGCCGGGCTGAAGACGGACGTCCTCGACCCGGTCGAGGGCATCACCGCCAAGTCCCGCGGCAAGGACTACTTCTCCGTCCAGGAGGCCAACCTCGAGGCGCTCCGCCAGGCGCTGGGTGCCAAATGACCGGTACGGGAGACCAGATGACCAGCGAACCCGTCATAGCGCTGCGCGCGGTGAGCGCCGAACTCGGCGCGCGTCCCGTGCTGCGCGGCATCGACCTCACCGTCGGGCGCGGCGAGGTCGTCGCGCTGCTCGGCGCCAACGGCTCCGGCAAGTCCACGGCGATCCGTACGATCATCGGCCAGGTGCCGCTCAGCGGCGGCACGATCGGGCTGTTCGGCACCCCGCGCCCCGCCTTCCGCGACTGGGCGCGGGTGGGGTACGTACCCCAGCGGACGACGGCTGCGGGCGGAGTCCCCGCGACGGTGACCGAGATCGTCGCGTCCGGGCGGCTCTCCCGCACCCGCTTCGGCGTCTTCCGCAAGGCCGACCGGGCTGCCGTGCACCGCGCCCTGGAGCTCGTCGGCATGGCCGACCGGGCCAAGGACTCCGTGAACGCCCTCTCCGGCGGCCAGCACCAGCGCGTCCTGATCGCCCGCGCGCTCGTCGCCGAACCCGAACTGCTCATCATGGACGAGCCGATGGCGGGCGTCGACCTGGCCAGCCAGGAGGTGCTCGCCCGCACACTGAGCCGGCAGGTCGAGGCCGGTGCGACGGTCCTGCTCGTCCTGCACGAGCTGGGTCCCCTGGAGCCCCTGATCGACCGGGCGGTCGTCCTGCGCGAGGGCCGCGTGCTCCACGATGGCCCGCCCCCGCAGGCGCGGTACCCCCAGCCCGGCCACGACCACGTACACCCGCACGCACCGGCGGGATCCGAACCCCTGCGGACGGGACTGCTGAGCTGATGGACTTCCTGAACTACGCCTTCATGCAGCGGGCGCTGCTCGCCGCCGTCCTGGTCGGCGTCACCGCGCCCGCGATCGGCATCTATCTCGTCCAGCGCCGGCAGCCCCTGATGGGCGACGGCATCGGCCATGTGGCGATGACCGGCGTGGGCCTGGGCTTCCTGCTGCACGCCTCACCGGTGTGGATGGCCACGGCCGTCTCCGCGCTGGGCTCGGTCCTCATGGAGCTGATCCGCTGGTACGGCAGGACGCGCGGCGACATCGCCCTCGCGATGCTCTTCTACGGCGGTATGGCGGGGGGCGTGATGTTCGTCAACATCGCGCCGGGCGGCTCCAACGCGAACCTGATGTCGTACCTGTTCGGTTCGCTGTCGACGGTGGCCCCCTCGGACGTGACCGCGATCATGGTGCTCGCCGCGTTCGTCGTGGCGGTGACCCTCGGCCTGCGCCGCCAGCTGTTCGCCGTCAGTCAGGACGAGGAGTTCGCCCGGGTCACCGGGCTGCCCGTGCGGGCGCTGAACCTGCTCGTCGCGGTCACCGCTGCCGTCACGGTCACCGTGGCCATGCGGGTGGTCGGCCTGATCCTGGTGTCCGCGCTCATGGTCGTACCGGTGGCGGCCGCGCAGCAGCTCACCCGCAGCTTCGCCATGACCTTCGCGATCGCCGTCGCCATCGGCGTGACCGTGACGGTCACCGGCACCGTCACGTCCTTCTACCAGGACGTTCCGCCCGGCGCGACGATCGTCCTGCTGACCATCGCCGCGTTCGTCGCGCTGACGGCCCTGGCCACACCGCTGGCCCGCCGGCGCGCCCGCGCGGCGGCCGCCGGCCGGCCCGCCGGGGAACCGGCGCAGTGCGCGATTCCGGCCACGAGAGGGGCCCGCGACGAGGCCGGCGTCTGACCTCTGACAGCCCGGGCTGGCACAATGGCCGCCCGGGCAGAAGCGTGACGTGAGGAGACAACGGTGACGACCGCTGGACCGCCGGTGAAGGGCCGCGCGACCCGCCAGCGTGCAGCCGTGGCGGCGGCCCTGGACGAGGTCGAGGAGTTCCGCAGCGCGCAGGAACTGCACGACATGCTCAAGCACAAGGGCGACTCGGTCGGCCTGACCACGGTCTATCGCACCCTCCAGTCCCTCGCCGAGGCCGGTGAGGTCGACGTCCTGCGCACGTCCGACGGCGAATCCGTCTACCGCCGCTGCTCCACCGGCGAACACCACCACCACCTGGTCTGCCGCACCTGCGGCAAGGCGGTGGAGGTGGAGGGACCGGCAGTGGAGAAGTGGGCCGAGGCGATCGCGGCGGAGCACGGTTACGTCAACGTGGCGCACACCGTGGAGATCTTCGGCACGTGCGCGGACTGCGCCGAGGGCTAGTGCTGCCGTGCCGGGCGTCGCGAGCCGGTGAACCTTTCCGGTCGCAGCACCAGCCTCCCCAGGGGGTGCGGACCGTCGCCGGACCTCAGCCTCTGTTGAAGCAGCGCTCCAGTTCGTCGAAGTCGTAGAAGGTGCTGCCCTTGGCGATCGGGTGGCAGCCCGCCCTGAACGGCGTCTCCTTCTCGTTGTAGAGCATGCGGACGAGGTAGCGGCCGTCCCTCTCGTACACGTCCCACTGGATGTTCGCGCCGAGCGGCGCCACCGACGCGCCCCGCCAGGAGTCGTCGCCGTACGTGTACGGCACCCCCGGGGTCGCCGGCTCGGTGCTGCCCGGCAGGCCCATCAGCGCGGCCAGCGGGATGATCTCCTCGGCGTGGGTGAAGCGCAGCTCCGCGCCGAGGTCGCTGGTGCCGGCGCGCTTGGCCTCGACCTGCTTGAAGAAGTCGTCGAGAAGGACGTCCGCCATCTTGTACGTGATGTCGCTGTCGGAGAAGCCGGGGCCCTTCTCGTAGAAGTCCTCCGCGTCGCCGAGGTAGCCGAACCAGGCGGCGTCGGTGCGGGAGATGTAGCGGTCCATGCCCCAGCCCCTGCCGTCCGGGCTCTCCTGGATCATCGCGGGCGCGATGGCGTACAGGTCGTAGACGGCCTGCGCGGCGCCGACCTGGTCGGTGATCGTGTCGACGAACGGTTCCCTGAAGATCCGCCGCAGGACGCCGTGCGCGGCCTCGTGCGTGCGGGGCTGGTCCTCGATCGAGTTCAGGGTGTCCTTCAGGCGCTGGTCGTTCGCGATGTAGTCGCGGTACGCCGCGCCGCCCGCCGCCTTGTGGAAGTAGAGCAGGTCCTTGTCGGTGCGGGTCGGCCCGATCAGCGGCTTCAGCGCCGGGTCGGCGGCGGCGAGGGCACCGGTGAACTCGCCCGCGCTGTCGACGGCCCGCCCCTGTCCGGAGCTGACCACGTCGATCCTCTCGCCCCGGTCGGCGATCTGCGCGAACAGCGTGGGCAGCCGCCGCTCCAGCCGCGTGGCCGTGTCCCGCATCTCCTGTCGGCCACGCCCGCTGAGGTTCCCGTATCCGGTCTTCTCCATGGCGGCCGTCAGCGCCCGCACGGTGGGCCCGAACTCCTCACCCTCTGCGGTGAGTCGGCCTGCCGCCTGCGCCTTGTCCCACAGCGCCAGGACCAGGTCGCCGTCCTCGCCGTCGGTCGCCGCGCGGGAGCCGTGCCGGGAGACGTTCTCGGTGAGGACGGGTGCGAAGCCGGCCGGCGGCCGCTCATAGGTCTGCGCGTTCTGCCGGGGCTGGTACGGGGCCTTGGTCCCGTAGCTCTCGCGGTGCGCGGGGCCGTCGGCGGCTTGCGCGGGCAGCGCGGTGAGCAGCAGGGCGCCGAGGGCGAGGACAGGCGTGAGACGTCTCATGGGTCCCGCATCCTCGGCGGCCCCGATGAACCGCCGGTGGCTACGAGGTGGACTCGCCCTTCATGGCCGCCTCCATGGCGAGGAGCTCCTCGTTCGGGACGGCACCGCCGAACCGCCGGTCGCGGGAGGCGAATTCGACGCAGGCCCGCCACAGGTCACGCCGGTCGAAGTCGGGCCACAGGACGTCCTGGAAGACCATCTCGGCGTACGCGCTCTGCCAGAGCAGGTAGTTGGAGGTGCGCTGCTCGCCGCTGGGCCGCAGGAAGAGGTCCACGTCCGGCATGTCCGGGTAGTACAGGTACTTCTGGATGGTCTTCTCGCTGACCTTCGACGGGTCGAGGCGGCCCGCCGCCACGTCCTCGGCCATGGCCTTCGCCGCGTCGGCGAGCTCGGCCCGGCCGCCGTAGTTCATGCAGAAGTACAGGGTGAGCAGGTCGTTGCCCTTGGTCTGCTCCTGGGCCACCTGCAGCTCCTTGGCGACCGACTTCCACAGCCTGGGCATACGGCCCACCCAGCGCACCCGGATCCCGAGTTCGTCGAGCTGGTCGCGGGTCTTGCGGATGAAGTCGCGGTTGAAGTTCATCAGGAAGCGGACCTCGTCGGGCGACCGCTTCCAGTTCTCGGTGGAGAAGGCGTAGAGGGAGATGTTGCGGACGCCGATCTCGATCGAGCCCTGCAGCACGTCGAGCACGCGTTCCGCGCCGACCTTGTGCCCCTCGGTGCGCGGCAGCCCGCGCTCCTTGGCCCACCGCCCGTTGCCGTCCATGACGATCGCCACATGGCTGGGGACGAGTTCACCGGGCAGCTTCGGCGCACGGGCGCCCGACGGGTGCGGCTCCGGCGCCTTGTACTCGCGCCGCTGACGCCCCAGGATCCCGCGTACGACCATGTGCTTCTCGTCTCCTCGACCGTGACTACTTCTCTACGTACCGAAGGGAGCGCAGCCCGCGCTCCAGATGCCAGTGCAGGTAGGCCGAGACCAGCCCGCTGCCCTCGCGGACGTACCGCGCCTCGCACGCGTCCGCCGTCTCCCAGTCTCCCGTAAGCAGCGCGCCGAGGAGTACCAGGGTCTGCGGCGAGGGTACGACGCTCCCCGGCACCCGGCAGTCGGCGCACACCGATCCGCCGGAGCCCACGGAGAAGAACCGGTTCGGGCCGGACATGCCGCACTTCGCGCAGTCGCTGAAACTGGGCGCGTACCCGTTGACGGCGAGGGAGCGGAGCAGGAACGCGTCGAGGACGAGATGCGGCGCGTGCTCGCCCCGGGCGAGCGTCCGCAGCGCGCCCACCAGCAGCAGGTACTGCTGGACGGCCGGCTCGCCCTCGTGGTCGGTGAACCGCTCGGCCGTCTCCAGCATCGCCGTCCCGGCGGTGTAACGGGCGTAGTCCGTGACGATTCCGCCGCCGTACGGCGCGATGGTCTCGCTCTGCGTGCACAGCGGGAGCCCACGCCCGACCAGTTCGCTGCCGCGCGCGAAGAACTGCACGTCGACATGGGAGAAGGGTTCCAGCCGGGCCCCGAACTTCGACTTCGTGCGCCGCACGCCCCGGGCCACCGCCCGCACCCGCCCGTGACCGCGGGTGAGCAGCGTGATGATCCGGTCCGCCTCACCCAGCTTCTGGGTGCGCAGCACGATGCCGTCGTCGCGGAACAGACTCATGGGCACCATTCTCGCCCAAGCGCTCCCCTGCTCGTGCGTTAAACAATATGTTGAAGGCGGGTAGCGGTCGCGATGCGGGAAGAAGGTACAGCTCGTGCCGCTCGACGGCTTCACCCCCTGGCCCGGGGACACCGCCCTCGCCTACCGCCGCGCCGGCCACTGGCGGGGCCTCCCTCTGCCCGGGCTGCTGCACGACTGGGTGCGGGAGCACGGCCCGCGCACCGCGCTCGTGCACGGCACGACCGGCCTGACGTACTTCCAGCTGGACCGGCGGGTGAGCCGGACGGCGGCGGGGCTGCGGCTGCGCGGCACCGAGCCCGGCAGGCGGGTCGTGCTGCAGCTGCCCGGCACCCCGGAGTTCGTCGTCGCGCTGTTCGCGCTGATGCGGGCCGGGGCGATCCCCGTGGTCGCGCCGACCGGCCCACCGGGCGACGGAGATCGCCCGCCTCGTCGCCGCGACCGAGGACGTCGGCTACATCGGCCCGGCGGTGCACCGCGGTTTCGACCACACGGAGATGGCCGCCCGGATCGCCGCCGGCTCGACGTCGCTGCGGCGGATCTTCACCCTCGCCGCGCCCGGCGAACGGACGGGCGGCTTCTCGCTGCTGCCCGGAGGCTGTCTGGCCTTCCCGCTGCACACCGTGGACGAGGCGCCCGTACCGGAGAGCCGTCCGGACGCCTGCGACGCGGCGTTCTTCCTGCCGTCGGGCGGCACGGCGGCACCGCCGAGGCTCATCGGCCGCACCCACGACGACTACGCGCACCAGCTGCATGCCGCCGCCGGGACGCTCGGCCTCGCCCCCGACGACGTCCGTCTCGCCGCACTGCCCGCGCAGTGCGATCTCGCCCTCGGTTCTCCCGGCGTCCTCGGCACCCTGGCCACGGGCGGGACCGTCGTGCTGCTCGACGACCCGGCGCCGGAAGCCGCCCTCCGGGCGATCGCGCGGCACGGGGTGACGGTCACGTCGGTGACGCCCGCTTCACCCCCGACGGCTTCTGGCGCACCGGCAACCTCGCCCGGCTGACGCCGGAGGGCAACCTCGTCGTGGAAGGCCGCGTCCAGGACGGTCAGGGCACCTCCCCACGGCTGCGGGCGTTGGCGTGGGCGGTCGCCGCGCTCAGCCGCTCGGCGGACGTCGCCGGCCGCACGGCTGCCGGGTCCGCGTCCCACTCCCTGCCTCCTCCGTACGGTCTCAGCTGCAGGTACGGGCCCACGTGCCCCATGACGATGCCGATCCGCCCGGTACGGGTGTCCACGGCACAGGTGCCGATGGGAGGCTTCACCGCGCCACCACTTCCCTCAACGTCTCCTCCGCCTCTTCCGCTCCGCCATCTCGCTCCCCGTTCTTCCCGGGTTTCACTCTTCGTGCAGCCGACGTCACGCTCCGCCTCTACACTCCGCAGGTGTCTGCGCCCCGCAAGTGCCGGGCAGGGCAGGGGCATTGCCCATGGCCGCAGGCCCGGGGCAGGCGGGGGCTCGCGCGTCCGTGCGCGTCGGTCGCGCCCGCGCATTCCGGGCCGCGGCCCGGCCGCCAAAGGTGTGGCCTCCGGCGGCTAACCCATTCGTGTGCGCCGTCTTGACCACCCCCACGCCCCCTCCTATGGTCGCGCTACCGACCGGACGTAGGACGTAGGACGTCGTATCTCCCACCCCCTCCCCCCACCTACTTGCTGGAGGACCCGTGCGCGACGACGTGACCCCCGACGTACCGGCACTGCGGCGCCGGTCGCTCCTGAAGTACACGGGCGCATGGGGCGCGGCCGCCGTCCTGCCGCCCGCGCTGGCCGGCTGCTCCGCGGGACCGGAGTCCACGAACGACACCGGGAGCGGCGGCACCGGCAAGGACCGGACGCTGACCGCCGTGATCGGCTACGGCAACGACGGCAGCTGGGATCCGACGCAGACGGCGTCGGCGTTCTGCATGGCCGCCAACAACCACGTCTACGAGGGGCTGCTGGACACCGACCCGATCACCCGGGTGCCGTATCCGGCGCTCGCCACCGCGGTGCCCGAGGACGCGAGCGCCACCACCTGGCGGTTCACCCTGCGCCCGGGGGCGACCTTCCACGACGGCAAGCCCGTCACCGCCGACGACGTGGTGTTCGTCTTCGACCGCATCCTCGACCCGAAGACCCAGACGCTCGCCAAAGGATTCTTCGCGAGCTGGCTGGACGGCGTCGAGAAGGTCGACGCCCGCACCGTCCAGCTGGTGCTCAAGTTCCCCTTCCCGGACGGGCTGTCCCGGCTGACCCTGGCCAAGATCATGCCGAAGCACGTCTTCTCCAGGCCGGGCGCCTGGGACGACGCCGTCAAGGGGCTGGCCATGGGCTCGGGGCCGTACCGGCAGACCGCGCACCATCCGAAGTCCAACACCACGTTCGAGGCCTACGCCGCCTACAACGGCCCCCGCCCGCCCGCCTTCAAGCGGATGAACTGGCTGACCATCGTGGATGCCGCTCCGCGTGTCGCGAAGATCTCCGGGAGGGACGCGGGGGCGCAGATCGCCGACAACATCCCCTACGCCAACATCCCGCGGCTGGAGCAGGGCGGCCTGAAGGTCGCGGGCGGGGCCGGGATGAACAACCTGTTCCTGATGTTCAACACCCAGCACAGGCCGTTCGACGACGTGCGGGTGCGGCAGGCGCTGCACTACGCCATCGACACCGAGAAGATGGTGCAGGTCGCCCTCAAGGGACACGGGAAGCCCGCCTCCTCGTTCCTGAACGAGGACAACCCCAGTCACCGGCGGGCCAAGACCGTCTACGACTACGACCCCGCCAAGGCGAAGGCACTGCTGAGGGCGGCCGGCGTACAGAACCTCAAGGTCGACATCCTCGCCGTCAACGTCAGTTGGATCGTGGACTGTCTGCCGACCATCAAGTCCTCCTGGGACGCGATCGGCGTGCAGACGACCCTGGCGCCGCAGGAGACCACGGCCGTGTTCACCAAGATGGACCAGAAGCAGGACTACCAGGTCGTCGCCGCCGCCTCGAACCCCAACCAGTTCGGGCTCGACGCCGATCTGATCATGCATTACAACTACGGCCCGCAGAACCTGTGGATGGGCTACACCCGGTGGGCCGGCAACCCCGTCGCCGAGCAGCTCTTCAAGGACATGGACCGGGCGACCCGGGAGCCGGACCCGGGGAAGAAGAAGGCGATGATCCAGGACTACATCGACGTCGTCGCCGAGCAGGCCGTGCTGTATCCGGTGGTGCACAACGAGCTGATGACCGCCTGGGACCCGCGCAGGCTCACCGGGATAAGGGCACAGCCGTACCCGGGCATCAACCTGCTGCAGGCGAAGTGGGTCTGACCGCATGACAGCCGTCGTACGGATCCTGCTCCGCCGTATCGCGCTGCTCGTGCCGCTGCTGCTCGGGATCGTGCTGTTCGTGTTCCTGGTGATGCGGTTCTCCGACGTCGACCCGGCGTCCGCGTTCTTCCAGGGCGCCAACCCGACCCCGCAGCAGCTGCACGACTTCCGGGAGCGCAACGGGCTGCTCGACCCGCTCCCGGTGCGCTACGTCCACTTCGTCGGCGATCTGCTCCACGGCGACCTCGGCACCAGCGCGCTGACCCGGGCCCCGGTCGTCGACCAGGTCACCACCGCGCTGCCGCTCACCCTCCAGCTGACCTTCCTCGGACTCGCCCTCGCGGTGGTGCTGGCGCTGGCGGGCGGCGTCACGGCGGCCGTGTACCGGGACCGGCCGCCCGATCAGATCATCCGGGTGCTCTCGCTCGTCGGGGTGGCCGCCCCCGGCTTCTGGCTGGCGCTGCTGATGATCCAGTACCTGGCGGTGGACCGGGGCTGGTTCCCGACGGGCGGCTACATCAACCCGGCCGACTCCGTCACCGGCTGGCTGAAGACCATGGCGCTGCCCGCCCTCGCCCTGTCCCTGCCGGTCGCCGCCCAGCTCACCCGGATCGTGCGGACCTCGGTGGTGGAGGAGCTGGACAAGGACTACGTGCGGACCGCGATCGGCAGCGGGCTGCCGCCGCGGGTGGTCGTCGGGCGGAACGTGCTGAGGAACGCCCTGGTCAATCCGCTGACCGTGCTGGGACTGCGGGTCGGCTATCTGCTGGGCGGCGCCGTCGTCATCGAGACGATCTTCTCACTGCCCGGGATGGGCAAGCTGATGATCGACGCCGTGCAGAACGGGGATCCGGCGGTGGTGCAGGGAGTGGTGCTCACCACCGCCACCGGGTTCGTCGTGGTCAACCTCGTCATCGACATCCTGTACCTGCTGGTCAACCCACGTCTGAGGACGGGCTGATGGTCACGCGCGCGAGGCTCACCGAGCGGCTCACCCGGCCCGGCGGCGTCCGGCTGCGCGGCCGGCGCCGGCTGCCCCCGCTGTCGAAGGCCGCCTTCTGCTTCCTGGCCCTGGTCATCCTCGTCGCCGTACTCGCCCCCCTCCTCGCCCCCGACGATCCGCTCGACCAGCAGGACCCGGCCGGCGGCAGCGGGCATCCGTCCGCCGCGCACTGGCTCGGACAGGACAGCCTCGGCCGGGACGTCCTGAGCCGGCTGATGTACGGCGCCCGGTGGTCGCTGGCCATCGGGCTGGGGGCGACCGCGCTCGCCCTGGTGGCCGGCGCGCTGCTCGGCGCCCTCGCGGCCACCTCCCGCAAGGCGGCCGACGAGACGCTGATGCGCTGCCTGGACGTGGTGATGGCGTTCCCCGGGATCGCGCTCGCGGCCGTGCTGGTCGCCGTGTTCGGCGGTGGCATCGGGGTGCTGATCTGCGCCATCGCCTTCCTGTTCACTCCTCCGGTGGCGCGGGTGGTGCGGGCCAACGTCCTCGACCAGTACGGCGAGGACTACGTCACCGCGGAACGGGTGATCGGCGCCCGCACGGCGCACATCGTGGCGCGGCACGTGGCCGTCAACTGCGCCGCCCCGGTGCTCGTGTTCTGCACGGTGCAGGTGGCCGAGGCGATCGTGTTCGAGGCGTCGCTGTCCTTCATCGGCGCCGGTGTACGGCCGCCGGACCCGTCCTGGGGCAGTGTCATCGCCGACGGCAAGAACATGGTGCTGACCGGCGGCTGGTGGGCGACCGTCTGCCCCGGGCTGCTGATCCTGCTGACCGTGCTGTCGCTGAACATCCTCTCCGAGGGCGTGTCCGACGCGTGGGCGGCACCGGCCGCGCGGGAGGTCGACGCGCCCGAGGACCGGCTTCAGGCGCCGCAGCCCGGCAGTGGTGAGGTGCTGCCGCTGCCCGGGCTGGCGGACGCCGCCCGGCGGCTGCGGTCCCGGGCCCGTCCGCTGCCCGACCGGAGCGGGCAGCCGGTGCTCGCCGTGGAGAACCTCACCATCGGCTTCCCGGACCGGCACCGGGGCGTGGACATCGTCGCCGGGGTCGGCTTCGAGGTGTACCCGGGTGAAGTCCTCGGCCTGGTGGGCGAGTCGGGCTGCGGGAAGTCGCTGACGGCGCTCACCGTCATGGGGCTCCAGCCGAGGGACGCGCGCGTCGGCGGCCAGGTGCGCTTCCGGCAGCGGGAGCTGCTCGCCGAGCCGGTGCGGGCCCGGCGAAAGCTGCTCGGGCACGAGATGGCGATGGTCTACCAGGACGCCCTGTCCTCGCTGAACCCGGCGATGACCATCCGCGCCCAGCTGAAACAGCTCGTCCGGCGCGGCGGGCGGCGCAGCCCGCAGGAGTTGCTGGCGCTGGTGGGGCTCGACCCGGAGCGCACCCTGCGCAGTTATCCGCACGAACTCTCCGGCGGCCAGCGCCAGCGCGTGCTCATCGCCATGGCGCTCTCCCGCGACCCGCTGCTGATCGTCGCCGACGAGCCGACGACCGCCCTGGACGTCACCGTGCAGGCCCAGGTGATGGAACTGCTGCTGCGGCTGCGTGCGGAGCTGGGCTTCGCACTGATCCTGGTCTCGCACGATCTCGCGCTGGTCGCCGACGTCACCGACCGGGTGGTGGTGATGTACGGCGGGCAGATCGTGGAGAGCGGGGTGACGGCCGACCTGGTGGCGGCACCGGCCCACCACTACACGCGTGGGCTGCTCGGCAGCGTGCTGTCGCTGGAGTCCGCCGAGGACCGCATGACGCAGATCGAGGGGGTCGTACCGTCCCCCGCCGGCTTCCCGGCCGGCTGCCGTTTCGCCGACCGCTGCCCGCTGGCGACCGAGGTGTGCCACGACAGCGCGCCCGTCCTCGCCGGTACGGCCACGCACACGGCCGCCTGCCATCACCCGGCGGTGCGGCTCGCGTCGGCCGAGAGCGAGGAGGCGCTGCAGTGACCGCTGTCGTCGAGGTACGGGACGCTCATGTGGTGCACCGGGCCCGCAGCGGCGGACTGCTGAGCCGTGACCGGGTGTACGCCCTGACCGGCGCCGATCTCACCGTGGCCGCCGGGGAGACGGTGGGCGTGGTCGGCGAGTCGGGGTGCGGGAAGTCGACGCTGGCCCGGGTGCTGGTGGGCATCCAGCGGCCGGTGTCGGGGTCGGTGACGTTCCGGGGCCGTGACCTGTGGGCGATGCCGTCCGCCGAGCGCCGGGCCACGGTCGGCGCGGGCGTCGGGATGGTCTTCCAGGACCCGTCGACCGCGCTGAACCGGAGGCTGACCGTACGCCGGGTCCTGCGCGACCCGCTGGACGTCCACGGCCGCGGCACCCGAGCCGAACGGGAGGACCGGGTACGGGAGTTGATGACCCTGGTCGGCCTGCCCCGGGCCCTGGCCGACGCGCTGCCCGGACAGCTCTCCGGCGGCCAGCGGCAGCGCGTCGCCATCGCCCGCGCGCTCGCCCTGGACCCGGCGCTCGTCGTCGCCGACGAGCCGACCAGCGCCCTGGACGTGTCGGTCCGCGCGCAGATCCTCAACCTGCTGCTGGACCTGAGGGAACGCCTGGGCCTGGCCCTGGTGTTCGTCTCGCACGACATCCAGACGGTACGGCGGATGAGCGACCGGGTGATCACCATGTACCTGGGACGGATCGTGGAGGAGACCCCGGCCGACCGGGTCACCGACGCCGCCCGGCACCCGTACACCCGCGCCCTGTTCTCCGCCACGCCCGGGCTGCTGGACCCCATCGACCCGATCCCGCTGACCGGGCCGGTGCCCTCGGCTACCCGGCCGCCGAGCGGCTGCCCGTTCCGCACCCGCTGCTGGAAGGCGGATCACCTGTGCGCCGAGACGATGCCGGACTTCTCGGCCGCGTCACGGCCCGGACACCGCTACCGGTGCCACCATCCTGTGCAGGAGGAGGAATCGACCCGAGACCTAGCGCGCCAGGAGCCCTGACATGCCCTTCCCCACCCCCCTCACCGGTGTCGTCCCGCCCGTCTGCACGCCCCTGACACCGGAACGGGAGGTGGACGTCCGCTCGCTGCTCAGGCTGGTCGACCACCTGGCGGAGGGCGGGGTGCACGGGCTGTTCCTGCTCGGGTCCACCTCGGAGGCCGCGTTCCTGACGGACCGGCAGCGCAGGCAGGTCGTGGAGGCGGTCGTCGGCCATGTGGGCGGCCAGTTGCCGGTCCTCGCCGGTGCCATCGACATGACCACGCCGCGCGTCCTGGACCAGGTGGCGGCCGTGGCGGCGGCCGGCGCGCAGGCCGTCGTCGTCACCGCCCCGTTCTACGCCCGCACCCACCGCTCCGAGATCGTCCACCACTACCGCCGGATCGCCGCCGCGTCCCCGGTGCCGGTGATCGCCTACGACATCCCCGTCGCGGTGCACACCAAGCTTCCCGCCGACGTGGTGCTGGGACTGGCCGCCGACGAGGTGCTGGCCGGGATCAAGGACTCCAGCGGGGACCTGGGCGCCTTCCGGGAGATCGTCACCGGGGCCCGCGCGCACCCCGGGTTCAGCGTGCTGACCGGCTCCGAGCTGGTCGTGGACGCCGCGCTGGCGCTGGGCGCCGACGGGGCCGTGCCCGGGCTGGCCAACGTCGACCCGCACGGGTACGTCCGGCTCTACCGGATGGGCCGCGCCGGGGACTGGGAGGGTGCGCGGACCGAGCAGGAGCGGCTGTGCGCACTGTTCGGGATGGTCGCGGCGGGGGATCCGGCGCGGATGGGCGGCAGTTCATCGGCGCTGGGCGCGTTCAAGGCCGCGCTGCATCTGCGCGGGATCATCGACTGCCCGGTGACGGCGGAGCCGCAGGTGCCGCTGGCGGGCGAGGAGACCGAGAAGGTCGCCAAGTTCCTCGCGGCGGCCGGACTGCTCTAGGCCGACTTCCTGCCGGGGGCACACCCACCCCTTGCACCATGGGCCGCAGTCCGTCAGGCCACGACATTTCGAGGCGATCGGGGCTCTGGAGGAACTCACCGCCCGTCCGATCGCCGGGTTCTGTCTGGGGCCGGACTGCGGCCGGGTGCCCGAACTGGTGGCACGGCTGCAGGACGCACGGGCGCCCGCGGCCGTTCCATGGGCCGGACGGGAGTCGGTCCTGCGCAGGCGGCGCCTGCGGCGGGCGGGGCAGGAGCTGGAGGCCGTCCCGTTCGGCAGGGGGCCGCGCATGTGCCTGGGCGCGCACTTCGGGACGGTCGCGATGGTCCTCGCCACCGCGACGGCCGTCTCCCGCTACCGGCTTGCTCCCGAGCCGGACCGCACGCCGGTGTTCGGCACACGCACCGTCCTGGAGCGCGAGGGGCTGGTGTTCGACGTCAGCGACCGCGGACCCGCGGCGCCCGTGCGCTGACCGGCGCACCGGGCAGGCGCAGCCTGTGGAACTCCAGGGTGTCGTAGCTGCCGGTGGTGCCGGTCTCGTACAGGACGCCGATCGTGTCGTGTCCGAGCTGGACGAGGTCGGAGTAGGCGGCCGGCCGGTCGGAGAGGGTGAACAGCTTGCTGAAGGTGCGGCCGGCGTCCGTACTGGACCAGATCGCCAGGGCGCGGCGGGCGGTCGGCACGGAGGGGGCGGAGAACAGCAACGGGGCTCCGGGACAGTGGACCTGGAGGACGCTGCCCTGGACCACGGGGACGTCGTTCAGGGTGGGCTGGACCGCGTAGGGGCGGTCCAGGGTGGTGCCGCCGTCGGAGGAGTAGGTGTCGAGGCGGTTGCCGGGGGCGGTGCCCTTCTGGTCACGGGCACTGAAGTAGACGCGGCCGTCCGGGAGTTGGGCGGCGCTCGTCTCGTTGGTGTTGGTCCGGCCGTCGTGGCCGGCGTCGATGGAGCCGAGGTGCCAGGTGGCGCCGCCGTCGTCGCTGTAGAGGGCGTGACCGGCGTAGTACTTCGGTTCCTGGCCGCTGTCGGAGGAATTGGCGGGCGGGGCTGAGGAGTGGTCGGCGGGCACGAGCAGGCGGCTGGGGGCGCCCCCTTTGGGGGAGTGCGGGCCACGGGTGAGTGCGACGGCGTGGCCGGGGCCGGTCGCGTACCAGCGCCAGCCGGGCCGCTTCACCTGGGCCGTGATGTCCACGGGTGGCGTGAAGCGGCGGCCGTCGTCCCGGCTGCGCTGCACGAACACCCGGCGGCCCCGCCCGGCCGGGACCTCACCGCGCATGATCTGCGCCTCCGTCACCGTGCCGGCGTTGCCGCAGGTCACCAGGACGACGTCACCGGTGCGCGGGTCCACGACCGGCGCCGGGTTGCCCCGGGTGTCCCCGTCTCCGGCGGCCACCACCGTCAGCGGGCCCCAGGTGCAGCCGCCGTCGGTGGAGCGGCGCAGCACCACGTCGATGTCACCGGTGTCACCCGCGCCGTCGCGCCGGCCCTCGGCGAACGCCAGGACGGTGCCGCGCCGGGTCCTCACCACGGCGGGGATGCGGTAGGTGGCGTAGCCGCCCTGCCCGGAGACGTACGGGAGGGAGGAGGAGCAGCCGGGCTTCCCCCGCACCGGTGCCGATGCGGCGTGGGCGGGCAGACAGGTGGTGAGCGAGGTGAGCAGCGCGAGGGCGGTGAGCAGGGTGCGGCTCTTCGGTGTCACCCGCCCATGGTCCCCGGAATCACGAGCCCGGACTCGTAGGCCACGATCACCAGCTGGGCCCGGTCCCGGGCGCCGAGCTTGCCCATGATCCGGCTGACGTGGGTCTTGGCGGTGAGCGGGCTCAGGCCCAACACCTCGGCGATCTCTGCGTTGTTGAGGCCGCGCCCGACCAGCGTCAGCACTTCCCGCTCACGGTCCGACAGGCACTCGGGGCCGCCCGTCACGGGCGCCGAGGGGCTGCGCAGGAACCGCTCGATCAGGCGTGCCGTGGGGCCTGGCGAGAGCAGTGCCTCGCCCCCGGCTACGGTACGGATCGCGTCGAGGAGGTCGGCCGGACGGGTGTCCTTGACCAGGAAGCCGGAGGCGCCGGCCCGCAGCGCCTCCACCACGTGCTCGTCGGTGTCGTAGGTGGTGAGCACCAGGACCCTGACCCCGGCGAGGTCCTCGTCGGCGGCGATGAGCCGGGTCGCCTCGATACCGTCCAGGCCGGGCATGCGGATGTCCATCAGCACCACGTCGGCGCGCTCGGCCCGGGCCAGGTCGGCGGCCTCGCGGCCGGTGCCGGCCTGCCCGACGACCTCCATGTCCGGCGCCGACTCCACGAGCATCGCGAACGCGGCCCGCACCAGGGTCTGGTCGTCGGCGAGCAGCACTCTGATCGTCATCTCTCCCCCAACGGCAGTACGGCACTGACCTGGAAGCCCCGGCCGCCGGCGCGCGGACCGGCGTCGGCCGTGCCGCCGACGCTGCGGGCCCGCTCCCGCATCCCGACGAGCCCGAAGCCGGGCGGGCCGTCACCGGCGCCGCCGACGCCGTCGTCGGTGACGTGGACGCGCAGGCCGCCGTCCTCCTCGTACACGCCCACCCGCACGGTCAGGTCGGCCCGGCCGCCGTGCCGTACCGCGTTGGTGAGCGCCTCCTGCACGATCCGGTAGGCGGCGGCCCCGACGGCCGGCGGCACCGCCCCGGCCCGCACCGTCAGCTCCACCCGGTTTCCCGCCGACTGCGCCAGCTCGGCGAGGCCCTCGAGGCCCGGCAGCGGGCCGCGGGCGTCCGGGGTGCCGGGGTCGCGCAGCACCTCCAGGGTCGTACGGAGTTCGCCGCGCGCGGTGCGGCAGGTCTCGGCGATGTCGCCGAGGGCCTTCGAGACGGCCGTGCGGTCCAGGCGCCCGGGGTCGGCCTCCAGGACGTGCGCGGCGACCGAGGTCTGCACGCCGATCAGGGTGATGCTGTGGGCGAGCAGGTCGTGCAGGTCACGGGCGATGCGCAGGCGTTCCTCGGCGACCCGGCGGCGGGCCTCCTCCTCGCGGGTGCGCTCGGCGCGTTCGGCGCGTTCCACGGCCGCGGCGGCGTTCTCCCGGTGGACGCGGATGTAGCCGCCGAGGACCAGCATGGACACCACCCAGCCGGTGATCTGGAAGCTCACCGTGAGCCCGGCCATGCCGTCGCCGATCTTCAGCAGCAGCATCAGCAGGACGACGGCACCGCCGATCACAGCCGTGCGGCCGGGGCCGCTGGTCACCGCCACGGTGTAGAGGACGACCATGGAGGCGGCCGTGGGCGCCGAGTGGTTGTAGTCCTGCTGGTGGTAGGTCGCGATCAGTGTGATCATGACCGCCAGGACGGCGAGCGGGGCCCGCCGGCGCCACACCAGCGGCACGTGCAGGCCGACCAGCAGGGCCCAGCCGAGGGCGTCCGGCTGCCGGCCGCTGCCGACGGTGACGGCGATGACGGAGGCGAGCGCGGCGAGCGCGGCGGCCAGGCACGCGTCCTGCCGCAGCGGATCCAGGGACGCGAGTCGGCGGCCGGGCCGGGAAGCGGTGATGGTTGCCTGCACGGGTTCATCCTCCGCTACGCGCTCACCGGCTCCGGCGTGCGGTCGGCGCCCGGCACCGGGCGGGACAGCGGCCCCGGCCACCACACCCTGCGCCCGAGCGCCACGCTCGCGCTGGTCACGAGGTAGGTGCGGACGAGGAAGGTGTCCAGCAGCACGCCGACGGCGATGACGAGGCCCAGCTCGACCAGCGGCACCAGGCCCATGTTCGTCAGCACCGCGAAGGTGGCCGCGAGCACCAGTCCGGCGGAGGCGATGACCCCACCGGTGGTGCGCAGGGCGGTGAGGGCGGCTTCGACGGGCTCGGCGCCGTGGAGTGCCTCCTCGCGCATCCGGTGCACCAGGAAGATGCCGTAGTCGACCCCGAGGGCGACCAGGAAGACGAAGGACAGCAGGGCGAGGCCGGGGTCGGTGCCGTGAAAGCCGAACAGCGGCCCGAAGACGAGCCCGCCGATGCCCAGGGCGGCGCCCCACACGGTGACCACGGCGGCCACCAGCAGCAGCGGGGCGACCAGGGAGCGCAGCAGGACGACGAGGATCAGCAGCACGGAGACGAGGACGATCGGGACGACGACCAGGCGGTCGCGGGCGTTCGTGTCCTCCAGGTCCAGCTGCTGGGCGCTGGGCCCGCCGACGTGGGAGCCGGGCAGCCGGTGCCGGAGCGCCTCGATGGTGGCGGTCTCGGCGGCGGACTGGGGCGGGGCGGACGCGGTCACCGTGATCTCGGTCCAGCCCGCGCCGGTACGGCCCTCGCGGGCGTCCGCCACTCCCCTGGTGGCCTCGGCGGTGGCGAGGGCGGCGTCGGACCGCCGGGACGGGGTCATGATCTCGATGGGCTGCGCGGACTGATCCGGGTAGGCCCTGGCCACGGTCTCCATGGCGGTCACGGACTCGGGCGGGTCCACGAAGCTGTCCAGCTGCTCGAGTGCGCCGGGCAGGTTCAGGGCGCCCAGCGCGAGCGCACCGAGCAGTGCGGCACCGCAGGCGAGGACGGTGAGCGGACGGCGCCCGGCCGAGGAGCCCATCGCCGCGAACAGGGACCGGCGGACCCTGGGTTCGCTGCCGTGGGCGGGTACGAGCGGCCAGAAGACGCGGCGGCCGAGCAGGACGAGAACGGCCGGGAGCAGGGTCAGCATCGCGGCGAGCGCGCACAGCACGCCGACCGTGCCGAGCGGGCCCATGCCCCGGCTGGAGTTGAGGCCGGCGGCGAGCAGGCAGAGCAGTCCGGCGGAGACCGTGCCCGAGGAGGCGAGGACGGCGGGCCCGCAGCCGCGCAGGGCGGCGCGCATCGCGTCGTACGGGCGCTCCTGGCGCCGCAGCTCCTCGCGGTAGCGGGAGACGAGGAGCAGGGCGTAGTCGGTGCCGGCGCCGAAGACGAGGATGGTCATGATGCCGGCGCTCTGGCCGGAGATGGTGGTGCCGAAGGCCTGGTTGAGGCCGTAGGCCGCGGCGCGGGCGAGGAAGTCGGCGAGGCCGGCGACGACCAGCGGGACCATCCAGAGCAGGGGGCTGCGGTAGATCAGGATGAGCAGGATCGCGACGACGGCCACCGTGGTGTAGAGCAGGGGGCCGCCGAGCGAGGAGTACACCGCTTGGGCATCGGTGGCGAGGGCGCCGGGTCCGCCGACCCGCACGTTCAACTCCCCCTGGCTGCGGGCGACGTGCCGGATGTCCTCGACGAAGGTCTGCTGCTTCTTCTCGTCCGTGCCGGGCTCGTCGCTGACGACCGGGTACATCAGGGTGGTGCCGTCGGCGGACGGGATGCCGTGCGGGGCGCCCCCGGCCAGCCGGTGCCGGTGGGCGATCCCGGTGACCTGGGTTTGTGCCGTGACCCGGTCGGCCGCGGTGAGACCGGTCGCCCGGTGGTAGACGAGGACCAGCTCGGTGGTCTCGCCGCCGGGCAGCCGGTCCTGCAGTTCGGCGACCTGGGTGGAGTCGGCGGACGCCGGCAGATAGTCGGTGGCCCGGTCGTGCTGGACGTCGCCCAGCTTCGCGGCGAACGGCCCGGCCACGGCCAGCAGCACCGCCCACAGTCCGACCACCAGCCAGGGCAGCCCCCTGGTCCTGCGCTTCTTCGCGGCCCCCATGGAATCGGGCCTCCCCTCCGCTGCGGACGTCTGGATACGGCTTCCAGACTTCCGGCGAGAGAGCCTGCATTCGTCGGACGCGGGGGCGAGTTCGGGGGTACTGCCGGGGGTGGCCGCGGGGCGCCGTTACTCCCCGGGGAGTAACGGGCCAGACGTACCAGGGATGTCCGGGCCCGCGATCAGGGGACGCGGTGGGGCACGCGACGCGGGCGTGTGCCGTCAGTACGCCGCGGGTGAATCGGCGCTGCCCCGCGGGTCACGAGGGCGTACGGGCCGCTGCCAGCAGGCGGGTCACGTCGTCGGCGCAGATGGTGAGGGCCGCGCCCACCGTGGTGAGGGCGTCGCGTTCGGCGGGGGTGTACGGGCCGTCGGCGAGGGCGATGCGGGCGGCCTGGAGGAGGAGGGACTCGCGGCCGGCGGGGGCGAGGTGCGGGGCGAGCGGGTCCAGGGCCTCGTGCAGCTCTATGGTCAGGCTGGTGCCGCACTCCGCGCCGAGGACCCGGCCGGTGTCGGCGGCGAGGGCGTCGACCAGCGCGGCCAGCTGTTCCTCGGTGCAGCCGTCGAAGCCGGCGGCGCGCACGGCACCGGCGGCCGTCTCCAGGACCGTGCGGGAGGAGGTGCCGCCCGCGGCGAGCACGGCGAGGGCGACGGTGTGCACGGCGTCGCGGAGCATCGCGGAGAAGCGGCGGGTGGTGGGGTGGTCGAGGACGTCGGTGCCGTAGTGGTGCCGGCAGGCGGCGCACTCCACGACCGGTCCGGCCGTGCCGCGCGGCAGCAGGGGCACGCCCAGGAGCGTGAGCCGGCGGCGCCCGGTCAGCCGCTGGTAGTTGCGGTCGCCTCCGCAGCCGGGGCAGTAGAACTCGCCGTCTCCGACGGGTGTCCACGCGGTGCGGATGCGCAGGATGTGCACAGCCTTGTCGGCACGGCCGTCTCGTCCCCGTACTGGCAGCACGTCGCACCTCCGTAACCGCACGGCAACATCGCCGCGCTGGCGTGATGTTAGCCACATCACCGAGGCTGAGTCAGTACCCCGTAGGAGACCTTTCCGTGACCTCGGGGGCCGGCTGGCCGGGAAACGACGGCGCCCCGACCGCCGTGCACAGCGGTCGGGGCGCCGAAACTCCCGGTCAGAGCGGTCAGCGGGCGGCGCGGTTGACGGCCGAGACGACCGCCTTCAGCGACGCACGCGTCGTGTTCGCGTCGATGCCGATGCCCCACAGAACCTTGCCGTCGATCGCGCATTCGATGTAGGAGGCGGCCTGCGCGGAGGCGCCCTCGCTCATCGTGTGCTCCTGGTAGTCCAGCAGGCGTACGTCGATGCCGATGGACTCCAGAGCGTCGAAGAAGGCCGAGATCGGACCGTTGCCGGAGCCGGTCAGGACGGTGTCCTCGCCGTCCACCGTCGCCTCGACCGTCAGCGTGTCCACGCCGTCGGTGTCGGTGGTCGACTGGCCTGTCCTGACCTGGATGCGGCCCCAGGGGTTGTCCGGGTTCGGCAGGTACTCGTCCTGGAAGACCGCCCAGATCTCCTTCGGCGTGATCTCGCCGCCCTCGGCGTCGGTCTTGGCCTGGATGAGCTTGGAGAACTCGATCTGCATCCGGCGCGGCAGGTCCAGCTTGTGGTCGTTCTTCAGGACGTAGGAGACACCGCCCTTGCCGGACTGCGAGTTGACGCGGATGACGGCCTCGTAGGAGCGGCCGACGTCCTTGGGGTCGATCGGCAGGTACGGCACCGCCCACTCGATGTCGTCGACGGTGACACCCTTGGCCTTGGCATCGGCCTCCATGGCGTCGAAGCCCTTCTTGATGGCGTCCTGGTGGGAGCCGGAGAAGGACGTGTAGACCAGGTCGCCCACGTACGGGTGGCGCGGGTGGACCTCCATCTGGTTGCAGTACTCCCACGTACGACGGATCTCGTCGATGTCGGAGAAGTCGATCTGCGGGTCGACGCCCTGCGAGAACAGGTTCATGCCCAGGGTGACCAGGTCGACGTTGCCGGTGCGCTCGCCCTGCCCGAACAGGCAGCCCTCCACTCGGTCGGCGCCGGCCATCAGGGCCAGCTCGGCCGCCGCCACGGCCGTACCGCGGTCGTTGTGCGGGTGGACGGACAGGCAGACGTACTCGCGGCGGGAGAGGTTGCGGTGCATCCACTCGAAGCGGTCGGCGTGCGTGGACGGCGTCGAACGCTCCACGGTGGCGGGCAGGTTGAGGATGATCTCGCGGCCCGGACCCGGCTGGTAGACGTCCATCACCGCCTCGCAGACCTCCAGGGCGAAGTCCAGCTCGGTGTCGGTGAAGATCTCGGGGCTGTACTGGTAGCCGAACTCGGTCTCCGGGCCCAGCAGTTTCTCGGCGTACTCCATCACCAGGCGGGTGCCGTCGACGGCGATCTGCTTGATGTCGTCCCTGGAGCCGCGGAAGACCACGCGGCGGAAGACGGGCGCGGTGGCGTTGTACAGGTGGACCGTGGCCCGCTTGGCGCCCTTCAGGGACTCCACGGTCCGCTCGATCAGGTCCTCGCGGGCCTGGGTCAGCACGGAGATCGTGACGTCGTCCGGGATCGCGCCCTCTTCCTCGATGATGGAGCGCACGAAGTCGAAGTCGGTCTGGCCGGAGGCGGGGAAGCCGACCTCGATCTCCTTGTAGCCCATCTTCACCAGCTGGTCGAACATCCGGCGCTTGCGCTCGGGCGACATCGGGTCGATCAGGGCCTGGTTGCCGTCGCGCAGGTCGGTGGAGAGCCACCGCGGGGCGACGGTGATCCGCCTGTCCGGCCAGGTGCGGTCCGGGATGTCCACCTGCTCGTAGCGGCCGTACTTGTGGGTCGGCATGGAACTGGGCTGCTGGCGGTTGGCCATGATCGCGTGGGCTCCTCGAGGGTTCCGCGCAAGCGCGGGTCCGGTGGACGGCCGACGAACGCAACACCAAGCTCCGCGGGGAGGGAGTCGGCCTTGTCTACAGGCCCTCGCCGCGGCAGCTAAGAAGAAGCAGCCCGAAACGCATGATGCCCCGAAGCGTAGCCGAGCCGCCCCGGTCGTGGGCGCGTGTTCCAGTATGCGGGACCGGGGTAGCAAATGGGACAAAAAGTGCGCCGTACCACATCGTCACGGAGCGTGGCCCTCCCTGTCCCGGTATTTCACCAATCATGGTGGCCAGTAGTGACATCGACATCACACAGTGCAATGGTGCGCAGCATGACGACCAACGGGGGCTTCGAGCCCGTCTTCTGCACGATCGTGCCGCCGCACCTCCTCGACAAGCTCGCGCGGGCCGAGGATCCCGCGCTCTCCGGCCCGGCCCGCCGCTCCCTGGAGCACGACGCCTACCAGCGCACCAAGCGCCGCCTGACCACGGTGATCGGCGCGCCCTCCGTCGCCGCGCCCGCGGGAGCCGCCGCCGACCAGCCGCACCGCACGATCTACGACGCCCACCACACCCAGGACCTGCCCGGCACCGAGGTCCGCGCGGAGGGTTCCGACCCGGGCCCGGACGCCACGGTCAACCGCGCCTACGCGGGCCTCGGCGCCACCTTCGAGCTGTACCTGAAGGCGTACGGCCGGCACTCGATCGACGGCGACGGGCTGCCGCTGGACGCCACCGTGCACTTCGGCGAGGACTACGACAACGCCTTCTGGAACGGCGAGCAGATGGTCTTCGGCGACGGCGACGGCCGGGTCTTCCTCGACTTCACCATCCCGGTCGACGTCATCGGCCACGAGCTCACCCACGGCGTCACCCAGCACACCGCGAACCTGGAGTACTTCGCGCAGTCCGGCGCGCTCAACGAATCGGTCTCGGACGTCTTCGGCTCGCTGATCAAGCAGTACACACTCGGCCAGACGGCGGCCGAGGCCGACTGGCTGATCGGCGCCGGACTGCTCGCGCCGGGCGTCCACGGCACCGCGCTGCGCTCGATGAGGGCCCCGGGCACGGCGTACGACGACCCGGACCTCGGAAAGGACCCGCAGCCGGCGACCATGGAGCACTACGTCCGCACCGGCCAGGACAACGGCGGCGTGCACATCAACTCGGGCATCCCGAACCACGCCTTCTACCTGGTCGCCACCGCCATCGGCGGCCACGCCTGGGAGAAGGCCGGGCAGATCTGGTACGACGTGCTCACCGGCGGCCACTTGAAGAAGTCCGCCCTGTTCGCCGACTTCGCCACGCTGACGGTGAAGGCGGCGCGCGAGCGGTACGGCGCCGGGGACGAACTCCAGGCCGTGCAGAAGGCGTGGGAACAGGTCGGGGTGCGGACGCTGTAGTCCTGCGACACTGGGCCCATGCGTATTCAGGTGAGGCGCACGGGCGGGTTCGCCGGAATCGAGCGCCGGGCCGAGGTGGACACCTCGGCCCGGCCCGACGCCCCCGAGTGGCACGCCCTGGCCGAACGCGTCCTCGCGTCCGGCCAGGACACCCCGCCCCCAGGCGTCCCGGACGGCTTCCGGTACGAGATCACCGTGGACGGCCGCACGGTGTACGCGGCGGATCCCCGGCTCACCGAGGAACAGCGGGATCTGGTGTCGCGCGTGCTGAAGGAGGGGGCGTAGCGACGGCAGGGGCGACCGGCCGGGACATACCGGGGGCCGGGCCGCGGTCGCTCTGGAAGCGGCGGCCCGGTCGCCGGACGAACCTTCCCCCACCCGGGCATTGACGTGGGTTACCGGGGGTAAGGATGATCCGGCCATGGCGACTGACTCAGGCGACCGGAAACCCCCGATACCCCGCTTCCCGGACGGCTTCCTGTGGGGCGTGTCGACCTCGGCCCATCAGATCGAGGGCGCGGCCGAGGAACGCGGGCCGTCCGTGTGGGACGTGTTCACGGCCGAACCGGGGCGGGTGAAGGACGGTTCGACGGCGGCGGTGGCCTGCGACCACTACCACCGCCACCGCGAGGACGTGGACCTGCTCGCCGGCCTCGGCGTCGACGCCTACCGCTTCTCCGTCTCCTGGCCCCGCGTCGGCTCCCCGGGCGGCCTGGACTTCTACGACCGCCTGGTGGACGAGCTGTGCGCGGCCGGCGTACGGCCCGTCCCCACGCTCTTCCACTGGGACCTGCCCGCCCGTCTGGACTGGCTGGAGCGGGACACGGCGGCCCGGTTCGCCGACCACGTGAGTGTGGTGGCCGACCGGCTGGGCGACCGCGTGACCAAGTGGATCACCCTCAACGAGCCCGCCGAGCACACCCTCCTGGGCCACGCCGTCGGCGCCCACGCCCCCGGCAGACAGCTCCTCTTCGACGCCCTCCCGGTCGCCCACCACCAGCTCCTCGCCCACGGTCTCGCGGTACGGGCCCTGCGCGCCGCCGGGGCGACGGACATCGGCATCGCCAACTCCCACGGCCCCACCTGGGCCGCCTCCGCCGAACCGGCGGACGTGGAGGCGGCCGGCTTCTACGACCTCCTGCTCAACCGCCTCTTCGCCGAGCCGGTCGTCCTCGGCCGGTACCCCGAGGGCATGGGCGAGTTGATGCCGGGGGACGTGGCCGCCGACCTGGAGGTCATCGCCGGGCCCGTCGACTGGTACGGCGTCAACTACTACGCGCCGACGCTCGTCGGCGCCCCGCAGGGCACCGCCACCGAGTTCGGCGGTCTGACCCTGCCCGCCGAACTCCCCTTCTCGGTACGGGAGATCGAGGGCCGCCCGGTGACCGACTTCGGCTGGCCGATCGTCCCGGAAGGCCTGACCGAGTTGCTGTGCGGCTTCCGCGAGACCTACGGCGACCAGCTGCCGCCGGTCGTCATCACCGAGAACGGCTGCTCCTACGAGGGGCTCGACGACCAGGACCGCATCGCCTACCTGGACGCCCACATCCGCGCCCTGCACACCGCGCTGGAGGCCGGCGTGGACGTACGCGGGTACTTCGTGTGGTCCCTGATGGACAACTTCGAGTGGGCCGAGGGCTACCAGCGCCGCTTCGGTCTGGTGCACGTGGACTACGACACGCTGAAACGCACCCCGAAGGCCTCCTACCACTGGTTCCGGGACGTGCTCCGGGCGCAGGGCTGACGGCACGCGGATGACCACCGTCCGCGCCTCGGGCGCCCTGGCCGAACCCCTCGAACCGGTCGGCCGGGGCTGGACGGCCGCCCTCTCGCTGGCCAACGGGGCGATCTGGGTCGGCTGGTTCGGCCCGCTGCAGATCCTCCTCGCCTCCCAGGCCAAGGACTTCGCGCCCGGCTCCGGGATGTCCAAGGAGACCGTGCTGGCCTGGGTGACCGGCGCCGGTGCCGTGGTCTCCCTGCTCGCCAACCCGCTCTTCGGCGCCCTGTCCGACCGTACGACGGCCCGCGCCGGCCGCCGTACGCCGTGGATCGTGGCCGGGTCGGCGGGCGGCTCGCTCGCCCTGCTGCTGCTCGCCCGGGCGGGCGGGATGTGGTCCATGGCGCTGGGCTGGTGCCTGGTGCAGCTCACGCTGAACGCGGCGTTCGCGGCGGTGACGGCGGCCGTGCCGGACCGGGTGCCGAGGCTTCAGCGCGGCGCGGTGGGCGGCTGGCTGGGAGCCGCGCAGATCCTGGGCGTGGTCGGCGGCACCGGCCTGGCGACCGTGTCGGGCGGGACCGGCGCCGGGTACGCGGCGTGCGCGGTGTGCACGGCCGCGGGCGTGCTCCCGTACGTCCTGCGCCAGGAGGATCCGCGGCTCGCCGTGGAGGACCGTCCGCAGTGGTCCTGGCGGGGTTTCCTGGCAGGGTTCTGGCTGAGCCCGCGCCGCCACCCCGATCTCGGGTGGGCGTGGCTGACGCGCTTCCTGATCAATCTCAGCAACGCGTTGGTGCTGTTGTACCTGCTGTACTACCTCCGCGACCGCCTGCACCGCCCCGACCCCGGCCAGGGCGTGCTGATCCTGACGGCCGTCAACAGCCTGACGCTGGTGGCGACCGTCGTGGCGGGCGGCGTCTGGTCGGACCGGGCCGGCCGGCGCAAGCCGTTCGTCGTCTGGTCCGGGGTCTTGATGGCGGTGGCCACGGCGGCTCTGGCCGGCTGGCAGACCTGGCCCGGCGCGATCGTGGCGGCGGCCGTCCTCGGCGTCGGCTTCGGCGTGTTCACCTCCGTCGACTTCGCGCTCATGACGGACGTCCTGCCGAAGGCGCTGGACCGGGGCAAGGACCTCGGCGTGATCAACGTGGCCAACGCGCTGCCGCAGGTGGCCGCCCCGGCGCTCGCCGCGCCGATCGTGACGTACCTGGGCGGTTACCGGGTGCTGTACCTGGTGGCGGCGGTGATCGGGCTGGCCGGGGCGGTGCTGGTGGGCCGGATCCGGGGGGTGGAGTGATGCCCTTTCGGGTCCCGGGTCCTGGCCGGGGTCCTCAGAGGGCGCCGGCGTCGCGGGCGGCCCAGACGCTCGGGTAGAGGGGCCGGAAGCCCAGGTCCCGGCGGATCTTCCGGGTGGACATGATCCCCAGCCACGGGTCGGGATCGGTCCGCGTGTGCATGTCGGCGGACACCTGGACCCCGTTGAGTTCGTGCAGCTCGACCGCCGTGACGGGTGCGTCGTCGGCGATGTTGTGGACCGGGCCGCTGACCGCCGGTGCGTACAGCAGGCGCAGCAGCCCCTGGGCCACGTCGGCGTGGTGGCCCATGTGCAGCCGCTGCGTGGACGCCCAGTGGGCGGCCCAGCGCAGGGACTGGGCCAGGTGCGGGTCGCCCTCGCCGTAGACGAAGGGCAGCCGGCCCACGCGTACGTCCATGCCCTCCAGCGCGAGCAGTTCCCGCTCGGCCGCGGCCTTGGACTCGGGGTAGGCACCCCACATCGCGCCGCCGGGCCGGGTCTCGTCGTCCTCGTCCAGCGGACGGCCCCGCCCGACGCCGTACACCAGGCCAGTGCTGACCTGCACGAATCGCCGCACGCCGGAGGCCAGCGCGGCCCGGCCGAGGGCGACGGCCGCGTCCCGGTTGACGGCCCACGCCTCCTCGTCCGGCACCCCGCGGAAGGACGCCGCGACGTTCACCACCGCGTCCGCCCCGGCCACCGCCTTGCCGAGCACCTCCGCGTCCCGCAGGTCACCGACCACGACCTGGGCGCCGAGTTCCGCGAACGTCTCGGCCCGCCCCAAGTCCCGCACCAGGACCCGTACCTCCTCGCCCGGCCGCCGCTGGGCCAGCAGCCTCGGCACGAAGCGCCGGCCGACCTGTCCCGTCGTGCCCGTCACCACTGTCAGCATGTCCTGCTCCTCTCGACCTGGTGACCCCACTCTGGGACGGTGCCGTGCGGGCCGGGAGAGACCTTCCGATCAGGGGACCGGCAGTCCCTGGATAAGGCCCGGCAAGTGCTTCACCCTGAAGGGGTGGACCGAGCCGAACTCGCCGATTTCCTGCGCCGGGGCCGCGCCCGGCTGGACCCCTCGGACGTGGGTCTCACGCCCGGCGCCCGCCGCCGTACCCCCGGCCTGCGGCGGGAGGAGGTGGCGTCGCTGGCCGGCATGTCGGTGGACTACTACACGCGACTGGAACAGTGCCGTGGCCCGCGCCCGTCCCGTCAGATGCTCACGGCACTGGCCCGTGCGCTGCGTCTGACCGACGACGAACGCGACCACCTCTTCCATCTGACGGGCGAGGAGCCGCCCCGCCGGGAGGCCTCCTGCGCGCATGTCCGGCCCGGGCTGCTGCTGGTCCTGGACCGGCTGCACGACGCGCCGGCCCTCGTGGTGTCGGACTGCGGGGAGGTGCTGGCGCAGAACGCGATGTCGCGGGCGCTGTCCGGGGACGTGCTGAGCCGGCCGCCGAGCGAACGCAACCTCGTCCGCCGCTTCTTCCTCGACCCGGCGGGACGCGCGCTCTTCCCGCCGGAGGACGTACCGGAACACGCGCGCCGGCACGTGGCGAACCTGCGCGCGGTCGCCGCCGCCCGGCCCGACGACCCGCAGCCGGCCGCCCTGGTGGCCGAACTCCGCGCCGCCAGCGAGGAGTTCGCCCGCCTCTGGGACGAGCACGAGGTGGCCGTGCGGCGCAGCTCGACGAAACGCTTCCGGCATCCGGTGGTGGGCCTGCTGGAACTGGACTGCGAGGTCCTGCTGAGCGACGACCACCACCGGCTCGTCCTGCACACGGCCCGCCCGGGCACCGAGTCGTACGACCGGCTGCGGCTGCTCAGGGTGGTGGGGTTGCAGGACATGACCCCAGAGGGCGCCGTCGGCTAGTGCTGCGACCGGAAAGGTTCACCGGCTCGCACACCTTTCCGGTCACAGCACTAGAACCCCAGCCGGCGCAGCTGCTTCGGGTCGCGTTGCCAGTCCTTGGCCACCTTGACGTGCAGGTCCAGGAAGACCGGGGTCCCCAGCAGTGCTTCGATCTGCTTGCGGGACTTGATGCCGACCTCCTTCAGGCGCTTGCCCTTGGGGCCGATGATGATGCCCTTCTGGCTGGGGCGCTCGATGTAGACGTTGGCGTGGATGTCGAGGAGCGGACGGTCGGCGGGCCGGTCCTCGCGCGGGAGCATCTCCTCGACGACCACCGCGATGGAGTGCGGCAGCTCGTCCCGGACGCCCTCCAGTGCGGCCTCGCGGATGAGTTCCGCGATCATGACTTGCTCGGGTTCGTCCGTCAGGTCGCCCTCGGGGTAGAGCGCGGGACCCTCGGGCAGCAGCGGGATCAGGAGGTCGGCCAGGAGGTCGACCTGCTTGGAGCCGACCGCCGACACGGGCACGATCTCCGCCCACTCGATGCCCAGGTCCTTGCCCAGCTGGTCGATGGCGATCAGCTGCTCGGCCAGGGTCTTCGAGTCGACCAGGTCGGTCTTCGTGACGATGGCGACCTTCGGGGTCTTCCGGATCCCGGCCAGCTCCTTGGCGATGAAGCGGTCACCGGGACCGATCTTCTCGTTCGCCGGCAGGCAGAAGCCGATCACGTCGACCTCGGCCCAGGTGGTGCGCACGACGTCGTTGAGGCGCTCGCCGAGCAGGGTGCGCGGCTTGTGCAGGCCAGGGGTGTCGACCAGGATCAGCTGGGCGTCGGGGCGGTGCACGATGCCCCGTACCGTGTGCCGCGTGGTCTGCGGCTGGTTCGCGGTGATCGCGACCTTCTGCCCGACCAGAGCGTTCGTGAGGGTGGACTTGCCCGCGTTGGGGCGGCCCACGAAGCAGGCGAAGCCGGCGCGGTGGGCGGTCTCGGCCGGCTGCTCGGGTGACTGGGTACGAACGCTCATGCCGTTCATTGTCCCTGATCCACGGACCCCGCCGTACCGTACGGCCGCCGGCCCCGGACCCCCCGCCCGTACCGTGAGGTTTCGGTAACCCGCAGGCAACGAAACGTCACGGAAACACACCCGTAGGCAACCGGAAACCGACACCGGTGACCCTCTGACGAGCCCCCACACCGTTGGAGACGCCCGTGACCCTCGCCGCCGCTCATGTGAACACCGGCGACACCGCCTGGCTGCTCGCCGCCACCGCCCTCGTGCTGCTGATGACGCCCGGCCTGGCCCTGTTCTACGGCGGCATGGTCCGCACGAAGAGCGTCCTCAACATGCTGATGATGAGCTTCGTCTCGATCGCCCTGGTCACCGTGGTCTGGCTGGCGGCCGGCTACTCCCTCGCCTTCGGCGACGACGCGTTCGCGGGGCTCATCGGCGGCCTCCACCACGCCGGCATGGCCCACCTCACCCCCGGCAGCGTCCACGGAACCGTCCCCACCCTCCTCTTCGCCACCTTCCAGCTCACCTTCGCGATCATCACGGCCGCGCTGATCAGCGGCGCGGTGGCGGACCGGGCGAACTTCTCCGCGTGGCTGGTCTTCGTGCCGGTCTGGGCCCTCCTGGTATACGTTCCCGTCGCCCACTGGGTATGGGGCCCGGGCGGCTGGATCTCCCACGGCCTCGGCGCGCTCGACTTCGCGGGCGGCCTGCCCGTCGAGATCACCTCCGGCGCCTCCGGTCTGGCCCTGTGCCTGGTCCTCGGCCCGCGTCTGGGCTTCAAGAAGGACGCCATGCGCCCGCACAACCTGCCCATGGTGATCCTCGGCGCCGGTCTGCTCTGGTTCGGCTGGTTCGGTTTCAACGCGGGCTCCGCGCTCGGCGCGAACGGCCTCGCCGCGGCGGCCTTCCTCAACACCCTCGCCGCCGGCTGCACCGGTCTGCTCGGCTGGCTCTTCGTCGAGCAGAAGCGGGACGGACACCCCACGACCCTCGGCGCCGCGTCCGGCGCGGTGGCCGGCCTGGTCGCGATCACCCCGTCCTGCGGCACGGTCTCGCTGCTCGGCGCGCTGATCGTCGGCCTCGCCGCCGGTGTCGTCTGCTCGTACGCGGTGAGCTGGAAGTTCAAGCTGAACTACGACGACTCCCTGGACGTCGTCGGCGTGCACCTGGTCGGCGGCGTCATCGGCACCCTGCTGATCGGCCTGTTCGCCGAGAAGGCGATGACCGGCGGCACCGAGGGCCTGTTCTACGGCGGCGGGCTCGCGCCGTTCGGCAAGCAGCTGCTGGCGGTGGTGGTCGTGGCCGGATACACCTTCGGGGTGACGTACGGCCTCGGCAAGCTGCTCGACAAGGCGATGGGCTTCCGGGCGAGCGAGGAGCAGGAGCACACCGGCCTGGACCTTACGGTGCACGCGGAGACGGCATACGATCACGGCGTGCTGGGCCATGGCGCCCCGGTCTCCCACTCCGTCCTCCCCTCCGCTCAGAAGGTCAAGACCCAGGCATGAAGCTCATCACCGCGATCGTCAAGCCCTATCGTCTGGACGAGGTCAAGACCGCCCTGCAGGAGCTGGGCGTGCACGGTCTGACCGTGACCGAGGCGAGCGGCTACGGCCGGCAGCGCGGCCACACCGAGGTGTACCGGGGCGCCGAGTACCGGGTCGACCTGGTGCCGAAGGTGCGCATCGAGGTCGTGGTGGAGGACGCGGACGCCGACCCCGTGATCGACGCGATCGTCAGGGCCGCGCAGACGGGGAAGATCGGGGACGGGAAGGTGTGGGCCGTGCCCGTGGAGACGGTCGTACGTGTGCGGACCGGCGAGCGCGGCCCCGACGCGCTCTGACCAGCAGCACACCGCTCACCACGCCCGTGGCGGACACCAGCGCCGCGACCAGCCAGGGCAGCGCGAGGAAGGCTGCGCTCGCCGACTGCCGGGTGCCGGGCGCGCTCGCGGTCAACGTCACGTCCGCGCGGTCGAGTTGAGGTGCCCCGCGCCAGGTCTCGGTGAGCCGGACCCGCTGTCCGGGCAGCAGCTGGGACGGCACCCGGGTCAGCTCGCGGTCGAGCAGCGTACGGCCGAACAGCCCGCGTGCCTTCAGCTCCACCTTCGGGTCGAGGGTGACGTTCCCGGTGTTGCGCAGGGTGTAGGAGACGGTGGCGGTGGCGGCGCCGGTCCCCGGGATCAGGGGCTGGTGGTGGCTGATGTGCAGCTGCCCGACGGAGAGCGCGGGCAGGGTGGGGCCGCTGACCCTGAGGTAGACGCGGGCGCCGACGGCCCGCTGCACACCGAGCGCGAGCCGGCCGCTGCCGGGGTCGACGTGCTCGTCCAGGGCGACGATCGCGCCGGGGTGGTCGCCGGGCTCGGCGCCCTCGGGGACGTGCAGCGTGAACGGGACGGTGACGGTCCTGTGCCCGGGCACCGTGATCCGGGATGTCGCGGGCTCGGCCCAGGCGCCCACCCCGAGCATGCGCTCCTCCATCGTGCGTACGGCGAACCCGCCGTCCCGTGGCGTGTTGTAGGCGTCGGCCGCGTAGAGCCGGAAGGTGAGCGGCTTGCCGGTCTTGTTCTGGACGGCGACCTCGTCGGTGAGGGTCTGGCCGGGGTCGGCGGAGAGGTAGAAGTAGGGCCGCGCGGCGATCTTCGAGGCGACCGGGTAGACGGACCAGCTGCCGTTGTCGGCGGCGCGGGCGGGTGCGGCCTGCCATGCCAGCACAAGGCCCAGGAGGAGGACGTACAGCTTGCGCATGGGTGCGGACCCCCACGGACGAGGGACAGGGGAACGGGCGGGTGCGGACGCCCGTACGCTCAGCTGAGCGTCAGCGTGAGCACACCGGAGTACGAGCCCGGAGGCGTGAACGCCGGAACGTCCAGGGAGAGTCCGGCGTCGACGGTGAACTCGCCGCCGGTGAGCGTGCCGTCCGGGGTCGACGCGAGGGTCGCTCCCGCGGAGCCCAGGGCGCCCGCCGAACCGGCCTTGCAGCTGCTGGGGCTGCCGGGCTTGGTCGCGCAGGCGGGGGTCCAGCTGAGCCTGCCTGCGTCGATCTTGGCGCCGGGGCCGGTGAAGTCGGTGACCTTGCCGGTCAGGGACCAGCCCGCGGGGCCGCCGCGGAAGTCCTGGACCGTCACCGTCTGCAGTTTGCCCGTCGATGCCCCGCCCTTGCCGAAGTCGACAGCCGACAGCGCGACGGAGTCCCCGGCCTGGGACATGGACAGCGTGCCCGCCCTGACTGTGGTCGTCAGCTTCTGGCTGCCGTCCGGGACGGGCGTGTTGTCGTTGACGACGTAGGCCGCGGGGCCCGCGCCCGTGTCCGCGCTCCAGGAGCCGCCCTCGTAGGCCACGATCCCGGTCGTCGACTTGTCGTTGACGACCAGCGAACCGCTGAAGGAGCCCTGCGCGTTCGCGGTCGCGGTGGCGGTGTCCGCGGTCTGGGTGCCCCCGGCCCGCCCCGCCAGCGTGACGGTGGCGCCCGGAGTGAAGTTCGTACCGTTGACCGTGACCCTGGCGCCGGGGTCGCCGGAGGCCGAACCGAGCGTGATGGCGCGGGTGTTGGCCGGTGTCCCGGAGGTGGCCGTGATGGTCTCCGAGGCCGGGGCGGGCGGGCTGGTGACCGTGCAGGGGGTGTCCAGCTCCAGGATGTAGCTGGTGTGGATGTTGTAGTCGCCGGGCGAGAGGGTGATCCGCCCGGCCTTGGTGACGGTGAACGTGCCGGTCATGGAGAAGGACGGGAAGGCGGCCTTTCCCGGCACCGGCGGGTTCTTCTTCGGACCGGCGACGGTGACGTCGCCGGTCTGGGCGCCCCCGAGGGTCACCTTCCCGGTCGGGGTCATGATGTCGGCGGGCAGGGCCAGGTCCGTGGGGTTGGACGCGGCGGCGGTGACCACGGTGTAGGTCACGGTGACCGTGTCGCCGACCTTCGGGCTGGTGTTGTCCACCGAGACACCGGCCGTCGTGGTGCCGTCGATGGGCGGGATGCCCGCGACGGCGGGCGGGATGCAGTGCGTGGCGAAGTCCACGTTCGTACCGGCGGCACCGGCCGGACAGGCCAGCGCGCCGCCCGCGGTGACCGCGAGCGCGGTCACCCCGAGCAGTGACGCCCAGCGCCACCGTCGGGATCTTCGTGGACTTGGGGGTGTCGAACCCATGGGCCCCCTCCTGAGGGTCGCGGGCGCAGCGGCTCATCTGCGCCGACAGGGGGCATTGATGTGGAGCGGGGGTGAGAAGTCAATGGAGATGCCGCAGAAATCTGACGGACTATCAGTTTCTGCGGCATCCAGGGGGGTTACGGCCGGAACCGGAACAGATCGCTCAGTTCGGTCCGTCCGGACGGACGGGGCGGTCCGCCCGGACGGACGGGGCGGTCCGCCCGGACGGACGGGGCGGTCCGCCCGGACGGACGGGTCAGTCGAAGACGAAGGGGCCGGGCGACTGCGGACCGCTCGCCGTACAGGTCACGGTGACCCCGAAGATCACCATCTTCAGCGAGCCGCCGTATGCGTCCAGGCTGTCGCCGGAGGCGACGGTGCCGGGGAGCGGGCCGACGCTGACGGGATCACCGGGGTTCATGGCGGGGTTCTTCGTCCCGCTGAACACCACGGAGCCACCGCCGGCCCTGGCCAGGGCGAGGGTGGAGGAGATGGAGTCCTGGGCGACCGCGACCGGCGCGGTGATCGCCGAGGAGGTGAGGGTGACGGTGGCCGAGGTGCCGCTCTGGGTGGCGGTGAGCGTGGCCGTACCGCCGCCGAAGATGCCGCAGCTCGCGGTGATGGTCGCCGACTGTGGGGTGACGGCGGCCGCGGAGGGTGCGAGGGCCAGTCCGGTGACCGCGAGGGCCCCGGCGGCCAGCGCCGCACCCATTGCCGTGCGCTTGCCTCTCATGGGGATCCGCTTCCCTTCCCTGTGGGGAGTGCCGTGTGGGGGGACACCGACGGGCGCGAGGCCGGGCAGGCGGGTGCGGGCACACTGCGTGCGGCGGTGCGGATCTGACGGGCCGTCGGAAACGTACGGCTCCATTGATGCGCGAGCGGAAGAGCCCGACAAGGTTGAATTCCGGCCGACCTCTCGTTCGGCCGATGCGGCACCTTCCCCGCAAGGTCCCGTCAGCCGGCGCAGACGGTGACCCGCACGACTCCGTCAGGACCGGCGAGCAGCACCGGCGTCCCCGCACCTCCCAGGTCGGCGACCGCGGCCAGGTCCTCGGCCCCCACGGACTCCGTCTCCGACACCACCGCCGCCGCCTCCAGCGCCGTGGCCCCCGAGGCCACCGCCATGGCGACGGCGGTCCGCAACGCGCTCAGCTTCAGCGACGGCAGCGACACCGTCCCGGCGGCATACGTACGCCCCGTCCCGTCCCGTACGGCCGCCCCCTCCGGCACACCGTTGCGGGCCCGCACGGAACGGGCCAGGGTCACGATCTTGCGGTCCTCGGAGTCAAGCGCGCTGCTCTCGGTCATGCCCAGAGCATACGAAGCCCGGGCCCGGTCATCCCGCCACGGGGTACATCGCGCCCCGCCGCCCCTTCGGGGAGGCCAGCCACTCCAGCTTCGCCGCGGTGCTCGCCTCGTCCAGCGGAGTGTGCAGCACGATCATCAGATCGGGCCGGGCCGGCACCTTCATCACCGTGGACTCCACCACCAGCAGCCCGACCAGCGGATGCTCCAGCTCCTTGCGGATCTGCCCCTGCTCCTCGATGTCCCGCTCGGCCCACATCTGCCGGAACTCGGCGCTGGCCTCGCTCACCGCGGCGAGCACGGCCCGGAACCCCTCGTCCTCCGGCCGCGCCGCACACGCCGCCCGGAACTGCGCCACGACCGTCCGGGCGTTCTGGTCCCAGCTGTGGCTGCGCGAGCGGTAGAGCGGGTCGACGAAGAAGTCGACGAGACAGTTCTGCGTGATGTCGGGACGCATGCCGAGCACGATCGCGGCCGCGTCGTTGTACATCACGCAGTTGTAGTACAGGTCCATGATGTGCGCCGGATACGGCATCCAGGTGTCGATCAGCCGCCGCAGCCCGTCGCACATGTCCCGCTTGTCCGGGGCCACCTGGGGCGCCGGCGGGTTCATTCCGGCGAGCAGGTACAGATGCCGGCGCTCGGCGTCGCTCAGCCGCAGCACCCGGGCGACGGCGTCGAGCACCTGCGGGGAGACGGAGATCTCCCGCCCCTGCTCCAGCCACTGGTACCAGGAGGCGCCCACCCCGGCGAGTACGGCGACCTCCTCCCGGCGCAGTCCGGGCGTACGGCGCCGGCCGCCGCCGACGGGCAGTCCGGCCTCCTCGGGGCTGACCCGGGCCCGCCGGCTCATCAGGAACTCCCGTAGTTCTTCGCGCCGATGACTCCTCGTCGCCTCAGCAGCAGGCACGTACCGCTCCTCCCCCGTCGTGTCTGGTGGTGCCACCACCACCATAAGTTGCCACTCCCCACCAGTATTTCGCTCGCCCGATGCTCTTGCCATGGCGATCGACACCACCACCCAGTCCCCCACCTCCACGGGTACACCGCTCGACACTCCCCGGCCGCCCCGGTTGTCGACGCGTGACAAGCTCGTCCTGTTCGTCCTGTGCGCGGCCCAGTTCATGGTCGCGCTGGACTTCTCCGTCCTGAACGTGGCGCTGCCCGAACTCGGCTCCGACCTCGGCATGAGCCGCTCGGCGCTGCAGTGGGCGGTCACCGCGTTCGCGCTGCCCTCCGGCGGGTTCCTGCTGCTCTTCGGCCGCATCGGCGACCTGTACGGCCGCCGGAAGCTGTTCCTGACCGGCCTGGCCCTGTTCGGCGCGGCCTCGCTGCTGGCGACCCTGGCCTGGGACCCGGCGTCCTTCCTCACCGGACGCGCGCTGCAGGGCCTGGGCGCGGCGGCGATCGTCCCGACGGGCATGTCCCTGCTGACCACCACCTTCCCGGAGGGCCCGGCCCGCGACCGTGCTCTCGGCATCTCCGGCACGCTGCTGTCGCTGGGCTTCACCGTCGGCATGATCGCGGGCGGTGGGCTGACGGACGCGCTCGGCTGGCGCTCCACGATGGCCCTGCTGTCGGTGTTCGCGCTGATCGTGCTGCCCCTGGCCCCGGGCCTGCTGCCGGAGTCGCGCACTCCGGAGCGTCCGCGCCTGGACGTGCCCGGCGCCGTCACCGTCACCGCCGGTCTGCTGTCGCTGATCTACGCCCTGTCCACGGCCGCCGGCCACGGCTTCGGCCGCGTGGACGTCCTCACCACACTGGTCGCCGGTCTGCTCCTGCTGGCCGCGTTCACGGTCGTCGAGGCCCGTGCGGCAGCGCCGCTCGTCTCCCTGCCGATGCTGCGCCGCCGCACGGTGGCCTGGGGCAACGTGGGCGGTCTGGTCACCTTCTCGATGATGTCGACGGTGATCTTCGTGCTGACCCTGTACCTCCAGGAGATCCTGCACCTGTCGGCCTTCGAGACGGGTCTGGTCTTCGGCGTCCAGGGCGTGCTGTCGGCCTTCGCCGGCACCCTCGCCCCGAGGGTGATCGGCCGCTTCGGCGCCCGCCGCACCCTGGTCGGCTCGCTGACCGGCCAGGGCGCCCTGATCGCCACGCTGGTCCTGCTGGACTCCCACGCCTGGTCGGTCTGGCCGGCCACGGCGGCGGTGTCCCTGGCCAGCATGTGCCACCTGGGCGCGATCATCTCCTACGGCCTGACCGTCACCTCGGGCGTCCCGGACGAGGAGCAGGGCCTGGCCACCGGTCTGGTGACCTCCACCCAGCAGGTCGGCATCACGATCGGCATCCCGCTGCTGGGCGTGCTGGCCACCACGTCGCACGACCTGCTGGCAGGCGTCCGCACGGTCCTCGCCCTGGACGCGGCGATCGTCCTGGCCGCCGCCGTCCTGGTCGGGCTGGGCCTGCGCCGGGGCCGGTCGGGAAGCTGAACGAGCCCGCGCCGCGCGGCCGTGTGCACCACACGGCCGCGCGCGCCGTTGCCCGGCGGGAAGGAAGCGCGGGACCGGCAGGGGCCGCCACCGGCCGCCCCTGCCGGACAGTCAGCCCGTCAGCCCGTCAGCCGGGTTCACGGCCGGTCCAGCCGCAGCCGCTCCGCCCTCGGCAGCCCCGCGACGACGAGGTCGTAGGAGTCCTCGACCAGCTCTCTCACCAGCCGGTCCGGCAGCCCGCCGGCCACGGTCACGGTGTTCCAGTGCCGCTTGTTCATGTGCCAGCCGGGGACGATCAGCCCCTCGTGCTCCCCGCGCAGCCGGACCGCGTCCTCGGGATCGCACTTGAGGTTGACCGTCAGGGGCCGCGCGCCCAGGTTCGTCAGGGCGAACATCTTGCCCAGCACCTTGAAGACCGAGGTCTGCGGATCGAACGGGAAGTCCTCCTCGGCGGCGTCGAAGGACAGGCAGAGGGCGCGCAGCTCCTCGGGGCTCACTCGGGTCTCGCCTCCTCGGCGGCCGGCACCGGGACAGGTTCCACCAGGACCGTGACGATCTTGTTCCGGCGTCCGGACGCGGCCTCCGCGGTCAGTCTCAGCCGGCGCTCGTCGGGCAGCTCCACCTCCGCTGACGCGCCCGCGATGGGCACGCGGCCGAGGGCCTTCGCGAGCAGCCCGCCGACGGTCTCCACGTCCTCGTCGTCGTACTCTTCCAGGCCGTACAACTCGCCGAGGTCGGTGATGTCGAGGCGGGCGGTGACCCGGAAGCGGTCGTCGCCGAGGTCCTCGACGGGCGGGAGTTCCCGGTCGTACTCGTCGGTGATCTCGCCGACGATCTCCTCCAGGATGTCCTCGATGGTGACGATCCCGGCGGTGCCGCCGTACTCGTCGATGACGACGGCGACGTGGTTGCGTTCCTTCTGCATCTCGCGCAGCAGGTCGCCGGCGTTCTTGGTGTCCGGCACGAAGACGGCGGGCCGCATGGCGGTCGACACCAGGTCGCCCTCCGCCTCCCGGCTGATGTGCGTCTTGCGGACCAGGTCCTTCAGGTAGACGATCCCGACGATGTCGTCCTCGCTCTCGCCGGTCACCGGGATCCGGGAGAAGCCCGAGCGCAGGGCGAGGGTGAGGGCCTGGCGGATGGTCTTGAACCGCTCGATGGTGACCAGGTCGGTGCGCGGCACCATCACCTCGCGCACCAGGGTGTCGCCCAGCTCGAACACCGAGTGCACCATGCGGCGCTCCTCGTCCTCGATCAGCGACTCCTTCTCGGCGAGGTCGACCAGCGCACGCAGCTCGGCCTCGGACGCGAAGGGTCCGCGCCGGAAGCCCTTGCCGGGGGTCAGCGCGTTGCCGATGAGGATGAGCAGGGACGGGATCGGGCCCATCACCCGGGCCAGCGGCAGCAGTACGTACGCCGCCGCGGTCGCCGTGTTCAGCGGGTGCTGGCGGCCGATGGTGCGCGGGGAGACGCCGACGGCGACGTACGACACCAGCACCATGACCCCGATGGCGACCAGCAGGGCCTGCCAGGTGGCGGCGAACTCCTGAAGGCAGGCGTACGTCACCAGGGCCGCGGCCGCCATCTCGCAGGCGACGCGGACCAGCAGGGCCACGTTCAGATAGCGGGTGGGGTCGGCGGCGACCTGGGCGAGCCTGGCACTGCCGCGCCGGCCGGACTTGACGGCCTCCTCGGCGCGGAAGCTGGAGATGCGGGCCAGGCCCGCCTCCGCGCAGGCGGCGAGCCAGGCGACGACGACCAGCGCGATCGCGCCGACCACGATCTGTGGAGACATACGGCCCGCTTACGAGACGGTCGGCGCCGGGGACGGCCCGGTCAGCCCGTGCTCGGCCCGCCATCCGTCGACGATGGCGGCCTGGAGCCCGAACATCTCCGCCTTCTCGTCGGGCTCCTCGTGGTCGTACCCGAGCAGGTGCAGCACCCCATGGACGGTGAGCAGCTGGAGCTCCTCGTCCATGGAGTGCTGCGTGGGCGCCTCGGCCCCCTGCTTGGCGGCGACCTCCGGGCACAGCACGATGTCACCGAGCAGTCCCTGCGGGGGCTCGTCGTCGTCCTTCGTGGGCGGCCGCAGCTCGTCCATCGGGAACGACATGACATCGGTCGGCCCGGGCAGGTCCATCCACTGGATGTGCAGCTGCTCCATGGCGTCGGCGTCCACGACGATCACCGAGAGCTCGGAGAGCGGGTGGATGCGCATCCGCGCGAGTGCGTAGCGGGCGATGTCGAGGATCGCCTGCTCGTCGACCTCGGTGCCGGACTCGTTGTTGACGTCGATCGACATGGTGGTGCCGTGTCTCTACTTCCCCTTGTGCCCGGACCTGCCCCGGCCGCCCTTGTGGGTGCCGTTCTCGGTGCCGTGCTTGGTGTCGTACTGCTCGTACGCGTCGACGATACGGCCCACCAGCTTGTGCCGTACGACATCGTGGGACGACAGCCGGGAGAAGTGGACGTCCTCGACGCCCTCCAGGATCTCCTGCACCTGCCGCAGACCGCTCTTCGTGCCGTTCGGCAGGTCGACCTGCGTCACGTCACCGGTGATCACGATCTTCGAGTCGAAGCCGAGGCGGGTCAGGAACATCTTCATCTGCTCGGGGCTCGTGTTCTGGGCCTCGTCCAGGATGATGAAGGCGTCGTTGAGCGTGCGGCCACGCATGTACGCGAGCGGCGCGACCTCGATCGTCCCGGCCGCCATCAGACGGGGGATCGAGTCGGGGTCGAGCATGTCGTGCAGCGCGTCGTACAGCGGCCGCAGGTAGGGGTCGATCTTCTCGTAGAGCGTGCCGGGCAGGAAACCCAGCCGCTCGCCTGCCTCCACGGCGGGGCGGGTGAGGATGATCCGGTTGACCTGCTTGGACTGCAGGGCCTGTACGGCCTTGGCCATGGCCAGGTAGGTCTTGCCGGTACCGGCGGGGCCTATGCCGAAGACGATCGTGTGCTTGTCGATCGCGTCGACGTACCGCTTCTGGTTGAGGGTCTTCGGGCGGATGGTGCGCCCGCGCGAGGACAGGATGTTCTGCGTCAGCACCTGTGCCGGGGTCTCCGGGCCGTCGCTCGTCCCGTTCTCACTCGCCTTGAGCATGGCGATCGAGCGTTCCACTGCGTCCTCCGTCATCGGTTGCCCGGTGCGGAGCACCAGCATCATCTCGTCGAACACGCGTGAGATCAGGGCGACGTCGGCCGGGTCGCCGACCGCGCTGATCTCATTGCCCCGGACGTGGATGTCGGCCGCCGGGAAGGCCTTCTCGATCACACGCAGGAGGGAGTCGCCGGAACCCAGCACGGTCACCATGGGGTGCTGGGCGGGGACGGTGAACTGCGCTCTCGCCTGCTCCTGCGCGGGGGTGTGAGCTGTGGGTGTCTGTGTCATGGGCCGGCGCTGAAGGCCTGCGCTTCCTCCTCGTCACGGCCGCGTAGCTGAGGGCGGCCTCGCGTCTCCAGGGTACGACGGGGCACCGACAACGCCGTAGGACTTTTCGGAGGCGGGGGCGGGCACGGGGGCGGGGCGGGGGCGGGGGCCGGCGGCGGAGCCCCCTGGTACGTCAGCTGGACCGACGGAACCCGATGGTCGGCACGGCCCGCCGCAACGGCCACGGCCGGTCCAGTTCCTCCGGGACGAGCCGATCCAGGAACTCGTACCGCCGCAGCGCCGCGGGCGACTGCCCCGGCACGGACTGGACCCGCCGCCACCACGCCCCGATCTCCGACCACCCCGGCGCCGACAGCGATCCCCCGAACTCCTGCACCGACAGGGCCGCGGTGAGCCCGGCGAACGCCAGCCGGTCCGCCAGCGGCCACCCCGCCAGGGACCCCGTCACGAACCCGGCGACGAACACGTCCCCGGCCCCCGTCGGATCCAGTGCCTCCACGGCGATCGCCGGCACCTCCGCCGCCTCACCGGTCCGCCGGTCCACCGCGTACGCCCCCTCCGGCCCCAGGGTCACCACCGCCACCGGCACGTACTCGGTCAGGGCGTGCGCGGCCACGCGCGGGCAGTCGGTCCCGGTGTACCGCTTCGCCTCCTCCGCGTTCGGCAGGAACGCCTCGCAGTGCTCCAGATCGGGGAGCCCGGCGAGATCCCACGCCCCGGTGTCGTCCCAGCCGACGTCGGCGAAGATACGGGTGCCCTCCCGCGCGGCCCGGGCGATCCAGGGCGCGCGCGCACCGGGCGTCAGCGAGGCCACGGCCGCACGGGCGCGGGACGGCCGGCCGGCGGCCCCCTCGTCCAGGAACACGGCGTCCGGCGGCGGCTCGTGCCCGTGCGACACCATGGTCCGCTCGCCCTCGTACGCCATGGACACCGTCACCGGCGAGTGCCAGCCGGGCACGGTCCGTGACGCCGCCAGATCGATGCCCTCGCCCTGTTCGAGCGCGTCCCAGCAGTACTCGCCGTAGTGGTCGTCCCCGAATGCCGCCGCGAGGGAGGTCCGCAGACCGAGCCGGGCCAGGGCCGTGGCCATGTTGGCGACGCCGCCGGGGCTGGAGCCCATGCCCCGGGCCCAGGACTCGGTGCCGCGCACGGGCGCCGAGTCCAGGCCGGTGAAAATGATGTCGAGGAAGACCGTGCCCGTCAGATAGACGTCCCAGGGCGGGTCGCCGGGCCCGCGCAGCGCGGCGAGCGGGTCGACCTGGGCCTGACGGCGCGCGGCCTGGGTGAGGTGTTCCGGTTCCTCTCCGGTGATCGTGTGCGACGCGGTCACGGTGCGCTCCCTGGCGTGGTGCGGATCTGGCCAGTGTGCACCACGTCGCGCGCCGCGCCAGGGTTACCAGCGGGGCACCACCGGTTGCCGCCAGCCCGGTTCGCCCGCTCGCATCGCCGCCGCGTCGTCGCGGTCGCGCAGCGAGCCGTCGTCCTCGAGCCACCGCCGGTGCAGCCGGGCCAGTTCGTCCCGGTCGAGCCCGACACCGAGGCCGGGCGCGTCCGACACGGCGACCCGTCCGCCGGTGAACGCGAGCCGCTCGGTGAGGACGTCCTCGGACTGCCAGGGGTAGTGGGAGTCGCACGCGTGGTGCAGCCCGGGAACCGTGGCCGCGACCTGCGTCATCGCGGCGAGGCTGATCCCCAGGTGCGTGTTGGAGTGCATCGAGACCCCCACCCCGAACGCGGCGCAGACCGCGGCGAGCTGCTGGGTGTTGCGCAGCCCGCCCCAGTAGTGGTGGTCGCAGAGCACGACCTGCACGGCGTCGCGCGTGAACGCCTCCTTGATCTCCCCGAAGGTGGTCACGCACATGTTGGTGGCAAGGGGCACGTCGGTCCCGGCGGCCACCTCGGCCATCGCGGGCGTGCCCAGCGTCGGGTCCTCCAGGTACTCCAGGACGTCCCCGAGTTCCTCCGCCACCTTGAGCGAGGTCTCGACCGACCAGGCGCCGTTGGGGTCGAGCCGCAGCGGGTGCCCGGGGAAGGCCTCGGCGAGCGCCCGCACGGCCGCGATCTCCTCCTCGGGCGGGAAGACACCGCCCTTGAGCTTGAAGGACGTGAAGCCGTACCGCTCCTTGAACGTCCGGGCCTGTGCCACGATCCCGGCCGGGTCGAGCGCGGCGCCCCAGTCGTCCGGCTCGGCGGGGACGCCTGCCGGGTGGCCGGCCCACTTGTAGAAGAGGTAGGCGCTGTACTCGACGGCGTCCCGGAGCCTGCCGCCGAGCAGCGCGTGCACCGGCAGCCCGAGCGCCTTGCCCTGGGCGTCCAGGCAGGCGACCTCGAAGGCGGACAGCACCGACAGCCGCAGCTTGTCGGCGCTCTGCACGCCGCGCAGCCCGCCGGCGTCGACCTCTTCCCGCACCCGCGACGCGTCGACGCCGAGATCGATCGCGAACAGGGCGTTCACGTCCATGACCGAGCGTCCGGTGAGGTGTTCGGCCAGCGGGCGGGCCAGTTCGAGGTACTTGGTGTCGCCGTAGGTCTCGCCCAGCCCGGTGACCCCGTCGGCGGTGACGAGCTCCACGATCAGCCGCGGGGTGTACGGCTGGTGCACGCCCTGGGTGTTGAGCAGCGGCGGGTCGGCGACCAGGATCGGGGTCAGCCGCACCTCGGCGATGGTCGGGTCGGGGGTCACAGCAAGGCTCCTACGAGGTCGAGTCCGGCGGCGAGCAGCGTCTTGAGTTCGGCGAGGTCGGCGGGCGCCGGGTCGGCGAGCGGGGCGCGCACGGGCCCGACGCGCTGCCCCCGCAGCCGGGCCGCCGCCTTCACCAGGGACACGGCGTACCCGGGCGCGCGGTCGCGGAGTTCGACGAACGGGACGTAGAACTCCCGCAGCAGCTTGTCGGCCGTGTCCTCCCGCCCGTCCCGGAGCGCGGCGAAGAAGGCGCCGGCGATCTCGGGGGCGAAGGCGTGCACGGCGGAGGAGTAGGCGGGGACGCCGACGGCGGCGTAGGCGCGGGCCTGGATCTCGGCGGTGGCGGCGCCGTTGAAGAAGAGGAAGCCGTCCGGGGCGGCGAGGGTGAGGCGCTGGAGGCGGTCGAGGTCACTGTGGCCGTCCTTGAGGCCGATGACGTTCGGGATGCGCGCGATGCGCCGCAACGTCTCGACGCCGTAGGCGACTTGGCCGCGCTGGTAGGCGATCAGCGGCAGCCGGGTGCGTTCGGCGAGCCGCTCCAGCTGGGCGGCCAGGCCCTCCTGGGGGGCGTCGACCAGATAGTGCGGCAGCACGAGCAGCGCGTCGGCGCCGGCCTCCTCTGCGATGCGCGCGAACCGGGTGGCCTGCGCCCAGCCGTACCCGGTCCCGGCCACGACCGGCACGCCGTCCCGCGCCGGACCACCCTCGCGCGCTGGACCACCCGCGCGCGGGGGAACCTGCGTCGCGGCCTCCTCGACGGTGATGCGGACGACCGTCCGGTACTCCTCCTCGTCCAGCGAGAAGAACTCGCCGGTGCCGCAGGCCGGGAAGACGGCGCCGGGTCCGGCGGCGAGCCGGGCGGCGACATGGGCGCGGAAGCCGTCCGGATCGAGTGAGCCGTCGTCGTGGAACGCGGTCAGCGGGAAGGACAGCACCCCGCGCGCCATCCCGTCCCGCAGCCGCCGCGCCACACCCTCGGGACTCGGGTCGCCGCCCACCTGATCATCTCCTCTTGTGAATACCGTCCACATATGAGAACGCAGCCTAGCGATCCTTACCCGGACGCACAGTGGGCAAACCGAAAAGTGACACAGATCGCACCCCCCGTCCTTCTTCCGGAACCGCGTGCTTGATACAACTTCCTCGCGCGTTCCTGTCCGTCGACGGTCGTCGCCCCTCCCCCTCCAGCCCTTCCTTCCGCCTGCCCTGGGAACGCCCGTGTCCGCCCCCCGCCCCCTGCCCTGGCCCCTCGTCGCCCTTTTCACGGCCGGGTACCTCGCGCCCTACCTGCTGCCGACCGTCGTCGGCCGGCTCGGTTCCGGGCTGCCGCTCACCGCCACACAGGCCGGGGCCGTCGGCACTGCCCTGCTGCTGAGTTCGGCGACGGCGGGCTTCCTGCTGGCCGCGCGGGTCGACCGGATCGGCCCCCGTACGCTCGCCCGCGCCGGTCTCACGCTCGCCGTCCTCGGCTACGGCGGTGCCGCCCTCACCGGCTTCGTACCGGCCGTCGTCGTGGGCGCGGTCGTCGGGGGATTCGGATCCGGCACGGTCACGGCGGTCGCCGCGAGCGGCATCGCCGCACACCGGGACCCGCACCGGGCCACCACCCTCGGCCTGCTCGGGGTCTCCGCCCTCGCCGGCGCCCTGTACCTGACGATCCCCCACCTCGGCCCCGGCCACGGCCTGCCCCTGGCCGCCATCGCGCTCACGGCCCTCGCCGTCTGGCCGCTCACCGACCGCCTGTCCGGACGTACGGCTCCGGCCCGCAGACCCCTCACGCACGGCCGCCGGCTCCCCCACCTGCGGGCCGGGCTGCTGCTGGCCGCCGCCATGCCCTGCTGGTCCCTCGCCCAGAACGCCCTGTGGGGTGTCAGCGGCCAAATCGGCCTCGACCAGGCGCACCTCACCGAGGTCACCGTCGGCGCGGTGTTCGCGATCGCGCTCGGCGCCGGACTCGTCGGAGTCGTCGGCGCGGGCGCGCTCGGCCCCCGGCTGGGCCGGGCCGTGCCCATCGGCGCCGGCACCGCCCTGATCGCGGGCTGCATCGCGCTCAGCGCGTCGGCGACCGACCTGCCGGCCTTCGCCGCGGGCGAGATCTCCTGGAACCTGGTCTACCCGGTCGTCCTGTCGTACGTCATCGGCCTCGCCGCCTCCCTCGACCCGCGCGGCCGCTGGGCGGTCCTGGTCGGTGCGGCGTCCTCGCTGGGGACGGCGGCGGGACCGCTGACGGGGAGCATGCTGGCGGCGGGGACGGGCTTCCCGGTGATGGGGAAGGTGCTCGGCGCCGGGATGCTGCTGATCGCCCTGCCGATGACGGCGGTGGCGCTGCGGGCCGGCAGGCGCCCCCTGCCGGTCGTGGAAGTGCCGCTGGAATCGCCCGCCGTGCCCGCCCGGCCGGCCTACGACACCGCGTCGCCGAACTCGTACGCGTCGGCCTCGGCGAGGTAGCGGGCCCGCCGCTCCTCGTCGTCCTCCAGGAAGGAGGCGAGGAAGGAGTTGCGGGCCAGCTCGCGCAGCCGGTCCTCGGTCAGCCCCAGGGTCTGCCGCACGGCCGCGAAGTTGTCGCCCACGTACCCGCCGAAGTACGCCGGGTCGTCGGAGTTGACCGTGCACAGCAGACCGGCGTCGAGCATCGCCGGCAGCGGGTGGTCGGCCAGCGTGTCGACGGTGCGCAGGCGGACGTTGGACAGCGGGCACAGGGTGAGCGGGATCCGCTCCCGCACCAGCCGCTCGACCAGCGCCGGGTCCTCCACGCAGCGCAGCCCGTGGTCGACGCGCTCGACGCCGAGCACGTCCAGGGCCTCGGTGATGTACGCCGGCGGCCCCTCCTCGCCGGCATGCGCGACCCGGCGCAGCCCGAGCGCGGCGGCGGCCTCGAACACCTCCCGGAACTTCACCGGCGGGTGCCCGACCTCGGCGGAGTCCAGGCCGACCCCGGTGATCCGGTCCAGGTACGGCCGGGCCGCCTCGAGGGTCTCGAGGGCCGACTGGGCGGACTCGTCCCGCAGGAAGCACAGGATCAGCCGGGTGGAGATGCCGTGGTTGTGCTCGCTGCTGCCCAGCGCCCGCCACAGCCCCTCCACGACCGTGCCCATGGGCACGCCCCGCGCGAGGTGGGCCTGCGGGTCGAAGAAGATCTCCGCGTGCCGGACGCCCTGCGCGGCGGCCCGGGCCAGGTAGGCGTTCGCCAGGTCGGCGAAGTCCTGCTCGGTGCGCAGGACGGCCATCAGCTCGTAGTACAGGTCCAGGAAGGACTGCAGGTCCTCGAACTGGTAGGCCTTGCGGAGGGCGTCCGTGTCCGGGTACGGCAGCTCGACGCCGTTGCGGGCGGCCAGCTCGAACGCTAGCTCCGGCTCCAGGGTGCCTTCGATGTGGAGGTGCAGTTCTGCTTTCGGGAGGGGCATCAGAGCATGGTACGGATCTTCTGGTGCCGTTTCGGAACCGCCACCCGCTGCAGATCGTGCGCCACGGTCAGCTCGCCCTCGAAGCCGGCCGCCCGTGCCTGCCGCTCGAACTCCTCCGGTTCGGGGTAGCGCTGGCTGAAGTGGGTGAGAACGAGGTGCCGTACGCCCGCGTCCCGGGCGACGGCGGCGGCCTGCCCGGCGGTCAGGTGGCCGTGTTCCACGGCCAGTTCGGCGTCCTCGTCCAGGAAGGTGGACTCGATCACGAGCAGGTCGCAGTCCTCGGCGAGCGCGTGCACGCCGTCGCAGAGCCTGGTGTCCATGACGAACGCGAACCGCTGCCCGCGCCGCACCTCGCTGACGTCCTCCAGCCTGACGTCCCCGAGCCTGCCCTCGCGCTGCAGCCGGCCGACGTCCGGGCCCTTGATCCCGTGCGCGGCGAGCCGGCCGGGCAGCATGCGGCGGCCGTCGGGTTCGATCAGACGGTAGCCGTAGGACTCGACCGGGTGCGACAGGCCGCGGGCCTCCAGGGTGTACGACGAGGTCACCGCGATGATGCCGTCGGCGGCGACGGGTGCCTCGGTGATGCCCACCGTCTCCCGGTACGCCGTCGCATACCTCAGGCGGTCGAAGAAGCGCTGCCCGGAGCGCGGGTAGTGCGCGGTGACCTCGTGCGGCACCTGGTCGAGGTTGATCCGCTGGACGACACCGGCGAGGCCGAGGGAGTGGTCGCCGTGGAAGTGCGTGACGCAGATCCGGTTCAGGTCGTGGGCGGCGACCCCGGCGCGCACCATCTGCCGCTGCGTGCCCTCGCCGGGGTCGAACAGGATGCCCTCGCCGTCCCACCTCAGCAGGTAGCCGTTGTGGTTGCGGTGCCGGGTCGGGACCTGGCTGGCGGTGCCGAGGACCACCAATTCACGTACGGACACGGCGATTTAGCCGGGGGGCCACTGCATGCCACGACCGCCGAGGACGTGGGCGTGGGCGTGCCAGACGGTCTGGCCGGCGCCGCTGCCGGTGTTGAAGACGACGCGGTAGCTGTCGAGCTTCTCCTCGTCGGCGACGGCCTGGGTCTCGGCCAGGACATCGGCGGCCAGTTGCGGTGCGCCCGCGCCGAGCGCCGCCGCGTTCTCGTAGTGGGCCTTGGGGATCACCAGGATGTGGGTCGGGGCCTGGGGGTTTATGTCCCGGAAGGCGACGGTCGTCTCTGTCTCACGGACGATCGTCGCAGGGATCGCGCCCGCGACGATCTTGCAGAACAGGCAGTCGTCCTGCGGCTCTCCGGCCATGCGTGTGCCTCCTGTGATCAATGCCGTGGGCATCGTAGTCGGTCGGGGTGCGGGTCGTTCGTGGCCGGCTTCAGGTCGGCATCCCCGGAGGCGTCTTGGCCGGGGCCGTCTCCAGGGCCTCGAGTGCCAGCCGCACCGCCTCGTCCAGCTGGCTGTCCCTGCCCTCCGCCCAGTCCTGCGGCCGCTGGACGACCTCCACGTCCGGGTCCACCCCGTGGTTCTCCACGTCCCAGCCCACCCCCTCCAGCCACATCGCGTACTTCGGCTGGGTGACCAGGGTGCCGTCGACCAGGTGGTAGCGGCTGTCGATGCCGATGACGCCGCCCCAGGTGCGGGTGCCGACGACCGGGCCGATACCGAGGGCCTTGATCGCCGCGTTGACGATGTCGCCGTCGGAACCGGAGAACTCGTTGGCCACGGCGACGACCGGGCCGCGCGGGGCGTCCAGCGGGTAGCTGGTGGGGCGCATGCCGCGCGGGAGGTCCCAGCCGATGATGCGGCGGGCCAGCTTCTCGACGACGAGCTGGGAGGTGTGGCCGCCGCGGTTCTCGCGGACGTCGACCACGAGCCCCTCGCGGGCCACCTCGACGCGCAGGTCCCGGTGGATCTGTGCCCAGCCGGGGGCCTGCATGTCCGGGATGTGGAGGTAGCCGAGACGGCCGTCCGAGGCGGCGTGCACATGGGCGCGGCGGTCCGCGACCCAGGCGTGGTAGCGGAGGGGTTCCTCGTCGGCGACGGGGATGACGACGGTGTGGCGGGGTTCGCCGCCGCCCGCCGGGGAGACGGTCAGCTCGACGGGGTGGCCGGCCGTGCCGACGAGGAGGGGGCCGGGCCCGGTGACCGGGTCGACGGTGTGGCCGGCCACGGCGATGATCGCGTCTCCGGGGCGGACGGCGACGCCGGGCGCGGCGAGCGGGGAGCGGGCGTCCGGGTCGGAGGTCTCCGCGGGCAGGATGCGGTCGATGCGCCAACTGCCGTCCCGGTGGCGGGAGATGTCGGCCCCGAGCAGACCGTGCCGGGGGCCGCCGCGGCGTCCGCCGGAGGGGATGACATAGGCGTGCGAGGTGCCGAGTTCGCCGTGCACCTCCCACAGCAGGTCGACGAGGTCGCTGTGGGTGGCGAGGCGGGACAGCAGCGGACGGTAACGGCCCAGGACGCCGGGCCAGTCGACGCCGCCGAGATCGGGCCGCCAGAAGTGGTCGCGCATCAGGCGGCCGGTCTCGTCGTACATCTGCCGCCACTCGGCGGCCGGGTCGAGGGTCTGCCGGATCCGGGCCAGGTCGACGGTGACGCTGGTGTCGCCGTCGTCGTCGCTGCCGGTACGGCGGTCGCTGGGCACGACCCGGAGCCGGCCGTCGGTCCACAGCAGCACCCGTTTGCCGTCGCCGCTGACCTCGTAGTGATCGGCGTCGGAGGCGAGGTGCTCCAGGCGGCGCTGGGCGAGGTCGTAACGCTCCAGCTCGGTGTGCGGGTCGGGGTCCTCGGGATGGGCGCGGGCGGCGCCGAGGACGCCGTGCACGGGGTGGCGCAGCCAGAGCACGCCGTCCTTGGCTGCGCGCAGGGCGGAGTAGCGGCCGGCTTCCACCGGGAAGGGGACGATCCGGTCGGCGAGGCCTTCGAGATCGATGCGGGTGGTGGGGGTGCCCTCGCTGTCCGGGGTCTCGTCCTTGTCCGTGCTCTCGGAGGGGCGGCCGTGGCGTTGCGGGCCGAAGGGCGAGGGCGTGGTGGCGGCCAGGGTGATCAGGTGCGGGCGGGCGCCGACCACGAAGGCGAGGTCGAAGACGTGCTCGTCGTAGACCGGGTCGAAGGCGCGGTTGGAGAGGAAGGCGAGGTGTTTGCCGTCGAGGGTGAAGGCCGGGGCGTAGTCCTGGAAGCGGAGCGGGGTCGCCTCGGTGACCGACAGGTCGGTGGTGTGGGCGATGCGCAGTTGCGAGAGCGGGCGGGGGCCGGGGTGGGCCCAGGCGAGCCACGCGGAGTCGGGCGAGAAGGCGAGTCCGGAGACCTCGCCGTCGTCGCTGCGGTCGACCTCGCGGACCTCGCCGGTCTCCCGCTCGACCAGCAGCAGGCGTCCGTCGTGCGCGGCGACGGCGGCGCGGCCGCCGTCGGGGGCCACGGCCAGCTCCAGGACCCGGCCGAGCTGTCCGGCCGCGAGCCGGCGGGGGGTCGCGCCGGGCACGGTGCCGGTGGCCGGGGCGAACTCCAGGGCGTCGTCGCCCTCCGCGTCCGTCACCCACACCACCCACTCCTCGCCCTCGGCGCGGAAGGCGCGCGGCATCCGGGCGCGGACGCCCGGCGTGGCGGCGAGGGCGCGGGCGGGTCCGGCGCGGTGGGTGACCCAGTGGATGCCGCCGCGCACGCAGACGGCGCTGCCGCGCGCGGTGTGGTCGGGGGACGCCTCGCCGAACCAGCGGGCGGCGTTCACCGGGCGGGGGCGCAGATCGATCCGTGGCCCGCCGAGCCGTACGTCCAGCCGGCGCGGCTCGGCGCCCTCCAGGTCGTCCAGCAGCCACAGCTCACCGCCGGAGGCGTAGACGACCCGGGTGCCGTCGCCGGAGGCGTGGCGGGCGTAGAAACCGTCGCAAGGGGTGTGGCGGCGCAGGTCGGATCCGTCGGCGAGGGAGGAGTACAGCGCCCCGGTGCCCTCGTGGTCGGAGAGGAAGGCGATGCGGTCCCCGGCCCACACCGGGCACTCGATGTTGCCGTCGACGTCCTCGTGCAGCCGTACGAACTCCCCGCTGCCGTCCCGGTCGATCCACAGCCTGCCCGCCGTACCGCCCCGGTAGCGCTTCCAGTGGGCGGCCTCGCGGCCCATCGTCGCGGACAGCAGCACGGTGGCCGGGCCGAGGGCCACATCGCCGACCGGTCCGTACGGCAGGGTCTCGGCGGGCCCGCCGTCCAGCGGGACGGCGTGCGCCCAGCTGTGCCGGAAGCTGTGGCGGCCGTGCGCACCGAGCGCGAGCACCCGCCCGTCGGACGTCCAGCCGCGCACCTCCGTACGGCGGTTGCCCCAGTACGTCAGCCGGTCGGCGGGGCCGCCGTCGGCCGGGGCGACGTGCACCTCGGGCGCGCCGTCGCGGGTGGAGGTCCAGGCGAGGAAGCGTCCGTCGGGCGATATCCGGGGCATGGTCACCGGCACGTTGTCGGCGCTGACCCGCCAGGCCCGGCCGCCGTCGAGGGGCGCGAGCCATACGTCGTCCTCGGCGACGAAGGCCACCAGATCGCCATGTACGTGGGGGAATCGAAGATAGGCGGAGGAGGTCGCGGTCACCGTCGAAGCACCCTGAGTCACTCCGTCACTGTACGCAGCGACCGGCGCACCCCGCTCCCCCTTCCGATCACTTGGCCCGGCTCACCCGGTCCCGACGGTCACTTTCCCTCGACGGGCCAGCAGGTGGGGTCGCCCTTGCACCAGAGGGTCCGGGTGATGGTGACCGTCACGGTCGGCCTGCCACCGCCCGGCCGATAGGTGGGCGGCCGGTACGTCGGTCCGGGCGTGGCGTCGCAGTCGCCGAGCCCGGAGACGTGGAACACCTGTCTGCCGCCGACCTTCGCCGTCAGGTCACCGCGCACACAGGCGCCGTCGACGGCTCTGGTCACCCTGCCGGTGACGGTGATCTTCCGGCCGTCCTTGGTCTCGCCCCGGCAGTCGACGGAGACGACGGTGGTCGGGCCCGGCGAGGGCGTCCTGCCCGCCACCCGGCCGGCGTTGCCGTACTGCCCGGTGCAGGTGAGCCAACTGACGTCGATGTGCTGCCGCTCGAGTCTCGCCGTGGCGGTGGCGTCGGTGGTGTAGGCGGCGGAGGCGGAGCTGAGATCGTCGGGCCGGCACGCCACCGCCGCCGTACCGGCCACGAGGACCAGCCCCGCCAGGCCCAGGACCCGCGTCCCGCGCGGCCGCCACCGCATCCGTGTCGAAACCCCCATGCGGGGCAGACTGCCACCACCACGGTCGCCGGGGAAGACCGCATACGGTCACTCACCCGTTGGGCGGCTCACTCTGCCGCGGCGACGCCGTCAACCGCGCAGCAGCAACCACTGCTGGAGTTCCACCAGGTTGCCCTCCGGGTCCTTGAGGTGGGCCACGCGCATGCGGTCGGTCATGGGGGCGGGGCCGTGCAGCAGGGTGGCGCCGCGGGAGGTGATCTGCGCACAGTAGGCGTCCAGGTCGTCGACGCGCAGGACGACCAGGGAGCGGTGACCGGTGGCGGTGTCTGCCAGCTCGCCCAGGACCTGGGCCATCATCGCCCGGTCCTGCAGCGCGATGCCGGCGGAGCCGGCGTGCGGGCTGAACTTCTCGTACGGCCCCTCGCTCGCCCCGGACTGCGGCTTGAGGCCGAGCACGTCGGCGTAGAAGCGGTAGCAGGCGGCGAAGTCGGTGACCAGGAGCCGGACTTGGGCGAGTTCCACGGTGTCCCCCCAGATGTCAGGACCAGCGGCCGGTGCGGCCCAGCAGCAGGGCCACGGCGGCGGTACCGGCGGTTGACGTACGCAACACGGTAGGACCCAGCACGTACGGCTTCGCCCCCGCCTCCTCGAAGAGCGCCAACTCGTCCCGGGCGACGCCACCCTCGGGGCCGACGACCAGCACGATCTCGCCGTCGCCGGGCAGTTCGGCGGCCGCCAGCGACTCACGCACATGCTCGAAGTCGGAGTGCAGCACGGCGGCGAAGTCGGCTCCGGCGAGAAGTGCGGCGACCTGCTTGGTACTCGCCGCGTCCGCGACGTCGGGGAAGCGCAGCCGGCGGGACTGCTTGCCGGCCTCGCGCGCGGTGGCCCGCCACTTGGCGAGCGCCTTCTGGCCCCGGTCGCCCTTCCACTGGGTGATGCACCGGGCGGCCTGCCAGGGCACGATCGCGTCCACGCCGGTCTCCGTCATCGTCTCCACGGCCAGCTCGCCGCGGTCGCCCTTCGGGAGGGCCTGGACGACGGTGATCCGGGGGCTGGGCTCCGCCTCCACCGGGAACTCGAACGGCTCGACGACCAGGTGGTCCTTGCCGGACACGCTGACGACGACCCCGGCCGCGCCCCGGCCCCTGCCGTCGGTGAGCACCACGTTCTCACCGGGCTGCAGCCTCCGTACGGAGACCGCGTGCCGCCCTTCCGGGCCCTGGACGTCGACGCGTGAGCCCGGGCCCACGCCCTCGAGTGAGTCGACGACGAACACCGGCGCGGTCATCGCGGGCCTCCCTCGGCCGACAACGCTGCCCGAGCGGCGTCCAGTTCCTCGGCCAGCACCTCCACCAGCCGCCCGGCCGGCAGTTCGCGGGCCATCCGGTGGCCCTGGCCCGCCCACAGCGCCATGCCCTGCGCGTCCCCGGCCTTGGCGGCGGCCTTGCGCAGCGGCGAGGTGAGGTGGTGGACCTCCGGGTAGGCGGCGGGGGCGTAGGGGCCGTGCTCGCGCAGGAAGCGGTTGACCAGGCTGCGGCCCGGTCTGCCGGTGAAGGCCCGGGTCAACTCGGTGCGCGCGAACAGGGGGTTGGTCAGCGCCTGCTTGTGCACGGCCTGGGCGCCGGACTCCGGGGTGGCGAGGAAGGCGGTGCCGAGCTGGGCCGCGCTCGCCCCGGCCGCGAGGACGGCGGCGATCTGGCTGCCCCGCATGATGCCCCCGGCGGCGACGACCGGGATGCCGACGGCCTCGCGGACCTGTGCGACCAGCGACAGCAGCCCGATGCCGGCACCGTCGTTCTCGGGGAGGTCGCGATGGGTGCCCTGATGCCCGCCGGCCTCCACTCCCTGGGCGATCACCGCGTCCGCCCCCGCCCGCTCGACCGCCCGTGCCTCCTCGGGGCCGGTGGCGGTGACCAGGGTGTAGGTGCCGGCCCGGCGCAGGGCGTCGAGCACCTCCCGGCTCGGCACACCGAAGTGGAAGGAGACCACCGGCACCGGGTTGTCGAGGAGCACGGCGAGCTTGGCGTCGTAGCCGTCGTCCCGGCCGCTGTCCGGGTCGCCCAGCTCGGTCTCGTACCAGGCGGCCTCGCCGGCCAGCTGGTGGGCGTAGACCTCGACGGAGCCCGCATCGGGGGGCGCGGCGGCAGCCGCTGCGGTGGAGCCGGTGCCCGCACCGGGGTACTCCGGCTGCGGCATGAACACGTTCACACCGAACGGACGGCTCGTGAGCCCCCGCAGCTGCTTGATCTCCTGGTACATGCCGTCGGCGGTCTTGTAGCCGGCGGCGAGGAACCCGAGGCCACCGGCCTCGGAGACGGCGGCGACGAGCTGCGGGACGGAGACACCGCCCGCCATGGGGGCCTGCACGATCGGGTGGGGGAACAGATCGGTCAGCGGGGAGGACATGACCGCATGTTGTCACGTCCTGTGAACATGGCCGAATCGGGGCGTGCGATGGCATAACCCGATGGCATAAGGGCCCGGTGCAAGGGGCGGCGCCCCCTGCACCGGGTGATGCTCAGCGCCCGTTGAACGCGTCCTTCAGCCGCGAGAACAGCCCCTGCTGCCCCGGCTGGAACTGGCCCTGCGGGCGCTCCTCGCCGCGCAGCTTGGCCAGCTCGCGCAGCAGGCGTTCCTGCTCGGGGTCGAGCTTGGTCGGGGTCTGCACCTCGACGTGGACGATCAGGTCGCCCCGGCCGCCGCCGCGCAGATGCGTGACGCCCCGGTTGTGCAGCGGGATCGACTGGCCGGACTGGGTGCCGGGCCGGATGTCGACCTCCTCCATGCCGTCCAGGGTCTCCAGCGGCACCTTGGTGCCGAGCGACGCCGCCGTCATCGGAATGGTCACCGTGCAGTGCAGGTCGTCACCGCGCCGCTGGAAGGTGGGGTGCGGCAGCTCGTGGATCTCGACGTACAGGTCGCCGGCCGGACCGCCGCCGGGGCCGACCTCGCCCTCGCCGGCGAGCTGGATGCGGGTGCCGTTGTCGACGCCGGCCGGGATCTTCACCGTCAGCGTGCGGCGGGAGCGGACGCGGCCGTCACCGGCGCACTCCGGGCAGGGCGTCGGCACGACGGTCCCGAAGCCCTGGCACTGCGGACACGGCCGCGAGGTCATGACCTGGCCCAGGAAGGACCGGGTGACCTGGGATACCTCACCGCGGCCCCGGCACATGTCACACGTCTGGGCGGTGGTGCCGGGCGCCGCGCCCTCACCGTTGCAGGTGTTGCACACGACCGCGGTGTCGACCTGGATGTCCTTGGTGGTCCCGAAGGCCGCCTCGTCCAGCTCGACCTCGATGCGGATCATCGCGTCCTGGCCGCGCCGGGTGCGCGAGCGCGGGCCGCGCTGCGACGCCGTGCCGAAGAACGCGTCCATGATGTCGGAGAAGTTGCCGAAGCCACCGGCCCCGAAGCCGCCCGCACCGGCGCCGCCGCTCTGCGAGAGCGGGTCGCCGCCGAGGTCGTAGACCTGCTTCTTCTGCGGGTCCGACAGCACCTCGTAAGCGGCGTTGATCTCCTTGAACCGCTCCTGGGTCTTCGGATCCGGGTTGACGTCCGGGTGCAGCTCGCGAGCGAGCCGACGGAACGCCTTCTTGATCTCATCCTGCGACGCGTCGCGGCGCACGCCGAGAACGGCGTAGTAGTCCGTGGCCACTTACGACTCCGCCAGGATCTGTCCGACGTACCGTGCCACTGCGCGTACCGCTCCCATCGTTCCCGGGTAGTCCATGCGGGTCGGTCCGACCACGCCGAGCTTGGCAACTGCCTCGCCGCCCGAACCGTAGCCGACCGACACCACGGAGGTGGAGTTGAGTCCCTCGTGGGCGTTCTCGTGCCCGATGCGCACCGTCACGCCCGGATCCTTCGCCTCGCCGAGGAGCTTGAGGAGCACGACCTGCTCCTCGAGGGCTTCCAGGACGGGCCGGATCGTGAGGGGAAAGTCATGTCCGAAGCGGGTGAGATTGGCGGTGCCGCCGATCATCAGCCGCTCCTCGTTCTCCTCGACCAGTGTCTCCAGCAGGGTGGAGAGCACCGTGGAGACCGTACCGCGGTCCTCGAGGTCGAAGGCCTCCGGCAGGTCCTCGACCAGCTTCGGCACATCGGCGAACCGGCGGCCCGCGACCCGGCTGTTCAGCCGGGCCCGCAGATCCGCCAGCGAGGCCTCGCCGAACGGCGCCGGGCAGTCGACCATCCGCTGCTCGACCCGGCCGGTGTCCGTGATCAGCACGAGCATCACGCGCGCGGGGGCGAGCGAGAGCAGTTCCACGTGCCGGACGGTGGACCGGGTCAGGGACGGATACTGCACGACGGCGACCTGCCGGGTCAGCTGCGCGAGCAGCCGCACCGTCCGCGCCACGACGTCGTCGAGGTCGACGGCGCCCTCCAGGAAGTTCTGGATGGCCCGCCGCTCGGGCGCCGTCATCGGCTTGACGCCCGCCAGCTTGTCCACGAAGAGCCGGTAGCCCTTGTCGGTGGGGATGCGCCCCGCGCTGGTGTGCGGCTGCGCGATGAACCCCTCGTCCTCCAGGGCCGCCATGTCGTTGCGGACCGTCGCCGGGGACACGCCGAGACTGTGCCGCTCGGTCAGAGCCTTCGACCCGACGGGTTCCTCGGTGCCGACGTAGTCCTGAACGATGGCGCGCAGTACCTGAAGCCTGCGTTCACTCAGCATTCGCGCGCACCTCCAGCACGTCGTCCCCTCGGTTCCGCTCGGTCCTGCGGTTCGTCCGCCTGGCACTCTTCGCATGTGAGTGCCAGGATTCCCCGGCCCAGTGTACGGCTGTCGGGTACACCCGGGGCAAGGTCGGTGCGGTCGCAGCGGCTCCTGCGGCTAGCGTCGCGGTATGACGGTGACTTGGGAAGAGCTCGGCTGGGAGCGGCTGACCGCCGGGGTCGGCCGGTGCCGGCTGCCCGGCTGGGACTGCACGGCAGGACTGGTCCTCGGGGAGGGTACGGCACTGATGGTGGACGCCGGCTCCAGCCTGGCGGAGGGCGGGCGGCTGCGCACGCAGGCCGAGCGGCTGGCCGGCGGCCGTGTGACCCATCTCGCGCTGACCCACCCCCATTTCGACCACGTCTTCGGGGCGGCGGCGATGGCGGGCGCGGAGGTGTACGGGGCGGTGGGCCTGGACGCGGTCTTCGCGTACGAGCGGGAGGAGCTGCGCCTGGACGCGGTCAGAAACGGGTTGCCGGTGGCCGACGCCGACGAGGCGGTGGACACGCTCGCCCCGCCCCGGCATCTGGTGTCCGGCGAGTGGACGCTGGACCTCGGAGGCGGCCGGCAGGCGTTGCTGGCGAACGTGGGCCCCGGCCACACCGCGCACGATCTGGCCGTGCTGGTGCCGGGGGATCCGGAGGTGGTCTTCTGCGGCGACCTGGTCGAGGAGTCCGGCGAACCCCAGGCGGGTCCGGACGCGGTCCGGGCCCGCTGGCCGGACGCGCTCGACCGGCTGCTCGCGTTGGGCGGTGAGGACGCGGCGTACGTGCCCGGTCACGGAGCGGTGGTGGACGCGGCGTTCGTACGACGGCAACGCGACGAGCTGGCGGTCCGTTTCGGCGTGTCGTAGGCACGGCCGTACGGCTTCTCCTATCGTCACTCGAATGCGCCAGTACACCCCCGACCTGACCCCACCGTGGAAGAAGCCCAAGCCCGCGCCGGAGGTACCGGCGGAGCCGGGCCTGGTGGTGGAGGAGCCCGGCACCGGGTTCTGCGGCGCGGTGATCCGCTGCGAGGCCGGCACGGTGACGCTGGAGGACCGCTTCGGCAAGCACCGGGTGTTCCCGCTGGAGCCGCGAGGCTTCCTGCTGGAGGGGCGTGTGGTGACGCTCGTACGGCCGTCCTCGGCCTCGGTCCCGGTACGGCCCACCCGTACGGCCTCCGGTTCGGTCGCCGTCCCCGGCGCCCGCGCCCGCGTGGCCCGCGCCGGCCGCATCTACGTCGAGGGCCGGCACGACGCCGAGCTGGTCGAGAAGGTGTGGGGCGACGACCTGCGCATCGAGGGCGTGGTGGTGGAGTACCTGGAGGGCGTCGACGACCTGCCGTCGATCGTGTCGTCCTTCGCACCGGGTCCGGACGCGCGGCTGGGCGTCCTGGTGGACCACTTGGTGCCGGGCACGAAGGAGTGGCGGATCGCGGAGTCGGTGACCAGCGAGCACGCGCTGGTGGTCGGACACCCGTACATCGACATCTGGGAGGCCGTGAAGCCGTCGTCGCTGGGGATCGAGGCCTGGCCGAAGGTGCCGCGCGGGCAGGACTGGAAGACGGGGGTGTGCCGGGCGCTGGGCTGGCCCTCGGAGAACACCGGGGCGGTGTGGCAGGCGATCCTGAAGCGGGTGGGGTCCTACAAGGACCTGGAGCCGGAGTTGCTGGGGCGGGTGGAGGAGCTGATCGACTTCGTCACGGGTAGCGGTGGGACCTGACACCCTTGTCGGTGCCGAATTCAGGCGGGGATCTCACCTGCTGCACAGATGGAGCGCTTGACGCCGTAGTCCCGGTCGACACTTGTCTTGGAGACCACCTCGACCACCAGCGTGATCAACTGCGACGGCAGCAGACGGCCCGAGTCCGGGGCGACATCACGCTGCACCAGATCCGGAGCGGCCATCATCACGATTTCCCCCCGGAGAAGCTCGGCCTTGACGCCCTCCGGGGGCTCACCTTTTGGCGGCAGCCTACGAACCAGGTTAGGGACCGAACCGGCGTTCCGGAGGGATTCACCCGCGGGACTGATCAGTCCACCAGGTCCCGCACCACCGCATCCGCCAGCAACCGCCCCCGCAACGTCAGGACGGCCCGCCCCTCCTCGTACGGCCCCGCCTCCAGCAGCCCGTCTCCCAGCGCCCGCCGCGCCGCCGCCAGCCCCTCCTCCTTCAGCAAGGACAGCGGCACTCCCTCCCGCAGCCGCAGTTCCAGCAGGATCCGCTCCACGCGCCGGTCCTCGTCGGACAGCAGCTCACGCCCGGCCCCCGGCGACTTCCCCGACGCCAGCGCCGCCGCGTACGCCCCCGGATGCTTGACGTTCCACCAGCGCACCCCGCCCACGTGCGAGTGCGCCCCGGGACCCGCGCCCCACCAGTCGGCGCCGCGCCAGTACAGCTCGTTGTGCAGGCAGCGGCCCGCCTCGGAGGTGGCCCAGTTGGAGACCTCGTACCAGTCGAAGCCCGCCGCGGACAGGGTCTCCTCGGCGATCAGATAACGGTCGGCGTGGACGTCGTCGTCGGTCATCGGGACCTCGCCCCGGCGGATCCGGCGGGCCAGCTGCGTGCCCTCCTCCACGATCAACGCGTACGCGCTGACATGGTCCGGCCCCGCCCCGATCGCCGCGTCCAGCGAGGCCCGCCAGTCGTCGTCGCTCTCCCCCGGGGTGCCGTAGATCAGGTCGAGGTTGACGTGCTCGAAGCCGGCCGCCTTCGCCTCCGCCACGCACGCCTCGGGGCGGCCCGGGGTGTGGGTCCGGTCGAGCACGCGCAGCACGTGCTGCCTGGCGCTCTGCATGCCGAAGGAGATGCGGTTGAAGCCGCCCTCCCGGAGCGTGGCGAGATACGCCGGGTCCACCGACTCGGGGTTCGCCTCCGTCGTGACCTCGGCGTCCGGCGCCAGCCCGAACTCGTCCCGGAGGGCACCCAGCATCCGTACGAGGTCGCCGGCGGCCAGCAGCGTGGGCGTGCCGCCGCCGACGAACACCGTACGGACCTGACGGGGGTCGTCGCCGAGCACCTTGCGGCCGAGCCGGATCTCGTCCGTCAGCGTGTCCGCGTAGTTGTCGCGGGACGCCAGCACGCCCCCCGTGCCGCGCAGCTCGGTCGCGGTGTAGGTGTTGAAGTCGCAGTAGCCGCAGCGGGTCGCGCAGTACGGGACGTGGAGATAGAACCCGAGGGGCCGCTCGGCGGCGCCGGCGAGCGCGTGCGCGGGCAGCGCGCCGTCGTCGGGGACGGGCACGCCGTCGGGGAGTGCGGAAGGCATGTACTCCATTGTCCCGTACGACCGCGCTCACTCCGCCTGGAGCACCAGCAGCGCGAGATCGTCCTCGGGCAGGCCGCCGCCGAAGTCGTGCACCAGGCGGCGGATCCTTTCCGCGATCAGCTCGGCGCCGAGCCCGGCGCAGCCGGACAGGGCGCGGGCGAGCCCGTCGCCGTCGTCGAACTGGCGGGAGCCGGAGCGCCGCTCGGTCACCCCGTCGGTGACGCACAGCAGACTGTCGCCGGGCCGCAGGTCGAGGGTCTCGCTGGTGTACGTCTCGTCCTCGACCACGCCCAGCAGGGTCTGCGGTCGGGCGGCGGTGCGTACGGTGCCGTCGGGGCTCAGGACGAGCGGCAGGGGGTGACCGGCGGAGGCGAGCGTGCAGCGGACTCCGCCGGGGTGGGGGGTCAGCTCGCCGTAGAGGAGGGACAGGAAGCGGGTCTGCGGGCCGTCGCCGGCCGCCACCGGCCGGCCTCCGGCGGCGACGAGTGCGCGGGCGGCGGCGTCGGCGGCCTCCGTGGCGTCGTCCAGGAGGAGCTGGTTGAGCCGGTCGAGGACGTCGGCGACGCGGTAGCCCTCGCGGGCGAGGAGGCGGAGCCAGGGCCGGGCGAGGCCGATCACGACGGCCGCCTCGGGGCCCTTGCCCTGGACGTCGCCGACGGCGAAGCACCAGCGGCCGTCACCCGCCGGGAACAGGTCGTAGAAGTCGCCGCTGGGGCCGCCCTTGTCGCAGGGCTCGTAGACGAGCGCGCTGCTCACACCGGGGATCTGGGCGACGGCGCCGGGCAGCAGCCCGCGCTGCAGGACGGCGCTGATGGTGGCCTGGCGGGCGTACTGACGGGCCGCGCCGATGGCGAGGGCCACCCGGCGGCCGAGGTCCTCGACCAGCCCGGTGACCTCGTCGGGGAAGCGCGCGAGGCCGCACCGGCCGATGACCAGGGTGCCGAGCGGCCGCCCTCCCGCGATCAGCCGGTACGCCAGCGCCGTGCCGTCGGCGCCCTGGAGGCCGAGCGCGTGTCCGGGCCACGGGTAGGGCTCGGGGCCGGAGCGCAGCCCCTCATGCGGGCAGGGCGGCTCCTTCTCCAGGGCGCAGCGCAGTTCCTCGATGTGGGTCTCGCTGGCGTGCCAGACCCGGTCGGGGCCGCCGCCGGCGCGGGCGCGCACGGTCGCCTCGTCCTCCAGCCACACCGCGCACCAGTCGGCGAGCCGGGGCACGATGAGCTGGCCGGTCAGGGCGGTTACCAGGTTCTCGTCCAGTTGTCCTGCGAGCAGGTCGGAGGCCTCGGCGAGGAAGGAGAGCGCGCCCCGGCCGAGCCAGTCCCGGTCGCCGTCGGCGCGGTGCGGCTGCGGCGCCAGATCCTCGGCGACCTCCAGGGCTGCGTCCGGTGCGGGGGCGCCCGGGTCCTCGACGCCGCCCGGAGGCAGCCGCGCCCACACCGTCTTCGCGTCGGCGCGGTAGGTGACGCCCCAGGACTCGGCGAGTGTGGTGACCAGCCGGAGGCCGCGCCCGTACTCGGGGGTGTCGTACGCCCCCGGGCCGCCGAGCGCGTCGCGCGGGGCGCGGGAGGGGTGCCGGTCACTCACCTCCACCACGAACGCGCCGGTCTCCTCCAGACACCAGTCCACCTCGACGTCCGTGCCGGCGTGCACGACGGCGTTGGTGACCAGCTCGCTGACGACCGCCATGGCGTCGTCGGCCAGGCGCGCCGAGACCCCGGGCGCCTCGGCCAGCGCGGCCCGCACCAGCGCACGGGCCGAGGCCGGCGCCAGAGGGCTTCCGGGCAGCGTCGTCCGCCCCCGCACCTCCCTGGCCCGGGGCTCACCCTCCCGCTGCGTCGGTATGGCCGCCATGTCCATGCGGCCAGGGTGACAGACCGGGGGCATGCATAAGCGGTGAGTCATCGAAGTGGCCAGAAGACGGCACCTTTCGAGCGCCGGCGAGCACAAACTCCCCAAGGCGCGCGGGGAACTGCGCGAGCCACCCCGGACGGTCCGCGGTCGCCGTCAGTCCCCCCGCCACCCTCGCACTGCGCGCTACGCCTCGCGAGTACCTGCGTACATCTCGTCGATGAGGTGCTTGTACTCCCGCTCCACGACGGGCCGCTTCAGCTTCAGGCTCGGCGTGATCTCGCCGTGCTCCACGTCGAGATCCCTGGGCAGCAGCCGGAACTTCTTGATGGTCTGCCACTTCTGCAGCCCGGTGTTGAGCTGCCGGACGTACCCGTCGACCATCTCCACGGTCTGCGGCGCGGCGACGATCTCGGCGTACGGCCTGCCCGCCAGCCCGTTCTCCTTGGCCCACTCCTGGATCGCGATCTCGTCCAGAGCGATCAGCGCCGTGCAGTAGTTCCGGTCGGCGCCGTGCACCAGGATGTTGGAGACGTACGGACACACCCCCTTGAACTGACCCTCGACCTCGGCCGGGGCGACGTACTTGCCGCCGGAGGTCTTGATGAGGTCCTTCTTGCGGTCGGTGATGCGCAGATAGCCGTCGGGCGACAGCTCACCGATGTCCCCGGTGTGGAACCAGCCGTCGGACTCCAGCACCTCGGCGGTCTTCTCGGGCAGCCCGTGGTAGCCCTCCATGATGCCGGGGCCACGCAGCAGGATCTCGCCGTCGTCGGCGATGCGGACCTCCGTGCCGGGCAGCGGCTTGCCCACCGTGCCGGTGCGGTAGGCCTCGCCGGGGTTGACGAAGGAGGCCGCGGAGGACTCGGTCAGGCCGTAGCCCTCCAGGATGTGGATGCCGGCGCCGGCGAAGAAGTAGCCGATCTCGGGCGCGAGCGCGGAGGCGCCGGAGACACAGGCCCGCAGCCGGCCGCCGAAGGCCTCGCGGAGCTTGCCGTAGACGAGGGTGTCGGCGACCTTGTGCTTGGCGCCGAGGCTGAAGGGCACCGCGGCGGTGCCGGTGCGCCGGAAGTTGTCCTGGCTCACCTTGGCGTACTCGCGGGCGACCTCGGCGGCCCACTGGAAGATCTTGTACTTGGCCGGGCCGCCCTCGCGGGCCTTGGCCGCGACGCCGTTGTAGACCTTCTCGAAGATGCGCGGCACGGCCGCCATGTACGTCGGCTGCACCACCGGAAGGTTCTCGATGATCTTGTCGACCCGGCCGTCGACGGCGGTGACGTGCCCGACCTCGATCTGGCCGGAGGTGAGCACCTTGCCGAAGACGTGCGCGAGGGGCAGCCACAGGTACTGGACGTCGTCCATGGTGACCAGGCCGGTCGCGGCGATGGCCTTCGCCATGTACGACCAGTTGTCGTGCGGGAGCCTGACCCCCTTGGGGCGGCCGGTGGTGCCGGAGGTGTAGATGAGGGTGGCGAGCTGCTCCTTGGTGATGGCGCCGACCCGCTCCTTGATCAGCTGCGGGTGCTTCTCCAGATAGGCGGCGCCCCGCAGCTCCAGCTCGGCGAGCGTAATCACCCAGTCGCTCGTCTCGACCCCGGCGGGGTCAATGGCGACGACCTTGGTCAGGTCGGGCAGCTCGGCGCGCTTCTCGACCGCCTTGGCGACCTGGGCGGCGTCCTCGGCGATCAGCACCCGGCTCTCGGAGTCGGAGAGGATGAAGGCCGACTCGTCGGCGTTGGTCTGCGGGTAGATCGTGGTCGTCGCGCCGCCGGCGCACATGATGCCGAGGTCGGCGAGGAGCCACTCGACCCGCGTGGAGGAGGCGAGCGCCACCCGCTGCTCGGGCTGCACGCCGAGCTCGATGAGGCCGGCCGCGATCGCGTACACCCGCTCCGCCGCCTGCGCCCAGCTGAGCGACTTCCAGTCGTCGGGGCCCTGGCCGGACGCGGAAGCCACCGGGTAGCGGTAGGCCTCGGCGTCCGGTGTGGCCGCCACGCGCTCCAGGAAGAGGGCCGCCACGGACGGCGGACGGTTCTCGATCAGGGTCTGTGTGTCGCTCACGACATCCTCCGGGGGCCCGCGACGGTGCGGCTGACTCGGTGCGGCTGGGGTTAACTCACGGTGGGGGTTCGAGCACTTGTTTAACTCGCGAGTAACTATCGAGCAGGGATCAGAGTAAGCCGCGACCGGCCGCTGCGTAAGGGGCTTCGGCCTGTCACTTTCCACGCTGAGCGACGTTACGCACGCGTAGGGGCCCGCCGCGCTTTCACACGACGGACCCCCTTGTGTCCCGTTTGAAGACGTAACCCGTTGTTACCGCCGGTTACTTCTTGCCCTTGGCCGACCCCGCGCTGTCATCGCTGGACAGAACGGCGATGAAGGCTTCCTGCGGAACCTCCACGGAACCCACCATCTTCATCCGCTTCTTGCCTTCCTTCTGCTTCTCCAGCAGCTTGCGCTTACGGGAGATGTCACCGCCGTAGCACTTGGCGAGGACGTCCTTGCGGATGGCGCGGATGGTCTCGCGGGCGATCACCCTCGAGCCGATGGCGGCCTGTACCGGCACCTCGAAGGCCTGCCGCGGGATCAGCTCCTTGAGCTTGGCGACGAGCCGCACGCCGTAGGCGTACGCCTGGTCCTTGTGGGTGATCGCGGAGAACGCGTCCACCTTGTCGCCGTGCAGCAGGATGTCGACCTTGACCAGGGAGCTGGTCTGCTCGCCGGTGGGCTCGTAGTCCAGCGAGGCGTAGCCGCGGGTCTTGGACTTCAGCTGGTCGAAGAAGTCGAAGACGATCTCCGCGAGCGGCAGCGTGTAGCGGATCTCGACGCGGTCCTCCGAGAGGTAGTCCATGCCGAGCAGGGTGCCGCGCCGGGTCTGGCACAGCTCCATGATCGAGCCGATGAACTCGGTGGGCGCGAGGATGGTGGCCCGCACGACCGGCTCGTAGACCTCGTTGATCTTGCCCTCGGGGAACTCGCTCGGGTTGGTGACCGTGTGCTCGCTGCCGTCCTCCATGACCACGCGGTAGACCACGTTGGGGGCGGTGGCGATCAGGTCGAGGCCGAACTCGCGCTCCAGCCGCTCCCGGATCACGTCCAGGTGCAGCAGGCCGAGGAAGCCGACGCGGAAGCCGAAGCCGAGGGCGGCGGAGGTCTCCGGCTCGTAGACCAGCGCGGCGTCGTTGAGCTGCAGCTTATCCAGGGCCTCGCGCAGCTCGGGGTAGTCGGAGCCGTCCAGCGGATACAGACCGGAGAAGACCATCGGCTTCGGGTCCTTGTAGCCGCCGAGGGCCTCCGTGGCGCCCTTGCTCTGGCTGGTGACGGTGTCACCGACCTTGGACTGCCGGACGTCCTTCACACCGGTGATGAGATAGCCCACCTCGCCTACGCCGAGGCCGTCGGCCGGGAGCATCTCGGGCGAGCTGACGCCGATCTCCAGCAGCTCGTGCGTGGCGCCGGTCGACATCATCCGGATGCGCTCGCGCTTGTTGAGCTGGCCGTCGATGACACGGACGTACGTCACGACACCGCGGTAGGAGTCGTAGACCGAGTCGAAGATCATCGCGCGGGCGGGCGCGTCGGCGACCCCGACCGGCGCCGGGATCTCCTTGACGACCTTGTTCAGCAGCGCGTCCACGCCGAGACCGGTCTTCGCGGAGACCTTGAGGACGTCGTCCGGGTCACAGCCGACCAGGTTCGCCAGCTCCTCGGCGAACTTCTCCGGCTGAGCCGCCGGCAGGTCGATCTTGTTGAGCACGGGGATGATCGTGAGGTCGTTCTCCATCGCCAGGTAGAGGTTGGCGAGGGTCTGCGCCTCGATGCCCTGGGCGGCGTCGACGAGGAGGATGGTCCCCTCACAGGCGGCGAGCGACCGCGAGACCTCGTAGGTGAAGTCGACGTGCCCCGGGGTGTCGATCATGTTGAGGATGTGGGTCGTGCCCTGGTCGGGGCCCTCGGTCGGGGCCCAGGGCAGACGCACCGCCTGGGACTTGATCGTGATGCCGCGCTCGCGCTCGATGTCCATCCGGTCGAGGTACTGAGCACGCATCTGCCGCTGCTCGACCACACCGGTCAGCTGGAGCATCCGGTCGGCGAGCGTGGACTTGCCGTGGTCGATGTGCGCGATGATGCAGAAATTGCGGATCAGCGCCGGGGCGGTACGGCTCGGCTCGGGCACATGGTTAGGGGTCGCGGGCACGCAGGGTCCTGTCTCTTGAGGCGCCTTATGCCTCGGGTCGGATCGATACGTAGTCTCCATGGTCCCACGCGGAGGGACCGGGCACCGTTTTGGGCCGCTCGCAGGGCCACTGGTACTGTAGATGGCTGTGCCTCATGCCCTCTCAGCGCGAGGCACGTCAGAGAAATTTTGGATCATCGGTACGGGACCCGTGCGGCCCCGCACCAGAACCTGAAAAGGCTCCTTCGTGGCGAACATCAAGTCCCAGATCAAGCGGATCAAGACCAACGAGAAGGCTCGGCTGCGCAACAAGGCCGTCAAGTCCTCCCTGAAGACCGCGATCCGCAAGGCCCGTGAGGCCGCTGCCGCGGGTGACGTCGAGAAGGCCACCGAGCTGCAGCGCGTTGCCGCGCGTGCGCTCGACAAGGCCGTCTCGAAGGGCGTCATCCACAAGAACCAGGCCGCCAACAAGAAGTCGGCGCTTGCTTCCAAGGTCGCGTCCCTCCAGGGCTGAACCCCTTTCTGATCTGACCGCCGGAAGGACCCAGAGCGGGCCCTCTCTCATCCGCTCCCGTCCGGCACCCCCGGATTCGCACGCGGCCTGCGTTCGCCACGCGGGTGCGAGTCCACAAGCCTGAGCCAAGGGCCTCGGCGCTCCCCCTTCCCCAGGGTGAGCACCGGGGCTTTTGTCATGGGGCGGCACGGTTGTCATGGGGCGGCACGGTGCAGTGGGCCGGCGGCGCAGCCCACGGCGCAGTGGCCCGGCGGCGCAGGCCCCCTGGCCGAGACCGGGGCGAAGGCCCCTGGCGGGGCCCCTGGCGGAGCCTCTGATGGGGCCTCTGATTGGCCTGGGCTGAGGCTCTGACGGAGCCCGGAGGCTGAGGCTCCGACGGAGCCTGGGAGCTGAGGCTCTGACGGAGCCCGGATGCTGGGGCTCTGACGGGGCTTGGAACCCTCCCCTCGGCCGAGCCCGGGCGGAGCCCTTGGTGGGGTCTGGGGCGGAGCCCCCGGTGGCGCCTACCCGCGTCCGCGCGATCGGGCGGCCCGGGCGATCACCACAACGGCCTTCTCCAGGGCGTACTCGGGATCGTCCCCTCCGCCCTTCACGCCCGCGTCGGCCTCCGCGACGGCCCGCATCGCCGTCGCGACCCCGTCCGGCGTCCACCCCCGCATCTGCTGCCGCACCCGGTCGATCTTCCACGGCGGCATCCCCAGCTCCCGCGCCAGATCGGCCGGCCGCCCCCCGCGCGCCGAGGACAGCTTCCCGATCGCCCGCACGCCCTGGGCCAGCGCACTGGTGATCATCACCGGGGCCACGCCCGTCGCCAGCGACCATCTGAGCGCCTCCAACGCCTCCGCCGTACGTCCCTCCACGGCCCGGTCGGCGACCGTGAAGCTGGAGGCCTCGGCCCGGCCGGTGTAGTACCGCCCGACCACCGCCTCGTCGATCGTCCCCTCCACGTCGGCGACCAGCTGGGAGACCGCCGAGGCCAGCTCCCGCAGATCACTGCCGATGGCATCGCAGAGCGTCTGGCACGCTTCGGGCGTCGCCGAGCGCCCGAACGAGCGGAACTCACCCCGCACGAAGGCCAGCCGGTCCGCCGGCTTGGTCATCTTCGGGCAGGCCACCTCCCGGGCACCCGCCTTGCGCGCGGCGTCCAGCAGCCCCTTGCCCTTGGCCCCGCCCGCGTGCAGCAGCACGAGGGTGATCTCCTCGGCGGGTGTGCCGAGATACGCCTTCACGTCCTTGACCGTGTCGGCGGACAGGTCCTGCGCATTGCGTACGACCACGACTTTCCGCTCGGCGAAGAGCGAAGGACTGGTGAGCTCGGCGAGCGTGCCGGGCTGCAACTGGTCCGGGGTGAGGTCGCGTACGTCCGTGTCGGCGTCGGCGGCCTTGCAAGCGGCCACCACCTCCTGCACGGCACGGTCGAGCAGGAGGTCCTCCTGGCCCACGGCGAGCGTCACGGGGGCGAGAGGGTCGTCATTCGCAGTCTTCCTGGCCATCGCTCACAGCATCCCACGCGGCACTGACAACGAGTCGGCCCGCGTACCCCGAGCGGTCCCGGAACGGACCCCGAGCGGGCCTCGGGGTCACGGTTCCTCGCGCCAGCCCTCCCACTCCGCGGCGAACTCGTCCAGCTCCGCCGGATCCAGCCGCCTCTCCTCGTCCCGGAGGACCACCAGCCACTGCGCGTCCTCGGCGTCGTCCTCACCGGCCAGCGCGTCCCGGACCAGTTGGGGCTCCTCGGCCAGGCCGAACCGCTCCCCGAGGGCCTCGGCCGCCTCCTCGGCGGCATCCCGGTCGGGCAGCACCAGCACGTGTCTCACATCGCTCACGTGGCCATTCTCCGGCACCGCGCAACGCGCGAGCGGAGGGGCCGGCGGGCAGCGAGCGACGGCGGCCGAGCGGGCGAGCGGCGAGCGGGTGGGCGGGCGAGCGGCGGCGACCGAGCGGCGAGCGGGTGGGCGAGCGGGCATCGTCAGACCGTCGGGAATCCAGCCGCCTGCGCCGGAAGCGGGACGCGTCAGGGGTTCGCGTTCCGGTTGCGCACAGCAGGCACACGGCCCAGCTCGATCCCGAACCGCTCCCGGTACGCCGTCAGCACCTCCGCGTCGGTCCCCAACTCCCGCGTCCCGCGCGTACCGTCGCCGGCCGTCGTCTTCAGCTCGCGCCCGCTGAGCGTGATCCTCCCTCCGTCCTCGGTGACCCGTGAGCAGACCAGCGACGCGGTGAAGTGCGACAACGGTGAGGTGCTGTGCCACCAGGCACCGGCCGCGAAGTCCCCGAGCACCCGGGGCCGGGGCTCCAGCCGGTACTGCGGCCTGCCGTCCTGCAGGACGTCCAGGTCCCCGGCCGCCGCCGGCCCGCCACCGCCCATCCCCGCCGCGTCCGGCCCCGCCTCCATCACCCGGTACACCCCGCCCGGGTCCACCTGCTCGGCGCGCTCGCCGTAGCTCAGCGGGTAGTGACTGTGCGCGCCGAACCCGACGTCCGCGAGCCAGTCGTCCCCCTCCACCGTCCGCACGCGAAGGGCGAGATGGTCGTACGGGATGCCCAGCCGCCCCTCGTCGCCGTACACGCGTGCCGCCAGCAGCTCGACCTCATAGCCGAGGGCGGCGAGCAACGTGCCGAAGGCGCCGTTCAGTTCGTAGCAGAAACCACCCCTCCCGCGTTCGACCAACTTGTCCAGCAGCCGGTCCTCCTCCAGCACGATCTCCTCGCCGAGGTGGATCGACAGGTTCTCGAAGGGAACGGTGCGCAGATGGCACAGATGCAGCTCGCGCAGCACCCGGCTGGTGGGTTCCTCCGGGCGGCCGGCCCCGATCCGGTGCAGATAGGCGTCGACCTGGCTCGAGTTCATGGACCCAGTCTGGGCGAACACCCGGTGCTCAGTCTCTCGCCACCCGCATCTCCCCGCCCGTCCCTCCCGTCCCGCCGACCGCGAGCTCCCCGTCCCGGTCGGTGCGCAGCACCAGCGCGCCGCCCGCCCGCAGCGCGGCCACGGTCGCCGGCGCCGGGTGCCCATAGGGGTTGCCGGCACCACAGGAGATGAGCGCCAGCCGGGGAGCGGCGAGCCGCATCAGCTCCGGATCCTGGTAGGCCGAGCCGTGGTGGGCCACCTTCAGTACGTCCACCCCGGCCAGCTCGGCCGCGTCCGGTGACCGCGCCAGCGCCTGCTGGGCCGGCGGTTCGAGGTCGCCCAGCAACAGCAGCCGCATCCCGCCCGAGCGCACCAGCATCGCGACGCTGGCATCGTTCGGGCCGTCCGGCCCGGGCACCGGGCCCGGCCAGACCGGGGTGCGGGGATCCGAAGGCGAAGGGGTGCCCGGTGGAGGCCACAGGACCCGCCAGGAGAGCGGCCCGATGCGCCGTTCCTCCCCGGCCGCGGCCCGGGTGACGGGGATGTGCCGCGCCGCCGCCTCCCTTCTGACGGACTCGGCCTCGTCTGCGGGTTCCTCGAATCCCGTGGTCTCGATCGCGGCCACCGTGCGGCCACGCAGCACCCCGGGCAGTCCCGCCACGTGGTCGGCGTGGAAGTGGGTCAGGACGAGCAGCGGGACGCGGGTGATGCCCAGCTGCCGCAGACAGTGGTCGACCGACGCCGGATCGGGTCCGGCGTCCACGACCACTCCGGCCCCCTCGCCCGTCGCCAGTACGGTCGCGTCGCCCTGCCCCACGTCGCACATGGCGAACCGCCAGCCCGGCGGCGGCCAGCCCGTGATCACCCGAGTCAACGGCACCGGCCGCACCACCGCCAGCAGGAGCAGCGCGCCGAGCAGCGCGCACCACCACGGATGCCGCGTGAGCCGCCGGCCGGCCAGGACGACGGCCAGGGTGACCGCCGCGAGCGCCAGGGCTCCCAGCCAGCTCCCCGGCCAGGCCAGCCCCGCGCCGGGCAGTGCCGCCCCCGTCCTGGCCACACCGGCGATCCACAGGGCGGGCCAACTGGCGCACCAGGCGAGCACCTTGGCCGGCGCCATCGCCAGCGGAGCCGTCACCAGCGCCGCGAAGCCCAGCACGGTGGCCGGTGCCACCGCCATCTCCGCGAGCAGGTTGCACGGCACCGCCACCAGACTCACCCGCGCCGACAGCACCGCCGTGACCGGCGCGCACACCGCCTGCGCCGCCGCGGCCGCCGCCAGTGCCTCCGCGAGCCTCGGCGGCACACGTCGGCGGCGCAACGCCTCGCTCCAGCCCGGTGCCAGTACGAGCAGCGCGCCCGTGGCCAGCACGGAGAGCAGGAAGCCGTAACTGCGCGCCAGCCACGGGTCGTAGAGCACCAGCAGCAGGACGGCCGTGGCCAGTGCGGGGACCAGGGATCTGCGGCGTCCGGTGGCCAGGGCGAGCAGCGCGACGGCGCCGCAGACGGCGGCTCGCAGCACACTGGGGTCGGGTCGGCACACGACCACGAATCCCAGCGTGAGCGCTCCGGCGAGCAGTGCGGTGCCGCGCAGCGAGAGCCCCAGGCGCGGTGCCAGGCCGCGGCGCTCGACGAGTTGGGCCAGTCCGGGCGGCCCGATGAGCAGCGCGAGCAGGATGGTGAGGTTGCTCCCGGACACGGCGAGCGTGTGCGCGAGATCCGTCTCCTTGAACGCGTCGTCCAGCTCGGGCGTGATCCGTGCGGTGTCGCCGACGACCAGCCCGGGAAGGAGCGCCCGCGCGTCCCCCGGCAGACCGTCGGTCGCCTCCCGCAACCCGGCCCTGAGCCGTCCCGCCAGCCGCTGCGACCCGCTGGGCCCCGCCACGATCCGCGGACGCGGCCGGCCGCGCACCCGCAGCACGGCCGCGGTCCGGTCCCCACCCGTCAGCGCGGGCGCCAGCCGCGCACCCACCCGCAGCCGCGTGGACGGCAACAGTCCGAGCCAGGCGGCACGTGCACGCCGCGTCTGCTCGGCCATGCCCGCCGACGCCGACTCGGAGCCTCGCCGCCCAGCGTCCCGCCGTTGTGCGGCGCCGTCACTGCGGGCCGCATCGCCTTCCGGCATGCCCTGGATCCGCGCCGCGGTTCGGCCGCCAGGGCCGCCGCTCCCGTCCACCGGGCCGCCGTACCGCTCGGTGCCCTTCTCCGGGGCCGGCACGTCCGCGTCGACGACCAGCAGCACCGGAGCCCGAGTCCGCAGGCTCGTACCGTCGCTCCGTTCGACCCGCCGCACCTCCGCCCGGGCCAGTACCGCCACCGGCGCGGCGTGATCGCCGCGCACCCGCGGCCGGCTCAGCCAGGGGTCGCCGTCCACCTCCACTTCTGCGGTCACGGTCGCGTACCGACGGGCCAGCTCCGGTACGGGCCCGTGCCGTACGTCCGCCCCGTGCAGCCCGGCCGAGGCGGCCGCCGCGGCGACGCAGAGCAGCACCGCGGCGGCCGAGGCACGTGCCCATCCGGCCCGCACCCTCCGGGTGGCCCGCCCGGCCCGTTCGGGGCGTCCGGGCCGTCCGGAGCTCCGCACCGGCAACAGAGCGAGCCCGCTCACCAGACAGACGGCCGCGATGCCGGCCGTCCAGGGCGCCGGTACGTCCAGCGTCAGGGCCGCCGTGGCCCAGGCCGCGAACGCGGGCGGCACCATACGCAGGTCCAGGGGCCGCGCCCGGTCATCCGGCGCGGTCACGTCCTGCTCGGGGTCGGGGGCACGGCTGCCGGCGCCGCCGGGCCCCGGACCGTCCGGACGCCTTTCGTCGATCACACGGTTCATGGCCGTACCAGGTTCCGCAGGTCGCCGAAGCGGCGATCGCCGATTCCGTTGACCTCACGCAGTTCGTCCACCGAGCGGAAACCGCCGTGCTGAGTGCGGTAGTCGATGATGTGCCGCGCGAGTACCGGGCCGACTCCGGGCAGCGTGTCGAGCTGGTCCGCCGTGGCCGTGTTGAGGGAGACGGGCGCCGCGGGCCCGGCCCCGGCCGGTCCGGAGGCGGGCCCGGGCGGTGCGCCCGCCGGTGAGCCGGCCGGAGCCGCCGCTCCGGCGGGCGCACCGACGACGACCTGTTCGCCGTCGACCAGGAAACGCGCCCGGTTGAGCCCCTCGGTGCTGACGCCCGGACGGACCCCGCCGGCCGCGCGCAACGCGTCGGCCACCCGGGAACCGGCCGGCAACCGCCGGACCCCCGGATGGCGGACCTTGCCGCCGACGTCCACGACGATCTGCCCACCGGGCGACGACGGGGCAGCCGCACCCGCGCCGGGCTTCACGTCGTCCTCCTTCTTCGGGTACGGCGCCTGCGCGCGCACCACTTGAGGGGCGCTCAGGGCCTCGGTCCGCCCTGCCCAGAAGTGGTGCACGGCGAACACGGCGGCGGCCACGAGGACCACGGCGAGCGCCACCACGCCCCGCCGCTCCATCCCGCAGCGCGTCTGCAACCACACCGGCATCCGCTCCCGCAGGGCCAGTGCGGCCCGCTCCCGCCGGCCGGGGCCGAGGGGTCCGGACAGCTCCAAGGGCTCCACCGGTTCGGCTGCTTCGCAGCCTTCGGCCGTGCTGGGCGCCGAGGCCGGCATCGGCGACGGCCGCTCGTCGGGCAGGGAACGCGGTCGCGAGGAGTGCGGTCGCGGGGGGTGCCGTGGCCCGGTGGGGGCAAGCGCGGCCGTCGTCTTCGCCCGCCTCGCCGGACTCAGTCCGGGTGCCCGGCCCGTGGACGAAGTCGTCACAGAAGTCGTTGCCGAAGTCGTCGGTGTCGCAGCCGCCGTCACGCTCGCCGTCCCCGCCGCCGTCACGCTCGCCGCACTCTCAGGGCGTTCCGCCTCCGGCGGTCCGTTCCCCGACTCCCTCCTTCGAGCCGCTCGTTCCCCGAAGAGGAGTTCCGCCCGGCGGCGCAGCTCCTCGGCCGGTGCCGGTGGGCGGTGGCGGACTCGGCCGTCGCCGAGGCGGCGACGATGGCGGATGCGGCCGTCGGAGGTGGGGCCACGGCCGGGGCCGCTGGTCGGACTGGCGGTGCGTGAATGTGATCGAAGAGCCATGCGACGAGGGTGGGGCATCCCGCCGATTCGCGATGATCTTGGTCAATTCCCGTGGACGACCGCCCCGTTGTGGACAACTCCGCCACCCGTACGAGTGAGGGCTCAGCGGGGTGAGACCACCGCTCCCAGCAGACCGGGGCCGGTGTGTGCACCGATCACCGCCCCGACCTCGCTGACATGGAGGTCGGCCAGTCCCGGCACCCGTTCCCGCAGCCGGTCGGCGAGCGCGGCGGCGCGGTCGGGAGCTGCGAGGTGATGGACGGCGATGTCGACGTCGGCGCCGCCGGCCCGCTCGGTGGCGATCTCCTCCAGACGCGCGATGGCCTTGGAGGCCGTACGCACCTTCTCCAGCAGTTCGATGCGGCCACCGTCCAGCTGCAGCAGGGGTTTGACGGCGAGGGCGGAGCCGAGCAGGGCCTGTGCGGCACCGATGCGGCCGCCGCGGCGCAGATAGTCGAGGGTGTCGACGTAGAAGTAGGCGGAGGTGCCCGCGGCCCGTTTCTCGGCGGACGTGACGGCCTCGTCCACGGTGCCGCCGCCTTCGGCGGTCTCGGCTGCGGCCAGCGCGCAGAAGCCGAGGGCCATCGCGACCATGCCCGTGTCCACCACCCGTACCGGTACCGGCGCCTCGCGTGCCGCGAGAACCGCGGCGTCGTAGGTTCCGGACAGTTCCGCGGACAGGTGCAGGGAGACGATGCCGCTCGCGCCGGATTCGGCGACCCTGCGGTAGGTCTCCGCGAACACCTCGGGGCTCGGGCGCGACGTCGTGACGGAACGCCGCTTCTGCAGCGCCTGGGCCAGGGAGCGGGTGGAGATCTCGGATCCCTCTTCGAGTGCCCGGTCGCCGAGGACCACGGTCAGGGGCACCGCTGTGATGCCGTGACGCTCCATCGTCCGTGGCGGCAGGTAGGCCGTTGAATCGGTGACGATCGCGACATGGCGGGACATGAGCTGGAGGTTACCTGGCGTAGCGCTCGCGCGGCAGCCCGGCCCCCGTGCGGCGGCCTTCGGCGAGCAGGTCAGGTGGTGCTCTCGGGGCGCGGCTTCTTCTGCCAGGGGTATGCCGGGCGCGGCGAAGGCGGGGTGATCGCCTGTCGCGTCAGCTCCTCGTCGGGATGCCCCGGCGCGGGTGCGGGCCCCGCCGGAGTCCAGTGACGCAGGGCGTCGGCCTCGATGTCTATCTGGTCGCTGAGCGCACCCAGGTCGTCGTCGACGAAGCGGCGCGCGCGGTCGCGGACGGCCCAGCGCAGTGAGTCGGCGGACTTGGTGATGCGCTCGGTCCGGCTGCGCAGGTCGGGCAGCCGTGCGGTGAGCTCGGCCCGGTCCGGCTCCGACTCCAGGCGCCTGAGGTCGGCGTCCAGCTCACGCCCGTGCGCGCTGAGCCGCTCGAACAGGCCGAGGGACTCCTTCAGCGACTCGTCCTCGGCCACGCCCACGTGCAGTGCGTCCTGGGTGGCGCGCATGGAGGTGCGCAGCGCGAGCCGCAGGTGTGCGATCTCGGCGGCCGGCCCGATCTGGACGAAGGACTTCGCGCGCAGGGTGTGGTCCTCGACCGTGCGGCGGGCCTGCTCGATCGTGCGGTCCACCCCGCGCTTGGCCGCGCCGACCGCCCTGACCGTGGCGTACGCGCCCAGGCCGATGCAGAGCAGGAAGAGCAGGGCGAATACTGCGATCACTGCTTCCACGGCGCTCCTCCTCCGGCTGGTGCGACACATGCCGCTGCGCTCTCCACGGTAAACGCAGCGGGCAGGCCCGGAGTTCCAGAAAAACCCCGAACCTGCCCGTAGGGGACTACCCCGATGCCGGTCGCATCCGGCCTCCGGTCATCACGCCGGAACGATGTTCACCAGCTTCGGCGCCCGGACGATCACCTTGCGGATGCCCGCGCCGTCCAGCGCCGCGACGACCTTCTCGTCGGCCAGCGCCACCTTCTCCAGCTCCTCCTCGGAGATGGCCGGCGGTACCTCCAGACGGGCCTTGACCTTGCCCTTGATCTGCACGACGCAGGTCACGGTCTCGTCGACGACGTAACTCGGGTCGGCGACCGGGAAGTCCCGGTGGACGACCGAGCCGGTGTGGCCCAGCTTGTGCCACAGCTCCTCGGCGATGTGCGGGGCCAGCGGGGCCACCATCAGCACCAGCGGCTCGGCGACCTGACGCGGCACCGCGCCGCCCGCCTTGGTCAGGTGGTTGTTCAGCTCGGTGACCTTGGCGATGGCGGTGTTGAAGCGCAGGCCCTCCAGGTCCTGGCGGACGCCGTCGATCGCCTTGTGCAGGGCGCGCAGGGTCTCCTCGTCGGGCTCGGCGTCGGTGACGGTGACCTCGCCGGTGCTCTCGTCGACGATGTTGCGCCACAGCCGCTGCAGCAGCCGGAACTGGCCGACCACCGCGCGCGTGTCCCACGGCCGGGAGACGTCCAGCGGACCCATGGCCATCTCGTACAGGCGCAGGGTGTCGGCGCCGTACTCCGCGCAGATCTCGTCCGGGGTCACCGCGTTCTTCAGGGACTTGCCCATCTTGCCCAGCAGGCGGCTGACCTTCTCGCCCTGGTAGTAGTAGGCGCCGTCGCGCTCCTCCACCTCGGCGGCGGGCACCGCGATGCCCCGGCTGTCGCGGTAGACGTAGGCCTGGATCATGCCCTGGTTGAACAGCTTGTGGAACGGTTCGGCCGAGGACACGTGGCCCAGGTCGTACAGGACCTTGGACCAGAAGCGCGCGTACAGCAGGTGCAGCACGGCGTGCTCGGCGCCGCCGACGTACAGGTCGACGCCGCCGTGCGGCAGGCCCTCGCGCGGGCCCATCCAGTACTGCTCGATCTCGGGGTCGACCAGCTGCCCCTCGTTGTGCGGGTCCAGGTAGCGGAACTCGTACCAGCAGGAACCCGCCCAGTTGGGCATGGTGTTGGTCTCGCGGCGGTACTTCTTCGGCCCGTCGCCCAGGTCCAGGGTGACGTTGACCCACTCCTCGTTGCGCGACAGCGGGGTTTCGGGCTGGGTGTCGGCGTCGTCCGGGTCGAAGGTGCGCGGGCTGTAGTCCTCGACCTCGGGCAGCTCCAGCGGCAGCATCGACTCGGGCAGCGAGTGGGCGACGCCGTCCTCGTCGTAGACGATCGGGAAGGGCTCGCCCCAGTAACGCTGACGGCTGAACAGCCAGTCGCGCAGGCGGAAGTTGACGGTGCCCTCGCCGATGCCCCCGTCCTGCAGCCACTCCGTGATGCGGGCCTTGGCCTCGACGACGCCCAGGCCGTCCAGGGAGATGCCCTCGCCGTGCGAGTTGACGATCTTCGCGTCGTACGACACGAACGCGTCGTCCCACGTCGCGGTGTCGGTGCCGCGGCCGTCGGTCGGCTCGACCACGCAGCGGATCGGCAGCTCGAAGGCGCGTGCGAAGGCGAAGTCGCGCGTGTCGTGCGCGGGGACGGCCATGATCGCGCCGGTGCCGTAGCCCATCAGGACGTAGTCGGCGATGAAGACGGGGATCTGCTCGCCGTTGACCGGATTGGTCGCGAACGCGCCGGTGAAGACGCCGGTCTTGTCCTTGGCCTCGGCCTGGCGCTCCACGTCGGACTTCGAGGCGGCCTGCGCGCGGTAGGCGGCTACGGCGTCGGCCGGGGTGGCGTGTCCGCCGGTCCACACCTCGTGCGTGCCCTCGGGCCAGGCCTCCGGGGTGAACTTCTCCACCAGCGGGTGCTCGGGCGCCAGCACCATGTAGGTCGCGCCGAACAGGGTGTCCTGGCGGGTGGTGAAGATCGTGATGTGCTCGCCGGCGATCGGGAAGTCGACGCGGGCGCCCTCGCTGCGGCCGATCCAGTTGCGCTGCTGCAGCTTGATGGCCTCGGGCCAGTCCAGCTCCTCCAGGTCCTCCAGCAGCCGGTCGGCGTAGGCGGTGATGCGCATGTTCCACTGGCGCAGCTTGGCCTTGAAGACAGGGTAGTTGCCGCGCTCGGAGCGGCCGTCGGCGGTGACCTCCTCGTTGGCCAGCACGGTGCCCAGGCCCGGGCACCAGTTGACCGGCGCGTCGGAGGCGTAGGCCAGGCGGTACTCGCCCAGCACGTCGGCGCGCTCGGGGCCGCTCAGTTCGCTCCACGCGCGCGTGGTGCCCGCAATCGCGCGCTCACCGGACTCGAACTGCGCGATCAGCTCGGAGACCGGGCGGGCCTTGCCCGCTTCCTCGTCGTACCAGGAGTTGAAGATCTGCAGGAAGATCCACTGGGTCCACTTGTAGTAGTCCGGGTCGATCGTGGCGAAGGACCGGCGCTTGTCGTGACCCAGGCCCAGCCGGCGCAGCTGGGCCTTCATGTTCTCGATGTTGGCCTCGGTGGACACGCGCGGGTGCGTGCCGGTCTGCACGGCGTACTGCTCGGCGGGCAGGCCGAAGGCGTCGAAGCCCAGGGTGTGCAGGACGTTGTGGCCGGTCATGCGCTGGAACCGGGCGTAGACGTCGGTGGCGATGTAGCCCAGCGGGTGGCCGACGTGCAGGCCCGCACCGGAGGGGTACGGGAACATGTCCATGATGAACTTCTTGGGCCTGGCGACCAGCCCGGCGTCGCCCGCCAGGTCGCCCTTCGGGTTCGGCGCCGCGTAGGTGCCGTCCGCGTCCCAGAAGTCCTGCCAGCGTGCCTCGATCTCGGCTGCCATGGCGGCCGTGTAGCGGTGCGGCGCAGCCTCCGCCGACGTAGCAGCGGCGGCAGCGGGGTTCGTCTCGCTCATGATCCTCAAAGCTCCATCGATCGTCTCTGCCTGCGGAAATGAAAAAACCCCTCGCACAGGAGGGGACGCCGCGCCGATGCCGGCCTCACGGCTCGACCGGAGGTCGGTACTGATCAGCGCGGCCCGCTAAGCAGAAGGCGTACAGCACGCATGGCGTTAGGGTACCGCAGGCCTCGAGCAAGCTGCGACGCGCTTGAGCAAGCGGCGGCGCGCTTCCGTATCCCTTGTGGACATGCCAGGAGCCGAGGGGGGGAGCTGAACGAAGTTCAACGATTACTTCGCGTACCGTCCGCTAAGGGACATCGCCACAGTCGCATTGTCCGAAGATAACAACGCAATAACTCAAACCCCGTACTGATCGGTATGGCGCCACTTAGAGTTCGGCAGCGGGACCGCTTTCCCGAAACTGCTCGGAGTTGCCCCCATGAACCCTCGTCGTAGTACCAGCTCCCTCCCCAAACCGGGCCGCTCGGCCTACGGGGTGGCATCAGCTGTCGTCCTGCTGCTCATACCCGTGGTGGTACTGGTCGGAGGCAACCAGTTCCGCGACTTCCTGAACTTCGGTGCGGGCGTGTTGTCGCTGGTCTCGCTCAGCTGCTCGGTGATCTGGGGCCTGTTCGCGCAGGACCGGATCTTCCTGAACACCCGGCAGCGGATCGTCGGCCAGGCGGTGCACCGGACCACCGCGGTCGCCTCGATCGCGTTCCTGCTGCTGCACATCACCACCAAGGTCGCGCTCGGCCACACGCAGCTGATCGCCGCGATCATTCCGTTCTCGCTCGGCGTCACCGGACTCGGCGGCCTGATCGGCCTGGGCTCACTGGCGGGCCTGTTGATGATCTTCGTGGGTGTCACCGGGGCGCTGCGCAGCAATTTCGCCACCCCGGCCCCGGTGGCCGCCCGGTGGCGGGCCATGCACATGCTGGCCTACCCGGCCTGGTGCGCGGCCCTGGTCCACGGCCTGTACGCGGGCCGCTCGGCCAAGCCGATCTTCGTGATCCTCTACAGCCTGTCCCTGCTGGGTGTGATGGGCGCCCTCGCGCTGCGCGCCGCGCCGCGCCCGGTCAAGCGCAGGATCGCCGACCGGCTGGTGACCCTGTTCGGCAGTTCGGAGCGGCCGGGTCTCGAGGAGCTGGACGCGAGCCGTTCCCGGGTGGCCGAGTCGGCGCCGACGGGCTTCGAGGGCCGGCGCGAGCCCAGGGCGGCGGCCGCGCCCTCCGCACCGCTGTACCAGTCCCCCGCGGCTCCCGCCGCCGAGGCCGCGTCCGGCTTCGCGGCCGCCTACCGCGCCGTCTCCACGCCGGGCGGTCCCCGGCAGTCGTACGCGGCCGGGCAGACGTCCCGCATGGACCTGCCGCTGGACATGCAGGCCACGGAGGCGATGCCCCGCGTGGACGGCCTGGCCGGCACCTCGGGCAGCTGGCCGATCCCGTCCCCGCCGCCGGTCGGCGAGGCACCGCCGTCCGCGTACGACCCGCTGCAGGACACCGGACAGGCCATCCCGGTCTATGGCAATTCAGGCATCGGCGGCTACGGCGGCAGTGACATGTACGACACCCGTGAGACAAACGGCTTCTACGGCACGTACAACGCAGGTGACACGTACGACAGCGGTCCCGCCACCGAAACGCTGCCCGGCGCGTCCTACGACACACCGGGTTCGGGCGAACCCTGGAACACGCCGTCCGGAGGCTTTAAGTGAACGAGGCCCTGCCCGACGTCCCCGAAGTCCGCGTGGTCGGTCTTCCTCAGCTCACGTCGGGCTTCGACCTTGTGGAGCGGCTGGATCTGCCCATGCACCTGAAGGTGCACGGGCCGCTCGACCCGCTCGGCGGCGAGCAGCTCGCGCAGCTGGCCGAACGCATCAACCTCAAGGGCCGCGGCGGCGCGGGCTTCCCCTTCCACAAGAAGCTGCGCTCGGTCGCCGAGTCGGCCATCAAGCGTGGCGTGCGGCCGGTCGTCGTGGTCAACGGCAGCGAGGACGAACCGGCCTGCCGCAAGGACACGGTCCTGATCAACCGCGCCCCGCATCTGATCCTGGACGGCGCACTGTTGTGCGCCGAGGCGCTCGGCGCGCGGACGCTCGTGATCGGGGTCACACGCGAGTCCACGCAGCGCTCGATGGAGGCCGCACTCGCCGAACGCGGGCTGAGCAACAGCCGCAGATCGGCGCTGCGCGCGTGGGTGCAGCGCAATCCGGTCCGCATGGTCACCGGCGCCGCCGCCTCGCTGATCCGCTCGGTCGACGGCGGCCCGGCGATCCCGCCCGGCCGCAAGATCAGCGCCTCGCAGAGCGGCGTCGGCGGCGCGCCCACGCTGCTGTCGAACGCGGAGACGTTCGCGCAGCTGGCCATCGCCGCCCGCATCGGCCCCGAGCGCTACGGCAACACCGGCCTGTACGACGAGCCGGGCACCGTGATGCTCACCGTGTCCGGCGCGGTCGCCCGCCCGATGGTGATCGAGGTCCCCACCGGCGTGCCTCTGCGCTACGTGCTCCAGCTGGCGGGCGCCCCGCCGGTGCCGCAGGGCGTGCTGACCGGCGGTTACCACGGCAAGTGGATCGACGCGGCGACCGTCGACGAGGCGATCGTCTCCCGCAACTCGCTCGACGCGGTGGGCGGTTCGCTGGGTGCGGGCGCGATCCTGCCGATCAGCCAGGACACCTGCCCGCTGGGCGAGTCGCTGCGGGTGGCGCAGTGGCTGGCGGAGGAGAGCGCCGGCCAGTGCGGCCCCTGCTACCTCGGACTGCCCGCTGCCGCGCGCGGCATGGAGGACATCCTCAACGGCGGCGGTCCGGCGGCCCTGGAGGCCCTGAAGCAGGTCGCGAAGAACGTCAAGCGGCGCGGGGCGTGTTCGCATCCGGACGGCTCGGCGATGTTCCTCGAGTCGACCATCAAGGCGTTCACCGACGACCTGGCCGCGCACGTCCTCGGAAACGGCTGCGGACGGCCCGTGGAGGGCGTTCTGCCGCTCTTCGAGGGGGGCAGGGCCCCTACGGGCATCCCGGGCGGTACAGAGCCCGAGGAGACGGGCGGCAGCCGTCAGAAGATCTACGTCGACTGGACGCTGTGCCGGGGCCACGGGCTGTGCGCCGACATCCTCCCGGAGGTGTTCGAACTCGGTGCCGACGGTTTCCCGACCGTGGCCCAGGCGAACGTGCCGCGGTACGCGGAGGCGAAGGCGCTGCGCGCGGTGCGCCGCTGCCCGGCGCTGGCCCTGCGCCTCGAGGAGGACACCCGCGGGCAGGCGCCGTCTCGCAATCTGCCCGTCGTCTCGCAGGGCCGCGGCCGGCGCGCTCTCGGCCGCTGAAGCACGAAGGGGGCGGGTCACCCACGCCGGGTGGCCCGCCCCCTCTCCGTTCGGCTGCGGCTTTCCCGCAACACGCCGAAGGCGGACCATCCATCGGATGGTCCGCCTTCGACTTCTGTGGAGCTAAGGAGAATTGAACTCCTGACCTCCTGCATGCCATGCAGGCGCTCTACCAACTGAGCTATAGCCCCTTGTTTTGTTGTCCCGCCCGGTTCCCCCGGCGACGACGTAAACATTACAGGCCCGGGGGCACAGCACCAAATCGGTTTCAGGCTCGACACGGTATGGGGCCGATGTCCGTTTCCGCGACGGTGCTCGCGAGGTCCACGGCCCGCGGACCTGGCGGGAAGGCGCACCGAGGGCACTGCCGAGCAGGCCCTGCGCGGCGGCCCTCAGTGGTGGACGCCACATCGGGCAGGGTGGCCCGAATTGCACCGAAGTGCCCCGGGATTGACGCTTTCGGCACTCCGCGCTGCAGCCGGCGTGCCGCTCCTGGTGCCGCCCCGGACATCGTTGCCGGGGCGCCACGGGGGTCCGAGCGGCGTCAGGCCGTCACGAAGGAGTAGAACCGCTTGAGCGTGCAGTGCTCTTCCAGAAGGCGGCCGTAGATCGGCTCGCCCTCCAGTTCCCGGTACGTCTCGATCGGGTCGCCTTTTATGATCAGCGCCCGCGCGCATTCCTCGCACCAGTACTGGTAGTCGGGATTGATCGGCTCCATGTCACGGACGATCGGCGTACCGCTGCCACACCAGTCGCACTTTCGCCTGTGTGCACCCATCGATCAGCTCCAGCTGTGGCCGCAGGCCGTGCACACGTAGGAGATTCCGCCGTTGTCGCCGAGAACCTGGGCCACATGCGCGGAACCGCAGGAAGGGCAGCTGAGCCGGGTGGTCGTGTCCCGTATCAACGCCGCACCGAGGAGGTGGCCGCCCTCCCCAAGGATGCTCGCAGGCATCGCTACTCCCTCCCGTCGGGCCGCGCCCCCTTCCGGCCGTTTGATTCTGCCACGGCCGGAGCAATACGGTCAGCGACGCCTCAGTACCAGTCCGGACACGGCGTCCGCCGCCGCCGTCGCGACCTGCGCCCGCACACACCGAGAACGCCTCCGCAGAGGTATACGCGCGCACGGCGCCGAGAGACTCAAGCCGGTCCAGGAACAGTGTGCCGAAAGACGCGACACCGATCAGCTGACCGAGCCGGGCGCCCCTCGCCGGCAGGTGCCACCGTCACCGCCTCCGCCGTGGGCCGGTCCCAGAGGGCCACGAAGAACGGAGAGAGCAGCTGTGGCCGGTCGGCCTGCAACAACAGAAAATCCCGCCCCCTGGGGGGCGGGACCTTCATCACCGATCCTTGACACTCGACAGAGTGTCGATCAGTGGAGCTAAGGAGAATTGAACTCCTGACCTCCTGCATGCCATGCAGGCGCTCTACCAACTGAGCTATAGCCCCTCGTGCCACGCGGCGGAGCCGCATGTCTTGTCCGCCCCGCTCGGCGGGGCGAACAAGAAGAACTTTAGCCTGTGACCTGCCAGAAAGTGAAATCCGGGGTCCGCGAGCCGTCCGCGGCTCAGTCGTCGTCGCCCAGGACGGGCTCCGGGAGGGTCCCGGCGTTGTGCTCCAGCAGGCGCCAGCCACGGGCGCCCTCACCGAGCACGGACCAGCAGCAGTTGGAGAGGCCGCCGAGGCTCTCCCAGTGCCAGGCCTCCAGGCCGAGGAGCCGGCCGATGGTGGTGCGGATGGTGCCACCGTGGCTGACGACGACCAGCGTGCCGTCCTCGGGCAGCTTCTCGACGTGCCGCAGCACGACGGGGGCGGCACGGTCGGCGACCTCGGTCTCCAGTTCGCCGCCGCCGCGGCGGACCGCCTCGCCGCGCTTCCAGGCGGCGTACTCCTCGCCGTGGCGGACGATGATCTCCTCGTGCGTCAGCCCCTGCCAGACGCCCGCGTAGGTCTCGCGCAGGCCCTCCTCGCGGATGACGTCGAGGCCGGTGAGGGCGGCCAGCTCGGCGGCCGTGTCCGCTGCCCGCTGCAGGTCCGAGGAGACGATCGCGTCCGGACCCAGGGAGGCGAGCAGCCGGGCGGCGCGGCGGGCCTGGCCGAGGCCGGTCTCGGTCAGCGCGACGTCCGTGCTGCCCTGGAAGCGGCGCTCCACGTTCCAGGCGGTCTGGCCGTGCCGCCACAGGATGATGCGGCGGCCGCGGCTCCTGCGGTCGGTCACCTCGCCTGTGGCGCTCATCACCACTCCCCGCCCGGCTCCTGCTCGGCCTCGGCGGCCTGCAGCTTGGTGTGCTCCTCCGCCTTCCCGCGGGTGGCCTTGGCGTCGGCGGGCAGCTCCAGCTCGGGGCAGTCCTTCCACAGCCGCTCCAGGGCGTAGAAGACCCGCTCCTCGCTGTGCTGGACGTGGACGACGATGTCGACGTAGTCGAGCAGGATCCAGCGGGACTCGCGGTCGCCCTCGCGGCGCACCGGCTTGGCGCCGCGTTCCTTCAGCAGGCGCTCCTCGATCTCGTCGACGATGGCCCTGACCTGGCGGTCGTTCGGCGCGGAGGCCAGCAGGAAGGCATCGGTGATCGACAGCACGTCGCTGACGTCGTAGGCGATGACATCGTGGGCGAGCTTGTCGGCCGCCGCCTGGGCGGCGGTGCTGATGAGCTCGAGGGAACGGTCGGTGGCGGTCACTACGAAGCTTTCCGTCGGCGGTCACTGGACCTCAAGGGTCTCACGGACCGCCGGGCGCACCCCACGTGATTACGGTGCCACGTGGGGTGCGCGGGCCCGGTCAGGAGCCGGCGGGCTTGTAGTCCTGGCCGAGGACGACCGAGACGTCGGCGCCGGAGGAGACGGTCCCCTTGGCCACGGAGCCGGCGGGCAGGCCGAGCGTCTTGGCGACCTCGACCGCGTCCGACTTGTGGGACGCGTCCGAGTAGACCACCTGGGAGGCGGCCCGGGTACCGGAGGCGGTACCGCCTTCCAGGAAGGTGAAGCCGCCGTTGAGCAGCACCACGCGGGCCTTCTCGCTGTCGTCCTTCACGCCGGTGGCGTTCTGCACGGAGACCCGTAGCGCGGAGCCGGCGTCGGGGCTCTTGGCGGTGCCACCGAGGATGTCCCTCACCACACTGCCGCTGGTCCGGGCGCTCAGGGTGCCGTCGGCCTGCACGGGCAGCAGGGCGGTCTTGTAGGCGCCGCCCTTGGCGAGTTCGGCGAGCTTGGCGAGGAAGGTGCCGAGGTCCTTGTCGGTGAGCGGCGGGTCGAGGATCTGCGCGAGGGTCTGCACCGTGGTCGTGGCCGACGACGGGTCGGAGGACATCTTGCGCAGCACACCCTGTATGACCTGGCCGAACCGCTCCAGCTGGGCGTTCTGGGGCTCACCGGCGGCGCGGTAGGTGGCGTACGCGACGGCCATCTTCCCGCTGAGGGTCTGGTCGCTGCCCTTGTGGACGATCGGTTCGGCGCCCTTCTTCTTGGAGTCCGGGTCGGGCACGTCGGTGTTGGTGTCGAGGTCGATGTTGCCGACCAGGTCGACGAGGTTCTGCAGGTAGGGGGTGTCGAGCCGCCAGGTGCCCTGGATGTCGGTGCCGAGGACGGTGTCGATCTGGTCGACGGTGCCGGAGGAGCCGTCGTCCGCCACCGACTTGGCGAGGGTCGTGGTGGAGCCGTCGTCGCCGCTGAGGGCGAGGGAGTTGGGCAGCAGCACGGTGCTGCCCTGCTTGGTGGTGGTGTTGTCGACCAGCAGCGCCGTGGAGGTGCCGCCCTTGGCGGTGTTGTGCAGGTGGACGACGATCACGTCACGTTTCTGGGCGCTGACCGGCGTGGCCGCTCCGGGCTTGGGACCCGGGGAGGACAGGCCGGGGAGTTTTCCGGCGTACCACAGGTAGCCGACGCCGCCGACGGCGACGAGGGCGAGGACGACCAGGAGGGCGATGATCCGGCTGCGGGCGCGGCGGCGGGCCTCCTCGCGGCGCTCGGTGCGGTTCTCGGTGAACTTGAGCCAGTCGATGACGTCCTCGGAGTCGCCGTCCGGCTCCTCGGCGAACGCGAACTGCCCCGTGCGGTGGTCCTGTTCACCCTCGTCGTCCGCCTCCCCGGTGTCCGCCGGGGCGTGCGGGCCCGTCGACGGGCCGGCCTGCTGCGGGATGTGGGCGGTCTGCTCGGCGGCCCGCGGCTGCTGCCCGGTGCTCGCGGCCTGCCCGTAGGGGTCGTAGCCCCCGGTGTACTGCGTGCCGGTGTCGTAGGGGTGGTACGGGGCCTGGGATCCGTAGGGGTCGTACCCCGCTGCGGGGCTGCCCGGGTCGTAGGAGGGCACCGACGGCTGCTGGCCGGTGGCGTACGGGTCGTAGCCGTAGCCCTGCCGCTGTGCGTACGGGTCGTAGGTGGCCTGCCGCGCCTGCGGTGCCTGCTGTGCCGGGATCTGCCGGTACACGGGCTGGCCGTACTCGTCGTAGCCGACGAGTTCGTACGGGCCTGCGCCGTGGCCGGCGTCACCCGCGTCGTATCGGTCGTTCACCGGTGCCCCTCTCGGCTCACTCGCCGCGGTACAGCTCGCGCTTGTCGATGTAGCGCACGACTCCGTCGGGCACCATGTACCAGATGGGTTCGCCCTTGGCGACTCTCGCACGGCAGTCTGTGGAGGAGATGGCGAGCGCCGGCACCTCGACGAGCGAGACGCCGCCTTCCGGCAGGCCGGGGTTGGTCAGATGGTGGCCGGGCCGGGTGACACCGATGAAGTGCGCGAGGGAGAACAGCTCCTCGCTGTCGCGCCAGGTCAGCAACTGGGCGAGGGCGTCGGCGCCGGTGATGAAGAACAGGTCGGTGTCGGGGTTGAGGGCACGCAGGTCGCGCAGGGTGTCCACGGTGTAGGTGGGCCCGCCGCGGTCGATGTCGATGCGGCTCACGGAGAACTGCGGGTTCTCGGCGGTCGCGATGACGGTCATCAGATAGCGGTCCTCGGCCGGGGAGACCTTGCGGTGGGACTTCTGCCACGGCTCGCCGGTGGGCACGAACACCACCTCGTTCAGCTGGAACTGGGCGGCGACCTCGCTGGCCGCCACGAGGTGCCCGTGGTGGATCGGGTCGAAGGTTCCGCCCATGACGCCCAGGCGCCGCTTGCCCGTGCGGGCAGGGCCGTGGCCCGGCTGGTGCTGCCGGTACTGCGGGTGCTTCACCGTGTCGTCGGCGCTCTCGTACGCCGGGCCGGTAGGCATGTCCTGCTCTCCCATGCGTGCAGACCCTACCGGCCCGGCTTCCGGCGTCCGGCCGGGGACGGCGTCCCCGCTCAGCGGTCGCGGTTGAAGCGGGTGGTGATCCACAGCAGGAGCAGCAGGATGGCGAGGGCGCTGCCGCCGGTGACCGCGGGGTTGAGGCTGTCGTGGTGGCCGCCTTCGGCTTCGGCGAGGGTGACCAGCTGGGTTGCGGCGCTGTGAAGGCTCATCTTCGGCAGGACCTAACGCGTGTGGGCGGGATAAAGATGTCGGCTCATCGTATGCGGGCGCCCCGACGGCGATCACGGCGACTCCGCCGTTGGGACCTCCGCGGAACTTTCGCCGGCTGTCAGTCGTCCTTCCGCTTGTAGCCGCTCATCAGGAACCAGGCGGTCAGTGCACAGCCCAGGACCATCACGACGAGGACGATGCGGAGCAGATTGCCCGACCCGTGCTGGTGGACGGCGTTCGCGGCGGCCTCGGTCAGCCGGGCGGCTGCGGGATGGTGCTCCATGAATGGACTCCTTCGGCTGTACTGCCCGTCCACGGTATCTCCGCCTAGGCTGGGTCCCGCCTCGGGGGCACAGTGGGCACTCACACGCACTTGGGGGAAGACATGTCCGACGACGGCCAGCAGCAGACGGGGCACGAGCGCGTGCCGAGCAGGCAGCGCAGGCGCTTCCCGGGGATCTCCTCGCGTGCCTACGAACATCCGGCCGACCGCTCGGCCCTGGTCGCGCTGCGCAAGCTGAGCGGCTTCGACACCGTTTTCAAGGCGCTCAGCGGGCTGCTGCCCGAGCGGAGCCTGAGGCTGCTGTTCCTGTCCGATTCGGTGCGCGTCTCCGAGCGGCAGTTCCAGCATCTGCACGACATGCTGCTGGACGCCTGTTACATCCTGGACCTGAAGAAGGTCCCGCCGATGTACGTCACGCAGGACCCGCAGCCGAACGCGATGTGCATCGGCCTGGACGAGCCGATCATCGTCGTCACCACGGGGCTCGTGGAGCTCCTCGACGAGGAGGAGATGCGGGCCGTCGTCGGGCACGAGGTGGGCCACGCGCTGTCCGGTCACTCGGTGTACCGCACGATCCTGCTGTTCCTGACCACCCTCGCGGTGAAGGTGGCCTGGATCCCGCTGGGCAGCCTCGCGATCATGGCGATCGTCACGGCGCTCAGGGAGTGGTTCCGCAAGTCGGAGCTGTCCGCGGACCGGGCGGGGCTGCTCGTGGGTCAGGACCTCCAGGCCTCGATGCGCGGACTGATGAAGATCGCGGGCGGCAACCACCTGCACGAGATGAACGTGGACGCGTTCCTGGAGCAGGCCGAGGAGTACGACTCCGGGGGCGATCTGCGCGACTCCGTGCTGAAGATCCTGAACGTGCTGCCCCGCTCGCATCCGTTCACCACCGTGCGGGCCGCCGAGCTGAAGAAGTGGGCCGAGTCCCGGGACTACCAGCGGATCATGGACGGCCACTACCCGCGTCGCGACGAGGACAAGGACGCGTCGGTCAGCGACTCCTTCCGCGAGTCGGCTGCCAGCTACGCGAGCGATGTGAAGACCTCGAAGGACCCGCTGATGAAGCTGGTCACGGACCTGGCGGACGGTGCGGGCGACCTGGGCGGCCGGGTCCGCCGCGGCTTCGACGGCTTCCGGAGCCCGCCCCCGGCGCAGGAGGGCCCGGCGGGCACCGCGAGCGAGGGGTAGGGCACGGCCTACGGCGGCCTCGTCACCTCTCGTCGTAACGGACCCGGAGCGGGGCGGACGGCGAAGGGCGGAGTCGGAGCCGTCGGAGTGGCCGGAGGGGGCACGGGCCGGTGTTCGGACAAGCCGGGCCGGTGTCCTGTCCGGGGAACCGGAGTGCCTGCGGCGGAGCGGGTTGCCGGTTCTTCCGGCAGCGAGCGGGTTGCCGGTTCTTCCGGTAGCGAGCGGGTTGCCGGTTCTTCCGGTAGCGAGCGGGTTGCCGGTTCTTCCGGTAGTGGCGATGCCCGGCCGCCCGGCCGTGCTCACCCCGGCCGCCCGGAGACCACCACCCACTCCCCCGGCCACCCGAAACCCACTCGCCGTGACCTCAGCCGCCCGAAACGGCCCCGCACGCCCGCCGTGGCCCCCGTTCACCCCCGCGGGCGCTGAAGACGCCCGCTCACACGTTCGGCTCAGCCCCAGTGGCCAGCGTTCCGCACAGGGCCGTGGGGCTGTCCGTCTCGTAGGGGTTGGTGCCCGCGGGCCCGCCTGAGCGGGCCGTCTGGCCTGCCAGGAGGGGGCGGAAGTAGGAGGCGGAGTCCTCGGCGCAGGCGAGGGGGCCCGCCTGGACGTAGGACGTGACCATCTGGACCTGGTGGGTGCGCAGGTCGTCGCGGGTGAAGCGGAAGGTCAGCTCGCGGCGGACCGTGAAGAGTGACACCTGCGCGTTCGCCGCGGCACCGGTGGGGCGCAGGGCGTAGACGAAGGTGTGGTCGGCCGCGACCTCCAGTGTGTCCGCGTCGGTCTCGGTGGCCTGCAGGTCGCCCTGGACACGGATCCGGTCGTCGGCGAGCTGGGCGCGGGACGGGTCGAGACGCACCAGCCAGCCGGTGGGGGCGTGCCGCCCGTCCGTCGCCGGATGGTCGAAGCTCTGGTCGAACTGGTCGAGCTGGTCGGCGTCGATGAGGGACCGGGCGGGGCCGGCCTGGCGGCCGGTGAGCACCTCGGGGTCGAGCGAGGAGCGGACGAGGTAGTCCTTGGCGGTGGTGAGCGCGGCGACGACCTGGCTGTCGGAGAAGTGGGGGGTGCTGCGGGCGGCCGGCAGCGGTATGCCCTCCGCGCCGACCTCGTACTGTGCGGCGGGGCTGTGCGCGTACAGGCTCTCGGCGGCGGTGGTCGGGGTGGCACCGGTGGCGCCGGTGGTGCCGGGCACCTTGCCGGTCGGGGCGAGCGGGATGACCGTCATCCGCAGGGGCTCGACGGGGCGCCGGGCCTGCAGGGAGCTGTAGGGATGGCGGACGCCCATGTAGACCGCCGTGCCGAAGGCGACGGCGATCAGCACGACGAGGATCAGGGCCTGCCGGGTGAGTCCGCGGTGCAGGGGCGGGCGGCGGCGCACGGCGGGCGCGTGGTCGGCCATCCGCTCCTCGGCGGAGTACTCCTGGAGGCGGGCAGCACGAACGAACGACTCGTCGAACACGACGGATCGGTACTCGTCCTCTCCACCTCCGGGGCCGCCCTCGGGTGTGCCCTCCGGTGGGTCTCCAGGCCCGCCCATACTTTCAGAGTAGGTCGCGTGGGCCTCAGGTAAACGCCCTGCTACACGACAACTTCTGACAGGTGCTCACCAAGAATGGGAGCGGGTGTTCAGGGCGAGCGCGGGATGGCCGAGGCCGCCGGCTGGGAGGTGTCGGCGGAGACGGAGGGCGCGGCGGCGCTGCCCTGTTCCAGGCCCGTAGGGGCGGGCGGGGGAACCCCGTCACGGGTGCCGGCGGAGCCGCCCCGGTAGACGGCGGCGAAGGCCAGCGCGACCATGCCGATGCCCATCACGACGGCCAGCACCCAGGCCACCGGCCGGTGCCAGCGGACCTGCTTGCCGTATCCCCGGAGGTGCCGGTCGCCGAGGACGTAGGTGTCCTCCAGCTCGTCCTCGTCCAGATCTTGGCCGAAATCGGTGCCCTCGGGCCCGTAGGCGTCGTCGTAGTGCTCACCTCGGGCGTGGGCGCGGCGGGCCTCCGCTTCGGAGGCCGCCTCGGCTCTGGCCTGGGCGGCGGCAAGGAGGCGTTCGACGGCGGTCGGCTCGTGGACCGTGGCCGCCCGTACGAAGGCCTCGTCGAAGACCACGGAGGCGAACTCTTCGTCCGATACCCCGTGGTCGTGGTCGTCGTCGGGCTCCCAGCCGTCAGGGAACGGCGTGCCCCCCACGTCCTCCGGCACGGGTCCAGAGTAGTCCCGGGGGGTCAATTTGGGCAGACAGTATGGAAATTCGTCTGACTGGTGAGACGCCGTTCCGGCCACCCGCCGGCTTCCCGCTGTACGGCCGGACGCGTGGACCTCAGGGCCGCACGTGGCCGTCACCGGTGACGATGTACTTGGTGCTGGTCAGCTCCGGCAGACCCATCGGGCCGCGGGCGTGCAGCTTCTGGGTGGAGATGCCGATCTCGGCGCCGAAACCGAACTGACCGCCGTCGGTGAAACGGGTGGAGGCGTTCACGGCGACGGTGGTGGAGTCGACCAGCTGGGTGAAGCGGCGGGCGGCCTGCTGGGAGGTGGTGACGATCGCCTCGGTGTGACCGGAGGTCCACAGCCGGATGTGCTCCACGGCCTTGTCGAGCGAATCCACCACCGCGGCGGCGATGTCGTACGAGAGGAACTCGGTCTCCCAGTCCTCGGCCGTCGCCTCCACGACCGTCGCCTTGGAGTCCTCGGCGTAGGCCATCACGCGTTCGTCGGCGTGCACGGTGACGCCGGCCTCGGCGAGGGCGTCGAGGGCGCGCGGCAGGAACTCGGGGGCGATGTTCTGGTGGACGAGCAGGGTCTCGGCCGCGTTGCAGACGCTGACCCGCTGGGCCTTGGAGTTGATCAGGATGTCGATGGCCATGTCGATGTCGGCGTGCGCGTCGACGTAGACGTGGCAGTTGCCGGTGCCGGTCTCGATGACCGGGACGGTCGACTCGCTGACGACCGTCTGGATCAGGGAGGCGCCGCCGCGCGGGATGAGGACGTCGACCAGGCCGCGGGCGCGCATCAGCTCGCGGACGGACTCGCGGCTCTCGCCGGGCACCAGCTGGACGGCGTCGGCGGGCAGCCCGGCGCCGCCGACGGCGTCCCGGACGACCCGGACGAGGGCGGTGTTGGACTCGTAGGCGGAGGCGGAGCCGCGCAGCAGGACGGCGTTGCCGGACTTCAGGCAGAGGGCGGCGGCGTCCACGGTCACGTTCGGACGGGCCTCGTAGATGATGCCGACGACGCCCAGCGGGACCCGGACCTGACGCAGGTCGATGCCGTTGGGAAGGGTGGAGCCGCGGACGACCTCGCCGACCGGGTCGGGCAGCTTCGCCACGTCACGGACGTCGGAGGCGATGGCGCGGACCCGCTCCGGGGTGAGGGTGAGCCGGTCGACGATGGCCTCGCTGGTGCCGTTCTCCCGGGCCTTGGCGACGTCCTTGGCATTGGCCTCGACGATCTCGCTCGTCCGGACCTCGAGGGCGTCGGCGATGGCGAGCAGCGCGTCGTCCTTCACGGCTCGCGGCAGCGGCGCGAGGTCGGCGGCGGCGGCCTTGGCCCGGTAGGCGGCCTGGGTGACCGGGGACATCGAGTCGTACGGCGAGAGCGTGGTCATACACGCAGGGTAGTGCGCCTGCAGACGGGGACGGCAACCGTCCCGGAGGCCGAGACGGGCCGAGCCGGCGAGTCACCGAGGGTCGTGCGAGCTCCGTGCCACCGGCATCCCGGGGGCACGGGGCCCGGCGGCACGGGGCCCGGTCACAGGGCTCAGATCAGCGCCTTCTTGTAGAAGAGGTTCGAGCGGCGGTCGCCCGCGGTGCCGGAGGCGAAGCCCAGGAAGAGGCGGGCCTGACCCGAGTCGGTGCGGTGGACGGCCAGCCCCTCCGGCTCGCGGTAGGAGAGGCTCTCGCCCGCCTTGGTGAGGACCGGCCCCTGCTTGACGGCCCCCGAATCGAGGTCGACGCAGGTGATGCGGGTGTTCCCGGGCCGCGGGTTGCTCGCGGAGTAGGCGTTGCCCGTGAGGTAGTACAGGTAGCGCCCGTAGGAGGTGTACCCCTGCGCGGTGCCCGGGATCGAGGGCTGCTTGAAGTACGCCACCGGGCTGCGGAAGTCGCCCGCGGAGGCCTGGCTCATCCGGTAGGCGGCGATGTACTTCGCGCCGTTCTTCTGGTGGCGGACGACCATGATGCCGTGTACCTGGTCGACGGAGCAGGTGAACTCCACGCCGCTCGCCACCGGCCGGTACTTCTGGATCGCGGAAGAGGTGTGGGACAGGGAGCCGCCCCGCACGAACCTGAAGCGGCCGAGCCGGGTGCCGTAGCCGTTGTTGTTGGCGTCCACCTCCGTCCACAGCCAGCTGTCGCGGCCCCGCGGCTCGACGCCGAAGGCGACGCCGTGGCCGAAGCCCGTCAGGTGCATGGCAGAGACGCGGTTGCCGGCGAAGTCCAGCTCGGTGATGCAGAGGTCACCGGACGTCTCACCGCTGCCGTTGCGTCGCTGCGCGACGAAGAGGCGCTTGTTGACGCTGTCGAAGGCGAAGCCCTGCTGCACGGTGTCGTCGTGCAGTTGCCGGCCGCGGAACAGGTCGTACGACGGCGCGGTGAGGTCGAAGCGCGGCGAGGCGGCGATCGCGGCGGACGCCGTGCCCGACCCGGCCCCCATGCCCGACGCGGCGATCCCCAGACCGCCCGCGGCCCGCAGGATCCCTCGCCGGCCGATGGTGTGCTGTCCCATGGTCCCCCTTGTGTAGCGGTTGGTGAGCAGAGACGCATGATCCACATGCGTCCCGCCGAACCTACCGGGCTGGCCCGGGGCGCCGGGGCGCGGCCCGGCACCGGCACCGGGAGCCGGGGGGCGGGAATCGGAAGGGCGCGGTTCAGCGGTACCGCGGGGCGCGGTTCCGAGGCGCGCGGTTCCGAGGCGCGCGGTTCCGAGGCGCGCGGTTCCGAGGCGCGCGGTTCCGAGGCGCGCGGTTCCGAGGCGCGCGGTTCAGAAGGGGTGGACACCGACGGGAGTCGCGGGGGCGGGGCCGTAGCCCTCGGCGATGCGCTGGTGGTAGGTCTCACGGTCGATGACCTCCAGGCCGACGATCTCCCAGGCGGGCAGCCCGGCGCTCTGCCGGTGCTCGCCCCACAGGCGCAGGGCGACGGCGGCGGCGTCGTGCAGGTCGCGGGCCTCTTCCCAGTACCTGATCTCGGCGTGGTCGGTGGCATACCTGCTGGTCAGGAGGAAGGGGTGGTCGTGGGCCAGCTGCTCCAGGGCACGGCGCAGGTCCGGCAGGGGGACGTTCTCCCCGGAGACGCTGAGCGTGACGTGCCACAGCCGGGGCAGGTCCTTGGGCTCCTCGTAGGCGTCCCCGGCCGCGACGCTCGTCAGAGCACCGCGGGTTGTCACCCCAGGGCGCACTCGTCTCACGACGGCCTCCTTCACCCAGCACTCGGAAACGTGTCCTGACACAAAGTTGAGCAGGCCCTACGGCACCGCGGGGCGGTTTTACGGAACGTCCCCCACCGGGGGCGGTCCTTACGCCCCGTTTTACGAGCGGTTTTGCGAGTGTTACGCGTGCAGAAGCACCAGGTCGTCCCTGTGTACGACCTCGCGTTCGTACGCGGGGCCCAGTTCCCGGGCCAGCTCACGGGTCGAGCGCCCGATCAGCCGGGGAATCTCCTTGGCGTCGAAGTTGACGAGTCCCCGGGCCACCGCGCGGCCCGCCGTGTCGCGCAGCTCGACGGGATCGCCGGCGCTGAAGTCGCCCTCCACGGCGGCGATTCCGGCGGGCAGCAGCGACTTTCGCCGCGTGACGACGGCGTCCACCGCGCCGTCGTCCAGGGTCAGCGCGCCCTGGGGGGTGGAGGCGTGCTGGAGCCACAGCAGTCGGTCGGCGGAGCGTTTGCCGGCGGGGTGGAAGTAGGTGCCGGTGTCGCCGCCGCTCAGCGCCTCCGCCGCGTGCACGGCGCTGGTGAGGACCACGGGGATGCCGGCGGCGGCCGCGATCCGGGCGGCCTCGACCTTGGTCACCATCCCGCCGGTGCCGACGCCGGCCTTGCCCGCGCTGCCGATCTCGACGCCCGCGAGATCCTCCGGCCCCTTCACCTCCGCTATCCGGGACGTACCGGGCTTGCCGGGGTCGCCGTCGTAGACGCCGTCGACGTCGGAGAGGAGGACGAGGAGATCGGCGTGGACGAGGTGGGCGACGAGCGCGGCGAGGCGGTCGTTGTCGCCGAAGCGGATCTCGTCGGTGGCGACGGTGTCGTTCTCGTTGACGATCGGGAACGCGCCCATCGCGAGCAGCTTGTCGAGGGTGCGGGAGGCGTTGCGGTGATGGGCGCGGCGGCTCATGTCGTCGCTGGTCAGCAGCACCTGGCCGACACGGACGCCGTAGCGGGCGAAGGAGGCGGTGTAGCGGGCGACGAGCAGCCCCTGGCCGACGCTGGCGGCGGCCTGCTGCCGGGCGAGGTCCTTCGGGCGGCGGCGCAGGCCCAGCGGGGCGAGTCCGGCGGCGATGGCACCGGAGGAGACGAGGACGATCTCCTTCTCCCCGCCGCTGCGGCTCTTGGCGAGCACGTCGACGAGTGCGTCGACACGGTCGGCGTCGAGGCCTCCGGCGGCGGTGGTCAGGGAGGAGGAGCCGACCTTGACGACGATCCTGCGGGCTTCATGTACGGCCCGACGCTGTCGCCCCTGTGGCCCCGCAGTCCCCGGCCGAGCGCCCTGGGCCGCCTCTGCTTCGTACTCCGCTGCCGCTGACACGCGCTTCCCCACATACCTCAGGCCGCCTGACCAGCGCGCTTTTTGGGCTGGTCCATGCGGCCAATCTACGCGAGAACCGACGACGCCCGCGCAGTCCGCTCACGACGTGGACGGTGGCTCCCGGCGCGGACTGCGGTGGTCGGACCGGTGCGCGTCACTTCGGCGTCGAATAAAAAGGCGAACGCCGCCATTCTTCGCGCCCCACCTCTGCCAGTGAGGGCTTCCACAGCACCACGCGATGGCGGCGCTCCCATACGGAAATTCGCCAGGCATGCACGAGGGAAATAAACAGGACGACCGGGACGAGCAGGGACAGGAGGGGGAGGCGGAAGAGATATCCGCAGACGACGGAGAACAGCGCGACAAAGACGGCCACCCGCCCCTGACTGCGCCGCATGGTCCGACGCCTGGCCGCCTCCTGACCCACGAGGACATGGACGTCCTCTATTTCCACGGCAGCAGCATGTGCTTTCACCTCGCTGCGGCGTCCCGCCAGAACGTTGCAGCTCCACAGGGCGGCCGCGGCAACCAGACCGACGAGCTGCACCCGCCCGGAATTCCCGCTGAGCCGGAGACTGTCCGAGGTGGAGAGGATCAATGCCTCCATCAGAACTCCCACCGCAACACCGACGAGATTCTCACGTACACCGGCCGCGACCACCGGCAGCAATGTCGCATTCGCCTTCAAACCTGCCACACCTCCTCGAACAGGGAAAACCTTTTCACACAATGACCGGGGGCTTCCCGTAAACGAGAAGCCCCCGGTCATCTTACGTGCCGACCGTCATTGCCATAGCGATGAGACGGAACTCCATGCAGAGCGTGCGCCCGAACTCACCTGGTTCCAGGCGGCCGTTCCCCCTCGCTGGACGGTGCCCCAGGCTTCTCGGGCCTGCCCGGCCGAGACCCATTCCTTTCCTCCGGCCACCAGCCCCACGACTCCGGCCGCGCAGTCACCCCAGTCCTTCTGTGCACAGCTGTCCACCGTGGTGGCAACTCCTGCTGCCAGGACCACGCCCGCGTAGAGGCCGACGGCGCCGGCCCCGCAGAACGGGGTACCCGCCCCCAGAGTGGTCGCCTCACAGACGAAGAACAGGGTGCCGGCGACAGCGGCCGTTCCCTGGACCCACTGGGTGGTCGTGTCGCTCATCGTTCCTTCGTCGCCTCCGTCATCGCCGGAGCTCTGCGCCTTGGAGACACAGGAGGCGTCGGAACTTCCCTTTGCCAGGCAGCGCTTGAAGGTCCGGGCCATCTGGAGCTTGGCAGGGTCGATCTTCTCGGCCAGGAAGTGGTCCCAGCTGCCGTACGACGGCTTGTAGCCCAGCCCGTTCTTGGAGTCGGTCAGCCAGTGGTACGTCTTCTTGTCGACCGTTCCGAGCCCGCCGATCTTGTGACTGCCGTGACTGGCCTTCGAGCCGTGCTTCTTGGTCGTCTTGATCGTGCCGTCATGGTTGTGCTTCGGGCACGCCGGGTCCGAGCCGCCGCAGGCCAGGCCCAGGCCCGAGGGGTCCATGTAGCGGACCGGGTTGTTGTCGGCGTAGCTGTAGGCCGACAGGTTCTGCGGATCGGTCTGGTCGTTCAGTTCGTCGGGACTGATGAACCGGCCCAGAGACGGGTCGTACATGCGGGCACCGACGATGGACAGGGACGTGCTGTCGTCCTCCGGCTTGCCGAGGAAGCCCCGGTCGAGGTCGGCCGGCAGGTCTCCGCTGCCCACGTTGCGCTCCTTGCCGAACGGGGTGTATCGCCGTCGGGTGATCGCCCCGCCCATGCCGATCAGCAGAACCGTGGACGCCTGTGTGTCGTCCATGAGCCAGGTCAGCTTGCCGTGATCGGAGCCGTCGCCCTCGCGCATGGCGACGGTGGTGCCGGCGGCGCTGTACAGACGCGTCGCCTTGACCCCTTCGCCGATGCCGTTGGCCTTGTGCAGTTCCTGGCCGTCCAGGTACAGGACGTTCTCGTCGTGCGAGGTGCGCAGCAACACGTTGCCGTCCGTGTCGTACACGTAGGTCGACACCTCGTCGCCGCCCGACTTGTGCTGGGTGATCTGGCTGACCCGGTTCTGCGGATTCCAGTCGATGCTCGAACTGACGCCGTTCACCGTGCGCGTGTCCATCTGACCCGACGCGTTGTAGGTGTAGCTGTCGGAGCCCGCCTGGGTCACCGCGTGTGGATGGGCCTTGCCCGGAGTGTACGTGGAGCCGTAGCCGGGGTAGGTGTACGACTTGGTCGTCGACCCGCCGGCCGTGGTGTCCTTGACGGACATCAGGTTGCCGAGGTCGTCGTACGTGTACGACTGGTCGTAGGGGTCGAGGCTGCTGCTCAGGTCCGGCGTGGCCGCGCCCGAACAACCGTCGGTGGCCTCGGTGGTCCACGCATGGGTGAGCCGGTTCAGCTCGTCATACGTGTAGCACTCGCTCTGCTTGGCCACGGCGTCCGTGACGCCGGTGACCTGGCCGCCGAGATCGCGCGTGTAGGTGTCGTCCTGCGCCGTCTTGGTCGTGGTGCCGGTCGTCTCGGTGGTCTTGATGTTGGACAGCGCGCCGCTGCCGTTGCTGTCGTCGTAGGTGTAGGCGCGGTTCGCCGTGGTGTCGGTGCCGCCGCTCGTGCCGTACGCGCGGCCGTTGAGGCGGCCCAGGAGGTCGAAGCCGATGTTCGCCTGGTAGGTGGCCAGTGCGGAGGAGACCTTGGACGGCTGTCCCTGGTCGGTGTAGGAGGTGGTGACCGTCTCCTGGGGGAGCTGCCCGACCGCGAGGTCACCGACCTTGGGATAGGTGACCGACGTCACGTGGTCGGCGAGGTCGTAGCCGTAGCCGAACGTATAGGTGCCGGCGAGGCCGGACCCGTCGTCGGGGATGGTGTACGTCTTGTTCTCCGCACGACCACGCGCGTCGTAGCTGGTCACGGCTTCGGTGTAGGCCTTGCCCTTCACATATGCCGTCGACGCGGCCAGTCGACCCACACCGCCGGTGGCGGAGTCGTAGTTCCACTCCGACAGGAGGGTGCTGCCCGCCGAGGTCGTCTCGGAGACCGTCTTCTGCCGCTGGAGGTGGTCGTAACCGTACGTCAGCGTCGTGCCGTTGCTGGTGGTGCTGCTCACCTTGCCGTTCTCGTCGTACTTGGTCGAGGAGGATCCGGCGTCAGGGTCGACCACCGAGGTCCGGTCACCGGCCCAGTTGTAGCCGTACGTGGTGACGTTGCCCTTGGTGTCGGTGATCGTCTTCAGCTGGCCGCTGCGCGTGTATGTGTACGACGTGGTGATCCCTCCGATCGGACCGTGCTGGACGATCTTCGTGGTCTGTCCGAAGACGTCCGTGTACGTGTCGGTGCGCTCACCGGTGGGCGGGACCGTGGTGGTGTAGTCGCCGAAGTAGTACGTGCGGGTGTGGCCCGCCGCCTGGAGGACGCCGTGGACCAGGGTCCGGGTCTCCGTAGTCCGGCCGTCCCAGTCGATGACCGGGTCGGTGTAGGAAGGCAGGTCCGCCACCGTAGGCAGGACCATGCCGTCCACGCCGGCCTTGCCGGAGTTGTAGAACATCGCGGAGGTGCCCGTGACGTTGCCCGACGTGTCGTAGCGGGTGGAGACCACGTCACGGCCGGTGCCGCCCGGCGCCGTCGTCTGGGTCTCGCGCGTGCGGCCGAGCCCGTCGAGGTACTCGTAGGAATTGACGTAGGTCGAGCCGGACTGCAGGACGCCGGTGGTCACCTTGGCGGGACCGGTCACCGTGTCGGGCACGCCGTCGCTGTTGGGGCCGGTCGGGACGTCGTAGCTGAACTGGATCGACGGGTGGCCGCTGGGGTAGTTGCCGATCTCCGTGGCCTTGAAGACCTGACTGGTGCGGCCCACGGAGTCGAGGACGATCCGCGTGGTGTGGCCGTTGGGGTCGAGGATGCGGTACGGCGTTCCCCAAAGCCGCGAGTACCAGGTGGTGGTGGTCTGCGGCGTGGCCGGGCCGTTGGCCGCCGGACTGTTGTCGTCCGGGTCGGGTGTGGTCACCGTGACGCCGTCGGTCGGCCAGGTCGTGGTCGGCGAGTAGGTCGTGGTGATCTTCTGTCGCTTGCCGTCGTAGGTGGCGACGACGCGACCGGCGCCGTCGTAGTCCGTCCAGGTCTTGCGGGCGTTCGCCGGGTCGGCGTCGGTGTAGACGTCCTGCTCGGTGGCGTTCCCGTCGACCAGCGCGGTGTCATTGTCCGCGACCGAGGCCGACCCGTCGTACAGGGTCACCTTGTACGAGTCCTGGTTGGCCGAGGAACGGTCAGCGCAGTCGGCCGCGTAGTGGCGCTCCTCGTCCTGGAAGACCATCCAGCGCTTGACGTCGGAGTTGGGGAAGTTCGACGTGTTGTACGCGCGGCCATAGGTGGTGCAACGGTTGTCGTCGGTGTTGACCTGGCCCCAGTCGTTGGTGCGCAGGGGCAGGCCGTAGGTGGTGCTGGTGGACGACGTGTCGTCGTATTCGTCGTTGACCACGCTCTCGCGCCAGCCCTGGGAGGTCAGCGTGTCCGTCGTGGTCTTGCTGTCGCGGACGAAGCGCGCGTCGGGCAGGCCGTCGTAGTGGGCGGTGTCGTGGACCCAGTACTCCTTGCGGACGCGTTCGTGCGAGTTGCCGTCGCCGTCCCTCTGGGAGGTCTCCAGGGTGTTGCCGGCCAGCCAGGCGGAGTCGGTCCAGGAGTCGCCGAATCCGTCCGTGACCGAGACGCTGCGGGTCTTGGAGGAGTCGTTCTTGTCGGTGCGGTCGCCGTCCAGGCCCCGGTAGAGCCAGTGGTAGGTGGAGGCCGCGTTGCTCTTGGTACCGGTGAAGACCTCGACCTGCTGGTAACCGCGCCAGTCGGACCAGGTCTCATCGGAGTCCGGCGTCAGCGGGTCGTTGGTGAACCGCCAGCCTCCGCCGCCGTGGTACTCGTACCGGGTGGTCATGACAGGGTCGCCGTCGCTGTTCGCACCCTTGCCGACACCAGGGTCCTCGTCGACCTGGGTGACCAGGTACTTCTTGAACCAGCCGGACGAGGGGCTCGAGGCGCCCTCAGGCGTCCACTTCTGCCAGAAGCAGTCCTCCGTGTTGGACGACTCGCTCGGCAGGTTGTTGATGTCGCAGGCGTCCGGCTGGCCGTAGGTGACGCTGGTGACCGAACCGAGGTCACCGTAGACCTTGGTGACACGGCGGAAGTTGAGGGTGGACTTGCCGACCTGGTTGTCCAGCCACTCACCGTTGAAGTTGATGACCGGCAGACGCTGGTCGAGGCCGTCGCCGTAGCCCTTGCGCTGGACGTAGTCGAGCCAGAGGGTCTTGCCCACGGAGCCGGATGGATCGGGCAGGCCGTACTTCATCTGGTACTGCATGGCCGGGTCCCACGTCGTGCCGCCGTCGTCGCTGACGTAGGTCTTGATGTCCCACAGCATGTCGGTGGTGAAGAACGTGGGGTAGTACGTCTTGCCCGCGCAGTAGTTGTCCGCCGAGGTGCCGTCGCACATCAGGTCGGTGGGCACGTCGGGGTAGGAGCTGGCGTTGGAGGAGATGCCCGGGCAGGCCGGCGGCTCCTTGCCCAGCGGGTCGTCGTAGCTCATCCGCTCCACACACCGGCCCACGTGCGACAGCTCGACCTTGGCGGGGAGCTTCGCGCCGGGGATCTGGGAGGCCCAGCCGTACTCGATGCGGGTCAGGTAGCCGGCTGCGTCGTACTGGCGCGCCTTGTCGGTGTTGATGACCGAGCGGTAGTAGTTCGTCTGCTTGTCGTAGAAGTAGGCGTTCTCGACCTCGTTGGGGTCGACCACGCGGTCCAGGTTCCAGCGCCAGGCCTGCGTGCAGGGTTCCGGGAACTGGGAGTGGCACGGCTCGCCGGTGTCGTCACCGGCCACCGGGACGGTGAGCACGGAGTGGGTGGCGTCGCCGGTGCGCTCGGCGCGGCCCCAGCCGAAGTAGTAGCGCATGCCGTCCTGGGAGGAGATCACCCAGTACTCGTCGTCCGCGCCGTGACCGCCGGTGAGGTGCTGCACGCGCCAGCCCGGGTCGTCCTGCACGTGGTAGGAGCCGGTGCCGTTGCCGTCCTGGACGAGCGCCGAGTCGACGCCGTTGAGACTGATGGTGTACTCGGCGCCGTCCGGCTCCAGGCTGTGGTTCGGCGACTGCCAGCACATGTCGCCCACGGTGTTGTTGACGTCCTGCGAGCAGTTCTTGTATTTGCGCTCGATGTAGCCAACGTTCAGGTCCCAGCCCATGCCTGCCCAGGACGCCTGGTTGTTGGTCGCGGAGGTGCGACCGTCGACAGACTGGGAGTTGTAGGACAGGGCCAGGTCGGGCGTCGCGCCGAAGGGCGCCTTGGGCAGGGTGACCGGCAGGTCATAGGTGAACGCCCCGGAACCGGTCGACACGTCCCACTTGCCGCTCGGGCTCAATGTCGAGGCCCGGTAGTCACCGTCGTCCGACGAGGAGCTCGTCGTGACCGCCGTCACCGTCGACGTGGTGGCCGCCGACATCATCGCCATGCCGGTCTTCGGGGCGGCGGCCGTCGCGGTGGGGTCCGCGTCGGCGTACACCGTCGCCGTCAGCTTGCCCGACTTCACGTCGTTGTGGACCGGGAGGTAGCGGCGGGTGTCCGGGGAACAGCCGCGCTTCTTCGGTGTGGTGAGCGCGCACGCCGGCATCTGCACCAGGCGCAGCCGGGAGGCGAAGTCACCGCCGTAGGCGTTCTTGAAGGCGTTGTAGTCGATGGTGACACCGACCGGCCCGGGAGCGGGCTTCTTGTCCTTGCGGGTCAGGCGCACGGCCATGCCCACGCCGCCGATCGACTTGATCTTCGTGCGGTCCAGAACCTGCACGTCGACGTCGCCGGGAGCGGCCCCGGACGGGGTGAAACCGAGGCCCTTGCCCGCGGTTACGGCGTCCTTGGCGGCCTTCTGGCCGAGCGCGAACGCGGACTGCGGGGCCAGACCGGCGGTGCGGATCTGCACCGCCGTCGGGGTCTGGACCGACACCACGGCCGACTTGGCCGCGGCGGTGCCGACCTGAGCATCGACGACGGCGCCCGACGGCGACACGGCCTGAGCATGCCCCGCCTTGGCCTTCGCGAGGTCGACCCTGGCGGTCACCCCCTTCGGCCAGGCGACCTTCGGCGCCTTGCTCATGGTCGGCTCCGCCTGCTGCGCGGGCACCTTCTCGCCCTTGCGCGCCGGCACGCTGACGGTCCTGTCCTTCGGTTTGGCCACGGCGACGGACGCGGCGAACGCCGGGGCCGACAGGAGAGCCGACAACAACGCACCGGAGACCGTTACGACGAAGCCGCGTCTGTACGACGCACGCATCACGAACCCCCACCCCTCTGGCCGAATATCGACCACAAACGGTCAAAAAGAGCGGGTCCGCGGTACGGAGGCAGCACAAGGCCAACACATGGCGAACACACGCAGGCCGGAGATTAACCAGTTGCTTAACTAGGTCATAACTCACCAAACCGGCTTACGCCCCACCAAAGATCATCATCGCCTTGGGGGAAGCTTTGCGGTGCCATGACCAACGGAATGGATGATTCCCACCTCGCTACCGTGATCGATTAACACCTGCTTTAATTACCGGCCAGCAATCCAGCCAGCTCCCCCTTGGCCCCGCATGTCCCATTTGCGCGCCAAAGGCGCGGACATTGGCCTTTTCTCTTTTCGGCTCTTGGGGGGCTCCATCACCATGCTCGACCGCAGACGCTTTCTGCGTGCCGGAGGCGCCGTCATCGGCGCTGCAGCCGTTCCGGCCGTGGCCGTCGGCGTGGCGGAGGGCGTCACGCGCTCCCGCCGTACGCCGCAGAACGACACCACTCCCGGCTCGGTCACCGCGAGCAAGCGGTTCGATCTGACCGCCGCCTCCACCTCGCTCCTGCGCGAGGTGGACCTGACCGGCACCCGCGTCCTGCAGTCCTTCGCCTTCGACAACACCCGCGGGCACCTCTTCACCGTGCAGCTGGTCGACGGCGGGCTCCAGCTCCCGGGAGAGACGCAGACCTACTCGGGCGCCGACCGTGAGGCCAACGGCGACCTGTGCCTGACGCGCCTGGACACCTCCGGGCGCATTCTCGGCACCATGTATCTCCGTGGATTCGGGCACGGCGTGCAGATCGGTGTCGAATCCACCACTTCCGGCACTTACCTGTGGACCGAGACGCACAACGTTCGCACCGCGAACTCCGACGGCACCTACACCGGATGGGGCGACCGGATCGCCCGGTTCGAATTCGCCAACGGAACCGTGCTCACCGCGGGCTCCCCCGCGCTCACCCAGTACACCCTGGAAAGCGGCGTCGACCGCACCACCTGCACCGTCGACCCGGTCAACAACCGGCTCGCGGTCCGCTGCCGTGTCGGCGGCGCCTTCCGTTTCCGTCTGTACGACCTCGCCGCCTTCAAGGCAGGAGGCCGCACCACCCTCGCCGACGTGGCCCAGCCCGCCGACCTTCAGCCCGGCTACACCGACACCTTCCAGGGCTTCGCGAGCTACGGCAGTTACCTCTACCTCCTGGCCGGCTCGGCGTACGGCAGCGACGGCTCGGTGTCGCCGAACGGCAACACTTACATCACGACTGTGGACTGGAACACGGGCTCCCTCGTGGAGCAGAAGCTCACCAAGGCCGCCTACACCCTGCTCTACCGGGAGCCCGAGGGCATGGCCATCCAGATCCCCGACCCGGGCAACCCCCAAGCGGTCCGCCTCTGCAGCGGCTTCGCCTCCTACACGTCCGACACGGACCAGAGCAAGAGGGCGAGTATCTACTACAAGGACGTTCTGGCCTGAAAAGGACAGTTGAGACTTGGGTGAGTCTTGCCACAACCCGGTTGACCAGGGGCGGAGCAGCCGCAGTAAGAACGGCTCCGGAGTCGCGTTAGGGTAGGCTTAAACGAGCCTTAACCTAGCACCCCTTGTGCCTCTCGCCTCCCGCCGCAGGTCAGCAGCGGGAGGCGCTTGACTCTGACCGACAGCCCAGGAGCTCCAAGCATGCCCCTCGCGAATGGAAGCGCTTCGCCGAAAATAAGCGTGGTCGTCCCCGTTTATAAAGTTCAGGGATATCTTCGCGCGTGCTTGGACTCCATTCTGTCCCAGTCCTTCGAGGACTTCGAGATCGTCGCCATCGACGACCACTCGCCGGACTCCTGCGGCCGCATACTCGATGAGTACGCCGCCCTCGACGACCGCGTGATACCGGTGCATTTCGAGGAGAACCGGGGCATCGGAAAGGCGCGGGACGCCGGTGCGCTGAAGGCCCGCGGCGAGTACATCCTGTTCCTCGACAGCGACGACACCCTCGCCGAAGGCGCCCTGCAGGCGATAGCCGACCGCCTCGAGGTCACGGGCAATCCAGACATTCTGCTCCTCAATCACGTCCGCACCTACTGGAACAACCGGGTGCAGGCGAGCGCGGCCGGCGAGATGCTCGCCGAGGCCGGCACGGACGTGTTCACGGCGCTGGAGCGGCCCGAGTACCTCAACATGTTCGCCGTGGTGTGGAACCGCGCCTACCGCCGCCAGTTCTACGTCGACGACCACAACTTCACCTTCACCGACGGCATCTACGAGGATGCCCTCATGGTCTACAAGACCATGCTGACCGCGGAGCGCATCGCCGCCACCGACCACGTCTGCGTCGAGTACCGGCAGCGCCGCCAGGGCAACTCCATGCGCACGCCCGGCCGCAAGCACTTCGGGATCTTCGAGCAGTACGCGCGCCTCTTCGAGTTCCTCGACGAGCGCCCCCACCTGGAGCCGGTCCGGGCGCTGCTGTTCGAGCGCGCGGCCAGCCACTACCTGTTCACCCTGGCCCGTGAGGACCGCATCGTCCCCAAGGACCGCGCGGAGTTCTTCAAGCTCTCGGCCGCCAACTACAAGCGCTTCAAGCCCAAGGGCTTCGTCGTGCCGGAGGGCTCGCAGGGCGTCCGGTTCCAGCTGCTGGAGCGGGGTTCGTACACGGCGTACGCGGCGGTGACGGCCGCCGGCAACACCCGCCGCCAGGTGATCCAGCGGGCCGTCAAGGTCAAGACCAAGCTCGGCAAGACCGCCTACAACCGGCTGTACCAGCTGCACCTGCGCCGCCCCGTCGACGAGAACCTCGCGGTCTACGCGGCCTACTGGAACCGCGGCGTCGCCTGCAACCCGGCCGCCATCTACCAGAAGGCGAAGGAACTCGCCCCGAACGTCCACGGCGTCTGGATCGTGAAGCGCGATGCGGTGGACAGCGTGCCCGCGGGCGTGGACTACGTGGTGGCGAACTCGCCCCGCTACTGGGAGGTCATGGCACGCGCCAAGTACCTCGTCAACAACGTCAACTTCCCGAACAACTTCGTGAAGCGCCCGGAGCAGGTCCACCTGCAGACCCACCACGGCACCCCTCTCAAGCAGATGGGGATCGACCAGCAGAAGTTCCCGGCGGCCGCCAAGAACATGAGCTTCGCCAAGATGCTGGAGCGGGCCGACAAGTGGGACCTCAGCCTCACCTCCAACCAGCACTCCACGGAGATCTGGGAGCGGGTCTACCCCTGCGCGTTCGAGGCGGTCGAGTACGGATACCCGCGCAACGACGTCTACTTCCGGGCCACCGGCGACGACGTCCTGCGGATCCGCCGTGAACTCGGCATCGAGCCGGGCAAGACCGCCATCCTCTACTGCCCGACGGTGCGCGACTACCAGAAGGGCTACGTGCCCCGCATCGACCTGGAGCGGTTCTGCCGCGAGCTGGGCCCCGACTACGTCGTCCTCGTGCGTACGCACTACTTCTACGGCGGCGACCCCCGCCTGGAGGCACTGCAGGAGCGCGGCCTGATCAAGGACGTGTCGAGGTACCCGGTGGTGGAGGACCTCTGCCTGGCCGCCGACGCGCTGATCACGGACTACTCCTCGATCATGTTCGACTACGCGTGCCTCGACCGCCCGATCGTCACCTACGCGGACGACTGGGAGGTCTACCGCAAGGCCCGCGGCGTCTACTTCGACGTCCTCTCCGGGAATCCGGGCGAGACTCCCGGCGCGACCGCGACCACGGAGGACGAGCTGATCGAGGCGTTCCGATCCGGCGCCTGGAACAGCAGCAAGTCCGCCGAGCTGCGGGCTGCGTTCCGCGCGCGGTTCGTGCAGTTCGACGACGGGAAGGCGGCGGAGCGCGTGGTGCGCCGGCTGTTCCTCGGCCAGGAGGCCGCCCCCGCCGTCGTACCCCTGGACGAGCGGACTCCGGCACCCGCACCGGCCGCCCTCACCAAGGCGCACATTCCGCTGCAGCCGACCGGTGAGCGTGGCCTCATCGGCGCCTGACGTGCAGAACGAGAGAGACGAGCACCGCATGGTTTCCCGCCCCGCCATTTCCAAGGCCGTCATCCCGGCGGCAGGCCTCGGGACCCGGTTCCTTCCGGCGACGAAGGCCACTCCCAAGGAGATGCTGCCGGTCGTGGACAAGCCCGCGATCCAGTACGTGGT